>NZ_JBHYZP010000067.1:0-21882 GCF_042752355.1 Streptomyces sp. NPDC059255
GAAGCTGGACCGGCGTGCGCTGCCCGCACCCGAATTCGAGTCCCCGGGAACGACTTTCGTCGCTCCGCGCAACGAGACCGAGCGTGTCCTGTGCGAGGTCTGGACCGAGGTACTGGGCTTGAACCGGGTCGGCGTGCGGGACAACTTCTTCGACCTGGGCGGTGACTCCATCATCAGCCTCCAGGTTGTTTCGCGCGCCCGCCGCGCCGGACTCGCCCTCACCTCCCGCGACGTCTTCCTCCACCCCACGCCCGCTGCTCTCGCCCCCAAGGCGGGCCGGGTCGATACCGGTCCCGTACGGCTCGCCGAACACGGAACGGTGACCGGCACCGTGGGGACGACTCCCGTACGGGAGTGGTTCTTCGAGACACATCCGGTTGCCCCGGGGCACTTCAACATGGGGGCCGGGTTCACCCTGCCGCCCGGCACGGACATCGGAGTCCTCCGTGGCGCCGTCGGCGCGCTGCTGGCTCAGCACGATGCGCTCCGCAGCACCTTCACCCGTACCGCCGAGGGGATGTGGGAGGGGGAGATCGTTTCCGGGCTGCCGCTCGACGCCGTCGTCACCATCCATGAATCCTGCTCGCTCTCGCCTTCCCCCTCCACCGTCGTCTGGGACGACCTTGTGGCCCAGGCGCATGCCGGACTCGATCTGGCCCACGGCCCGCTGTTTCGCGTACTCGTCGCCCTCCCCCGCACCGACGAGGCCGTCCACGTAGCGCTGATCGCGCATCACTTGGTGATGGACGGGGTGTCCTGGCGCATTCTGCTGGAAGATCTGGAATCCGCGTACGAGCGGATCGCGAGTGGCCGCCGGCCGGAGCTCGGTCCCAAGGGCACGTCCGTACGGCAGTGGGCGGACCGGCTTGCCGGGCACACGGCCGCCGGCGGCTTCGACGGGCAGGTGCCGTACTGGCTGGAGATGACGGAGGGCGTGACCACCAGCCTTCCCGTGGACCGTCCGGGCGGCGACAACACCGTGGAGTCCGAGCGCAGTGTCTCCCTCCGGCTGACGGCCGCAGAGACGGCTGAGCTGCTGCACGCCGTTCCGTCCGTGTACCGGACCCGGCCGAACGAAGTGCTGCTCGCCGCCCTGGCCCGGGCGGTGGAGCCGTGGGCCGGCGGGCGGCGCTGGGCGGTGGACATCGAGGCGCACGGTCGCGAGGAGATCTTCGACGACACGGATCTGACCCGTACCGTCGGCTGGTTCACCGCCATCCACCCCGTCGCCCTGGACCTTCCGAACGCCACGGAATCCGGCGCTCCGGCGGACTGGCGGCGGACGATACGGGCGGTGAAGGAGCGGCTGCGGGCCGTACCCGACCAGGGCGTCGGTTACGGAGCCCTGCGCTACCTCCGGTGTGGTCCGGGCCAGGCCGGCGCACCCCTGGCCGGCGCGCCCGTACCCGAGTTGGCCTTCAATTACCTCGGGCACTTCGGCGGAGCCGACGACCCCGGCCGCTGGGCCGGCGCCCTCACTCTCAACCCGGGGGGTGAGCACCACCCCGCCGAGCGGCGTGGCCATGTTCTGGAAGTCGTGGGGGCGGTCCAGGACGGCGTGCTGACCTTCACCTGGTCGTACTCCGACCAACTGCACGACCGTGGAACTGTCGTGGGCCTGGCCGAGCGGTACCTGGCCGAGCTGCGTTCGCTGATCGAGCACTGTGCGGGCCCCGAGGCCGGCGGCTTCTCACCCTCGGACTTCCCGCTCGTACGGCTCACCCAGGACGAGATCGATCTGATCACCGGATCCGCCCGCGCAACGGGTGGAGGCGGGGCGGAGATCGAGGACATCTACCCGCTGACGCCTCTCCAGTCGGGCATGCTCTTCCACACGCTGAGCCAGCCGGCCTCGGCATCCGGCCCCGCCTCCACCCTCGACGCGGGGTCCGAATCGGCTACGTACCTCGAACAGTTCACGTTCCTTCTCGACGGCGTCACCGATCTGGACGCCCTCGCACAGGCCTGGCAGCACGCCGTCGACGCCTCGGACGCCATGCGGGTGTCGATCGCCTGGGAAGGCGTGTCCGAGCCGGTCCAGATCGTGCACCGGAACGTCACCCTTCCCGTGACTCAGCTGGACTGGTCGGACCGTACGGAGGCTGAGTGCGGCGAGGCGCTCGCCTCACTGCTCGCCGATGACCGGGCCGTGGGGATGGCCCTCGGCCCTGGCAGGGCACCCCTCACGCGGGTGACGCTGGCCCGGCTGTCGGAGCGACGGGTACAGGTGCTCTGGTCGTTCCACCACATCCTGCTCGACGGGTGGAGCAGCGCCGCCGTGCTGTCGGACGTCATGGCCGAGTACGCGGAGCACGCCGCCGGGCGAGTCGGCGAACCTGTCCAACGGCCTGTTGCCCGTGGGGCGTTCCGCGACCACCTGGCATGGCTCGCCGCGCGCGACCGTACGGCGGGACTGGAGTTCTGGCGGAACAGGCTGGCCGGCTTCGAGGAGCCGTCCGCGCTGCCCTTCGACCGCACACCTGGCACGGCGCACCGCGCCCATTCGACGGCACGGATCTCGCTGTGCCTTCCCGCCCGGACAGCCGGCTCCGTGACGGACTTCGCCCGCCGTCACCAGGTGACCGTCGGCACGATGGTGCACGGAGCCTGGGCACTGACACTGTCCCAGTACGCGGGCTCCTCGGACGTCGTCTTCGGTACGACGGTCTCCGGGCGGCCGGCCGAACTGCCGGGAGCCGAGAGCACGGTGGGGCTGTTCATCAACACCCTGCCGGTACGCGTCGACGTCGCGCCCGCCGCACCGGTGGGCGCGTGGCTGCGGCGTATCGGCGACGAACAGGCCGAAGCGGTCGAGTACGCACACGTCGCCCTGCACGAGATGCCCACCCAAGTGGGCTCCGGGATCGCACTGTTCGACAGCCTTGTCGTGGTCGAGAACTACCCGGTGGACACCGGCGCCGGCGCGGACCACGGCATCGTGCTGTCCGGCCTCGACGCGGTGGAGTCGACGAACTACCCGCTGACCCTCACCGTCCGGCCCTCCGGCGACTTCCAGCTGACCGTCGGTTACGACCCGGCACTGTTCGACGCGGACACGGTACGGCGGCTCACCGAGAGTTGTGCCCGCTCCCTCGAAGTACTCGCCGGGGCAGGGCAGTCGGGGGACGGCGCCGAGCGGACCGTGGCCGCGCTGCCACTGCTCGGCGGGGACGAGCGCGGGCGTGTGCTCGGGGAGTGGAGCGGCAGCGTCGGCGCGTTGCGCCCCGCCGCCTCCGTACCGGAGCTCTTCGCGGGACACGTGGCGGCATCACCGGACGCGATCGCCGTACGGCACGGCCAAGTGACCCTCACGTATGCGGCCGTGAACGCACGGGCCGACCGGATCGCCGGCGCTCTGCGGGAGCGTGGCGTCGGCGTCGGATCGCGTGTCGGACTGCTGCTGGAGCGGTCGCCGGACGTGATGGTGGCAATGCTGGCAGTGCTGAAGGCGGGAGCCGCGTACGTCCCCCTGCACGCGGATCATCCGGCCGAGCGGATGGCGGAGATCCTGGGGCGCAGTGGTGCCGAGTTGCTGCTGACGGACGGAACGGCGCGCCGCGTCCCGGATCACATCGCTCTCCTCGACATGGCCCACGCGGCGGAAGGCCCGCGTGTTGTCGACTCCTCCGATGACGAGCCGGGCCACCCGGTGCCGGTGCCTGCGGCGGAGGCTCCGGCGTACGTGATGTTCACCTCCGGGTCGACCGGCGAGCCGAAGGGCGTCACCGTCACCCACCGCTCCGTCGTCGCCCTGGCCGCCGACCGCAGATGGGCCTCCGGCGCGCACCGGCACGTCCTCTTCCACTCGCCGCATTCGTTCGACGCCGCGACGTACGAGGTGTGGGCACCGCTGCTCAACGGCGGCTGCGTCGAGGTGGCCGACGAGGACCTGTCGGCGCCGGTGGTACGGCGCGCCGCCGAGCGTGGTGTCACGGCGATGTTCCTGACCACCGCGCTCTTCGGAGCACTGGCGGACGAGGACCCGGGGTGTTTCGCCGGACTGCGGGAGGTCTGGACCGGGGGCGAGGCGGCCTCCCCGACGGCGATGGCGCGGATGGCCGCGCACTGCCCGGACACGGAACTGGTCCATGTGTACGGGCCGACCGAGGCCACGACCTTCGCGCTCTGCGGCCCGGTCGGGGCCGGTGACACGGGGGGCGTACGCCCCGTACCTCTCGGCCGCCCGATGGACGACACCCTGGCCTATGTGCTCGACGGGGCCCTGCGGCCGGTCGGGGTGGGGGTGCCGGGAGAGCTCTATCTCGGTGGGTCGGGTCTCGCGCGGGGCTACGACGGCCGGGCAGCCCTGACGGCCGAGCGGTTCGTGGCAGATCCGTTCGGCTCGGGGGAGCGGCTCTACCGTACCGGTGACGTCGTACGGAGGCTGGACGACGGCCGGCTGGAGTTCCTCGGCAGGGGCGACGGACAGGTCAAGATCCGTGGCTTCCGTATCGAACTCGTGGAGATCGAGGCGGTGTTGGCGGCCCGCGACGAGGTCGGTGCCGTCGTGGTCGATGCGCGGGAGGACCGGCCGGGCGTGAAGCGGCTCGTCGGCTATCTGGTCCCGGCGACCGGCGCGACACTGGAGGTACCCGCCCTGCGCGCGTACCTGGCCGCGGTACTCCCCGCCTACATGGTGCCCGCCGCGTTCGTCGAGCTGGACGCCCTGCCCCTCACGGTCAACGGCAAGATCGACCGGCGCGCGTTGCCGGTCCCGGACGCCGCCCCCGAGTCGGTGTACGTCGCACCACGGGCCGGCACGGAGACAGCCGTCGCCGACATCTGGTCGACGGTGCTCGGCACCGAACGGATCGGCGCCCACGACGACTTCTTCGACCTCGGTGGGGACTCCATCGCGGGGCTGAAGGTGGTCTCACGCATCCGCGCCGCACTGGGCGCCGGGCTCTCCCCGCGTACGCTCTTCGACCATCCCACCGTCGCCGGCCTGTCCGTCGCCGTCGACACGGCCACGGTAGTGAGCGGGCTGCCGCTGCCCGACCCCGGAATCGCGCCCGCGGACCGGGACGGTGAGCTGCCGCTCTCGTACGCCCAGGAAAGGCTCTGGTTCCTGGACGAGTTCACACCGGGAGCCTGCGAGTACAACGTCGTCACCACGCTCCGGCTGACCGGTGCGCTGGATGTGCCGGCGCTCCGCACGGCCGTCTCCGGACTGGTCGAACGGCACGAGGCCCTGCGCACGACATTCGATTCCGTCGACGGGCGGGGCGTGCAGAGGGTCCATGCCGGACTCGACGTACAGATCCGGGTGGTCGAGGTCGGCTCGGACGCGGAGCGGGAGACGACGCTCCGCGCGGAGGCGGCGACACCGTTCGATCTGCGCACCGGGCCACTGATGCGTGCACTGCTGGTGGTGGAGTCGGAGTCGGGCTCCGCCTCCCTGCACACTCTGATGCTGACCATGCACCACATCGTCACGGACGGCTGGTCGATGGGCATCGTCACCCGGGAGCTGAGCGAGCTGTACGCCGCGGCGGTCCGGGGCACCGCCCACTCTCTTCCCGAACTCCCTTTGCAATACCCGGATTACGCAGTCTGGCAGCGCGGCCGGCTCGCGGGTGACGTGCTCGACGGACACCTGGACTACTGGCGGGAGCAGCTTCGGGAGCTGCCCGTACTCGAACTCCCGACAGACCGGCCGCGTCCGGCCGTACGGACCGGTCGTGGTGCGCTGCACACCTTCCGGGTGCCGGAGGAGCTCGCGGCCGCGCTGACCGAAGCGGCGCGCGGCCAGGGCGGGACGACCTCCATGGCGCTGACGGCGGTGACCCAGCTTCTGCTCGCACGGTACAGCGGACAGAACGACCTCGCGGTCGCCACGGCCGTTTCGGGTCGTGAACGTACCGAACTCGAAGGGCTCGTCGGCTTCTTCGTCAACACACTCGTCCTGCGGACCCGGATCGACGAGGCGGCCGACTTCGCCACTCTGCTCGGCCAGGTGCGGGAGACGACGCTCGCGGCCTTCGCCCACCAGACGGTGCCGTTCAGCCGACTGGTCGAAGAGTTGGACCCTGAGCGCGACCCGAGCAGGACGCCTCTGGTCCAGGTCGCGGTCACGCTCCAGAATGCGCCGCGCGAGACGTTCACCCTGCCCGGGCTGCGGGTGGAGGAGACGCTGCCGCCGGTGGAGACGGCACAGTTCGACCTCAACTTCGAATTCGAACCGCGTCCGGGTCAAGGGCTGTTCGCCATCGTTTCGTACAGCACGGATTTGTTCGATGCGGGGTCTGTGGAGCGGTTGGCTGGGCATTGGGTGGAGTTGGCGGGTGGGTTGGTGGCTGGTGGTGGTGGGGCTGTGTTGCGTGGGGTGTCGATGGTGGGTGGTGTGGAGTTGGAGTCTGTGGTGGGTGTGGAGTGTGGTGGGGTGGGTGTGGTGCCGGGTGGTTCGGTGGTGGATGTGTTTGCGGGGCGGGTGGCTGCTTCGCCGGGTGCGGTGGCGGTGGAGTGTGGTGGTGTGTTGTTGACGTATGGGGAGTTGGATGTGCGGGCTGAGGGGTTGGCGCGGGTGTTGTGTGCGGGTGGTGTGGGGGTGGAGTCGCGGGTGGGGTTGTTGTTGGAGCGGTCGGTGGATGTGGTGGTGGCGATGTTGGCGGTGTTGAAGGCGGGGGGTGTGTACGTTCCGTTGCATGGGGGG
Organism: Streptomyces sp. NPDC059255; assembly: GCF_042752355.1. Classification (NCBI taxonomy): domain Bacteria; kingdom Bacillati; phylum Actinomycetota; class Actinomycetes; order Kitasatosporales; family Streptomycetaceae; genus Streptomyces; species Streptomyces sp. NPDC059255. Next base: position 6,653 of record NZ_JBHYZP010000067.1, read on the forward strand.
TTTCCGGAGGAGCGGGTGCGGGAGGTGCTGGGGCGTAGTGGTGCGGTGCTGGTGGTGACCGATCGGGGTGTGGAGATGGTCGGTGGGGTGGCGGCGGTCCGGGTCGGTGCGGGGTTGGTTGAGCAGGAGGCGTTTGAGGGGGAGTCGCTGCCTGGTTCGTTGTCGTCCGATTCTTTGGCGTATGTGATGTTTACGTCGGGGTCGTCGGGGGTGCCGAAGGGTGTGGGGGTGACGCATGGGGATGTGGTGGCGTTGGCTGCTGATTCGCGTTGGTCGTCGGGTGCCCATGAGCGCGTGTTGTTTCACTCTCCGCATTCGTTTGATGCGGCGACGTATGAGGTGTGGGTGCCGTTGCTGAATGGTGGGACGGTGGTGGTGGCCGAGGCCGAACTGTCGGCGGGTGTGGTGCGGCATGCCGTGCGCCGTGGGGTGACGGGGGTCTTTCTGACGAAGGCGTTGTTCGATTTGCTGGCTGAGGAGGATGCGGGGTGTTTCGGGGGGCTTCGTGAGGTGTGGACGGGGGGTGAGGCGGCGTCGGGTGCGTCGATGGCACGGGTCCTGGAGGCGTGTCCGGGGCTGGATCTGGTGCATGTGTACGGGCCGACCGAGTCGACGACGTTTGCCGTGTGCGGTCCGGTGACCGGGGTGGATGTGGTGGGTGGGGTGGTTGCGTTGGGTGGTCCGATGGATGGTACGTGGGCTTATGTGCTGGATGGTGGGTTGTGTCGGGTGGGTGTGGGGGTGCCGGGTGAGTTGTATTTGGGTGGTGGGGGGCTTGCGCGGGGTTATGACGGTCAGGGTGGGTTGACGGCGGAGCGGTTTGTTGCGGATCCGTTCGGTTCCGGAGGCAGGCTCTACCGGACGGGTGATGTGGTGCGGTGGCGTGGGGATGGGCGGTTGGAGTTTTTGGGTCGGCGGGATGGTCAGGTGAAGATCCGGGGGTTCCGGATCGAGTTGGCGGAGGTCGAGGCGGTGCTGTCGCGTCATGCGGGGGTGGGGCGGGTTTCGGTCGTGGTCCGTGAGGACCGTCCGGGGGCGAAGCGGCTGGTGGCCTACCTGGTCCCGGCCGCTGGACCCGCCGACGCGGCAGACGGGGTGGTCGTTGGGGGGTTGCGTGCGTATGCGGCCGGGTTGCTTCCGGAGTACATGGTGCCGTCGGCGTTCGTGGTGCTGGATGGTCTGCCGTTGACGGTGAACGGCAAGGTCGATGTCCGTGCGCTGCCCGTGCCGGATCTGGGTTCGGGTGCTTCCGAGTATGTTGCTCCGCGTACGGAGACGGAGCAGGCCCTTGCGGCGGTGTGGTCGCAGGTGCTGGGTGTCGGGCGGGTCGGGGTGCACGACAACTTCTTCTCCCTCGGCGGCGACTCCATCTCCAGCCTCCAAGTCGTCTCCCGGGCCCGCCGTGCCGGGATCGCCCTCACCTCGCGTGATGTGTTCCTCCGGCAGAACATTTCCGACCTCGCCGCGTCCGCCACCGCTGCCGCACCCGCAACCGGCCCCGCCGCGCCGCAGGGTGTGGTGGTCGGCCCCGTCGGGCCGACGCCGATCCGCGAGTGGTTCTTCGCGCACCACCCCGTCGCGCCGCATCACTTCGCGATGTCCATGGCCTTCGAGCTGGTCCCCGGCGCCGACCTGACCGCTCTGCGCTCCGCCGTCGCCGCGCTGGTGGCCCAGCACGACGCGCTGCGCACGCTCTTCACCCGTACCGAAGCCGGCGGCTGGACCGGGCGCATCACCCCGGCCGTCGACCTGGACGTGGTGTTCACCGTCCACGACCTCACCTGTACGTCCGATCTCACGCGTGCGGACGGAGCGGATGACGTCGAAACCGACGTCGACGTCGATGACGCCGAAGCCGCCGCCTGGCAGGAGTACGTACGCGCCGCCCAGAGCGGGATGGACCTCTCCCGGGGGCCGCTGTTCCGGGTTCTCGTCGGGGACCGTGGCCCGGACCGGCCCGCGTGGCTGTTCGTCGCCGCGCACCATCTGCTGGTCGACGGAGTCTCCTGGCGCATCCTGCTGGAGGACCTGACCCGGGCGTACGGGCAGGCCGTCGCGGGGCGCCCCGTACAGCTCGGGGAGAAGAGCACGTCCGTCGCCCAATGGGCCGACCGGCTGGCCGGCCATGTCGTCGCAGGTGGCTTCGGCGACCAGGCCGGCCACTGGCGCGCGGTCACCGACGCGGCCGTCACCGAGCTGCCGGTCGACCTCCCGGGTGGCGGTAACACGATGGCCGTCCAGGCAACGTACGACCTCACCCTGGACGCCGAGGAGACCGGGGCTCTGCTGCACCGGGTACCCGACGCGTACCGGACGCGTACCGACGACGTGCTGCTGACCGCCCTCGCCCGCACCCTCCGGGCGTGGACGGGGCGCGAACGCACGGCAGTTGCCGTGGAGGGACACGGCCGTGAGGAACTGTTCGCCGACGTGGACCTGACCCGTACGGTCGGCTGGTTCACCTCGATCCACCCGGTCGCCCTCGCCCTTCCCCGCGGTGACGGCCAGGACGGTGCTGCGGGCGACGACCTGGCCGCCTCGCTCAAGTCCGTGAAGGAGCAGCTCAGGTCGGTGCCTCAGCGAGGGATCGGGTACGGCGCGCTGCGCCATCTCGCGGCGGCGGGCGATCCCGGCCGTCCCGGACCGCTCGCCGGCGCCGACGAGCCTCGTATCAGCTTCAACTATCACGGCCGGTTCGATGCCACCGGGGACGACGCGAGCTCGTCCGGCGCCGGACCGATACGGTCCGTCCTCCCCGCCCTCGGGCAGGACCACCACCCGGACGAGCAGCGGGCCCATCTCATCGATGTGATCGGTGTGGTGAGCGAGGGACGGCTGACCTTCACCTGGACGTACTCGACCGAACTGCATCTCCCGTCGACCGTCGAACGGCTGGCCCGCGCCTTCGCCGCCGAGATCCGCGCGCTCGTACACCACTGCACCCGGCCCGGAACCGGCGGCCGCACCCCCTCCGACTTCCCCCTCGCCCGGCTCGACCAGGCGGCCGTCGACGCCCTGGCCGGCACGGATGCCTCCAGCTCCGAGGTCGAGGACATCTATCCGCTCACCCCCATGCAGAGCGGCATGCTGCTCCACACCCTGACCGACCCCGGTGTCTACCTCGACCAGGTGTCCTTCCTCCTCGAAGGCGCCGAGGACCCCGGACTGCTGGCCACCGCCTGGCAGCGGCTCGTGGACGCGACGCCCGCGCTCCGTACCCACCTGGTGTGGGAGGGTGTGCCCGAGCCCCTTCAAGTGGTACGACGGCGCGCCGTCCTCGACATCCGGCAGCTCGACTGGATCGGTGTCCCGATGCCGGAACAGGCCGTGCTGCTGGACCGGTTGACGGCCGACGAGCACGCGGCCGGCATCGATCTGTCGACCGGGCCGCTGATGCGGCTCGTTCTGGTGCGGGTGTCCGGAGCCGCCGTGCGGGTGGTGTGGACCTTCCACCACGTGGTGCTCGACGGCTGGAGCACCACGCAGATCTTCGAGGACGTCTTCGCCCAGTACCGGTCGCTCCGCGACGCGGCCGGCGCATCCGAACCGTCGGCCGGGTCGGCCGGGTCGGCCGCGCGGCCGGACGCCCGGGCGGCCGTGCGTCCAGAGGCCCGGGCGGCCGTGCCGATGACCCGTCCGCCGTTCCGGGACTACGTGGCGTGGCTGGGCCGGCAGGACACCGGGGCCGCCCGGGCCTACTGGCGCGCCGCCCTGGCCGGGTTCCGCTCACCCACCCCGCTGCCGGCCGACCGCCGGTCCGCCCCGGGACACCGCTCCCACGCGGCCGAGCGGGTACGGATCGAACTCACGGCGGCGCAGGCCGGAGCCCTGTCGGAGCTGGCGGCTCGCCATCACCTCACCCTGAACACGGTGGTACAGGGAGCCTGGGCCGTGCTCCTCTCCCGCTATGCGGGCGAGAGCGACGTGTGCTTCGGCGCGACGGTCTCCGGACGCCCGGCGGAGCTTCCCGGCATGGAGTCCACGGTCGGCAACTTCCTCAACACACTGCCCGTCCGGATCCGCACGACCGGCCCCGACGGCGAGAGCCTGCTCGACTGGCTCGGCCGGATCCAGAGTGAACAGGCCGAGGCACGGGGCTACGAACACCTCGCCCTCCGTGACATCCGCGAGTGCGCCGAACTGCCGCCAGGGACCGAGCTGTTCGAGTCCCTTGTCGTCTTCGAGAACTACCCCGGCAACGAGGAGGCCGCCGCCGCACACGGACTGCGCGTCACCGATGTCACCGCCGTCGACACGGCCGGCTACCCCCTCGACCTGACCGCCTACACCGACACGGACAAGCTGGCGCTCGTGCTCGCCTTCGACCCGGAGCTCTTCGACCGGGACAGGATCGACCACATGGCCGAGCACCTCGCCGTACTGCTGCGGAGCATGCCCGAGCACGCACACCGTCCGCCCGCGGAACTGCCGCTGCTCTCCGCCGCCGGGAACGCGCGGCTGCTCGGTGCGGACGGCTGGAGCGGTGCCGCGATCCCCTTCGCCCACGGCGTCTGCCTGCACGAACTCATCGCCGGCCAGGCACGCAGCACACCCCTGGCCGAAGCCGTGCTCTCCGGGACCCGTTCGCTCACCTACGCCGAACTCGACACGCGCGCCAACCGGCTCGCCCAGCACCTCGTCACCCTCGGCGTCGGCCCGGGGACCGTGACCGCCATCTGCCTCGAACGCGGGGTCGACATGGTCGTCGCCCTGTTCGGCGTCCTCAAGGCGGGCGGCGCCTACGTACCGCTCGACCCGGCACACCCGGCCGAACGGCTGGAGTACGTGCTCGCCGACAGCGCCGCCACCCTGGTCGTCACCCAGCGCTCCCTCGCCGGCGACCTGCCCGCCACGCCTGTGCCGGTGCTGACCCTCGACACGGAGGCGGGGCGGTTCGAGGCGCTGCCCGACCGGGTCCCGGAGACCGGTGTGACGCCGCGCGACGCCGCGTACGTCATCTACACCTCCGGCTCCACCGGGCGGCCCAAGGGCGTACTGGTCGAGCACCGCAGCGTCAGCCATGGCGCGGCGTCGTGGAACGCGGCGTACGGGTTCACGGGCGACACGGCGATCCCGGCACCGAACGGCCCCCGTGGCCGCGGCGACACCGACGGGCCGGTACGTCAGCTCAATGTGGCCAGCATGTCCTTCGACGTCTTCGTCTCCGACCTGGTGCACGCCCTCTGCCACGGTGGGGCCCTGGTCATCGCCCCCTCCGAAGCCGTCGCCGACCCCGCGCGGCTGCTCGACCTCATCCGCTCCGCCCGGGTCACCCACCTCGACACCGTCCCGGCGCTGGCCACCGCGCTCGTCGACGAGGCGGCCCGGCGGGGGGAACCGCTCCCGCCGCTGCGGGTGCTGGCCGCCGGCGCCGACCTGTGGCGTACCGACGACTGCCGCAGACTGCTGGAGCGGGCCGACACGGCCACCACCGTCCTCAACACGTACGGCGTCACCGAGGCCACGGTGGAGTCCTCCCTCTACCCCGCCGTACGCGGCGCGCTGCCCGACACCGCCGGAGTGCCCATCGGCCGGCCCAACCCCGGCATCCGGATGTACCTCCTCGACGCGGCACTGAGGCCCGTGCCCGTCGGTGTGACCGGCGACCTGTACGTGGGCGGGCCGAGCGTGGCCCGTGGCTATCTGAACCGGCCCGCCCTGACCGCGGAGCGCTTCGTCGCCGACCCCTTCGGTGGTGATCCGACGGACCGGCTGTACCGGACCGGCGACCGCGCCAGATACCTTCCCGACGGGAGCATCGAGTTCGCGGGCCGGGCGGACGAGCAGCTGAAGGTACGCGGATTCCGCATCGAGCCCGGCGAGATCGAGGCCGCCCTGCGCCTGCACCCCTCCGTGGCACGGGCCGTGGTCGCGGCACGCCAGGACGACGGCGGCGCGATGCGTCTGGTGGGCTACGCGGTCGTACGGGACGGGCACGCCTTCGAGCCGGGTCCGCTGCGCACGCACCTCAAGGGCCTGCTGCCCGGCTACATGGTGCCGTCGGCCTTCGTGGAGCTCGCGGAACTGCCGCTGAACGCGAACGGCAAGGTCGACCGCAGGGCACTGCCCGCGCCCGGGCCCGCGGCACAGAGCGGCGCCGCGTACGTCGCGCCGCGGAACACGGGCGAGGAAGTGCTGGCGGGGATCTGGCAGGAGGTGCTCGGTACGGAACGCGTCGGCGCCGAGGACGACTTCTTCGACCTGGGCGGCAACTCCATCCAGATCCTCCAGGTCATCTCCCGGATCCGTACGGCCTTCGGAGTCGCGTTCTCGGTCCGCGCGTTCTACGACGCGCCCACGGTCGCCGGTCTCGCGACGGCGGTGGAGGAACGCATCCTCCAGGAACTCGAAGAGTCGATACGGCAGCAGTGAGAGCCGAGTGCCGAGCACCGAGCACTGTGCACCGAGCAGGAATCAGTCATAGGGGGATTCATGAACACGGCGTCCTCGCCGAACCGGAAGTCCGCGCCCGTCACGGCAGTTGACGAGGGCCGACCGGTGCCGCAGAGCTGGAACGACACCGCACGGACCGATCTGCTCGGTGCCTCCGTGCTCGGGGCCGTCCTCCGCTGGGCCGAACGAACTCCGGACGCCCTCGCGATCGAGGAGGCGGGCGAGGGAGGCAGGAGCCTGACATACCGCCAACTCATGGACCGGTCGACGGGGTTGGCTCGCCGACTGCGCGCGCACGGTGTGGCACGCGAGGCGAGGGTGGGAGTCAGCCTCGACCGCTCGGCCGATCTGATCGTGTCGTTGCTCGCGGTGCTCCGGGCCGGCGGTACGTACGTGCCGATCGACCCCGGGTACCCCGCCGACCGTATCGCCTACCTCCTGGCGGACAGCGGGCCGCAGGTGCTCGTGACACGACGGGGCGGGCACGCGGGCGCGGGTACGGGTACGGGTGTCGAGTCGGTGCGGGCGGTCCTGGAGCCGGCGGAACTTGACGCGGCCGTCTCCGAGGAGCCCGTGGACGACGAGTCCGTGGACGGGGAACCCGTGGCGATGGACAGCGCCGCGTACGTGATCTACACCTCGGGATCGACCGGCCGCCCCAAGGGCGTGGTCGTACCCCACGCGGGTCTGCTCGGTCTGGCGGTCTCCCATGCCGAGGCGCTCGGCCTGGACGGCCGGAGCCGGGTGCTCCAATACGTGTCGCCCAGCTTCGACGTCGCCATGGCCGACATCCTGATGACGCTCACCGCGGGGGCCACGCTCGTCCTGGCCTCCGGCCAGCCCCTGGGGGACGAGCTGATGAGCCTGCTCGCCGAGCGGCGCGTCACCCATCTCATGGTGCCCCCTGTCGTCCTCGGCACCCTCCCCGAAGGTGAACTGCCTCACCTGCGCACCCTGGTGGTCGGTGGCGAGACCTGCCCCGAGGACATCGTCGCCCGCTGGTCGGCCGGCGGCCGCCGGGTGCTCAACGCCTACGGGCCGACCGAGGTCACCGTCTGCGCCACCCTCAGCGCGCCGCTCCCCGCCGACGGCACGGGGCCGTATCCGATCGGCGCCCCGATCGCCAACACCCGGGCCCAGGTGCTCGACGACGCGCTGCGGCCCGCACCGGTCGGGAGCTGGGGCGAGCTCTATCTGGGCGGCGCCCTCGCCCGCGGCTACCACGGCCGGGCCGGGCTGAGCGCCGGACGGTTCGTCGCCGACCCGTTCGGCTCGGGCGAGCGGCTGTACCGGACCGGGGACGTCGTGCGCTGGCGGAGCGACGGAACGCTGGAGTACGGCGGACGCACCGACGACCAGGTGAAGATCCGCGGCCTGCGCATCGAACCCGGCGAGATCGAGGCCGTGCTGGCGCGCCACCCCGAGGTGCGCAGCGCCGTCGTCGTGGCCCGGGAGGACCACCCGGGAGCGAAACGGCTCGCCGCCTACCTCGTACCGGAACACGGGGACGGCCTGGACGTGCAGGCCCTGCGCTCCCATGTCGCGGACCTGCTCCCCGAGTTCATGGTTCCCGCCGCCTTCGTCACGCTGGACGCGCTGCCGCTGACCGCCAACGGCAAGCTGGACCGCCGCGCGCTGCCCGTACCCGAGTACGCGACGGACCGTGCGGCGCGGCCGTACCGTGCCCCCCGCAACGGTACCGAACAGTCGCTGTGCACCATCTGGTCCGAGATCCTCGGCGTCGAACAGGTGGGCGCCGAGGACGACTTCTTCGCCCTCGGCGGCGACTCCATCCTCGCCCTGCAAGTGGTCTCCCGGGTACGGAGCGCCACCTCCGTCTCGCTCTCCTGGCGCACCCTGTTCGACCGGCCCACGGTGGAGGCCCTGGCGGAGGCGGTGGATACTGCGGGTGGCGCGGGCCCGGCGGGCGGTGAGCCGCTCACCGCTCCGCAGGCCGCGATCCCGGTCGCCGACCGTGGCACCGCCCTGCCGCTCCCCCTCGCCCCGGGGCAGCAACGCCTCTGGTTCCTCGACGAATTCACCCCGGAGAGCGTCGAGTACAACACCGCCGCCGCGCTGCGGCTGACGGGCGAACTCGACGGCACCGCCCTGCGCGAGGCCGTCGCCGAGCTGGTGGCCCGCCATGAATCCCTCCGTACCACCTTCGCGTCCGTCGACGGCCGCCCGGTGCAGGTGGTCCACGCGGCGGGCGCGGCGGCGCCGGCCGTGCCCCTGCACACCATCGATCTGTCGACGCTCGCGGAGCACGCCCGCGCCGAGGCGCTGGACGCGGCGCTCCGTACGGAACAGGCCACACCGTTCGACCTGCGCACCGGACCGCTGCTGCGCATCCTGACGATCCGCCTCGCCCCGGCGGAACACGTACTGATGGCCACCCTGCACCACATCGTGACCGACGGGTGGTCGGTGGGCGTGCTCGTACGGGACCTGGGCGCGCTGTACGCGGCGGCCGTACGGGGAGACCGCGCGGCGCTGCCGGCGCTGCCGGTCCAGTACGCGGACTACGCCCTGTGGCAGCGGGACGCCCTGGCCGGCTCGGCACTGGACGGTCAACTCGACTACTGGCGTGGGCGGCTGGCGGGCCTGGAGCCGTTGGAGCTGCCGACGTCGCGGCCGCGCCCGGCGGTCCGTACCGCGGCCGGTGCGGTCCACACCTTCGAGGTGCCGCGGGAGCTCGCCGATGAGCTGGCCGCGCTGGGCCGCGCCGAGCGGGCCAGCCTGTTCATGGTGCTCACGGCGGTGACGCAGCTGCTGCTGGCGCGCTACAGCGGACGCGCGGACATCGCGATCGGCACCGTCACCTCCGGGCGGGACCGCGAGGAGACGGAGAACCTGATCGGCTTCTTCGTCAACACGCTGGTCCTCCGTACGCGGGTCGACGAGAGCCGTTCGTTCCGCGATCTCCTCGCCTCGGTCCGCGACACCACGCTGGAGGCGTTCGCCCACCAGGACGTGCCGTTCGACCGTCTGGTCGACGCGCTCGCACCCGAACGGGACACGAGCAGGACCCCGCTGGTACAGGCGGCGATCGTGCTCCAGAACGCCTTCGGCGATCTGGAGACCTTCGGGGAGATGGCCGCGGAACGGGAGTACGTGCCGCGCGAGTCGTCCCGGTTCGACCTGACCTTTGAGTTCTGGCGCCACGACGGCGGGCTGTCGGGCGAGCTGGAGTACAGCACGGACCTGTTCGACGGCGTGCTGATGGAGCGGCTGTGCCGTCATTGGGTCGAGCTGGCGGGTGTGGTGGTGGGCGGCGGTGCCGGACGCCGTCTGTCGGGTATCGGGCTGGTGGTGGGTGCTGAGCGCGATGTGCTGGCGGGCGGTTGGGGTGCGTCGGGTGTGGGCTCGGGCGCGGTGGGAGTGTCCCTGTGGGACGTGGTGGACCGGTGGGTGACGGAGACGCCGGGTGCGGTCGCGCTGGCCAGCGGCGAAGTGTCCCTGTCGTACGGGGAGTTGGCCGAGCGGGTCGAGCGGTTGGCGGGGTGGCTGGCGGCTGAGGGGGTCGGGGTCGAGACGCGGGTGGGTGTGTGCCTGCCGCGGGGTGTGGACTGGCTGGTGGCGTTGCTGGCGGTGGTGCGGGTGGGGGGTGTGTATGTGCCGCTGGATCCGGAGTGGCCGGTGGAGCGGTCGGAGTTCGTGCGGGCGGACAGCGGGGTGACGCTGGTGGTGACGGGGAAGTGGCTGGCGGGGTTGAGCCTCAAGGGTGCTCCTCAAGGCGATTCGGGTGCGGTGGCGCCCCGGGTGTCCGTGCCGCTGTCGTCCGCGGCGTATGTGATCTACACGTCGGGTTCGACGGGGGTACCGAAGGGCGTGGTGGTGTCCCACACGGGTGTGGCGGGGTTTGTCGCCGCGGTGGGTGAGCGCTTCGGGCTGGATGGCGGGTCGAGGGTGCTGCAGCTGGCGTCGGCCGGGTTCGACGCGTCGATGATGGAGCTGCTGATGGCGTTCGGCGGCGGAGGGACACTGGTGGTCCCCGAGGGCGGCCGGGCTTTGGTGGGGCGGGAGTTGTTCGACGTGTTGGCGGGGGAGCGGGTGACGCACGCGCTGGTGCCGCCGACGGTGTTGGGGAGCGTTCCGGCCGGTGACCTGCCGGGGCTCCGGGTGCTGGTGTCGGGCGGGGAGGCGTTGGGTGCGGGGCTGGTCGAGCGGTGGTCGCCGGGGCGCCGGATGTTCAACGCGTACGGCCCGACGGAGGTGACGATCGCCGCGTCGTTCAGCGGGGTGTTGCAGGGTGACGGGGGCGTGCCGCCGATCGGTGTTCCGGTGGGGGGTGCGCGGGTGGCGGTGCTGGACGGCTGGCTGCGTCGGGTGCCCGCCGGAGTGGTCGGTGAGCTGTATGTGGCGGGCGTGGGGTTGGCGCGGGGATATCACGGTCGTGCGGGGCTGACGGCCGGTCGCTTCGTGGCGGATCCGTTCGGTTCGGGCGGGCGGTTGTACCGGACGGGCGACCTGGTGCGGTGGCGTGAGGACGGCCAGTTGGAGTTTGTGGGTCGTGTGGACGACCAGGTGAAGGTGCGGGGTCTGCGGATCGAGCTGGGCGAGGTCGAGGCCGTGGTGGGGCGCCACGGTGCGGTCGGCCAGGTGTCGGTGGTGGTGCGTGAGGACCGTCCGGGCGTGAAGCAGCTCGTCGCGTATGTGGTGCCGGCGGGCGCACAGGCCGCTGAGGGCGCTGAGGGCGCTGAGGGCATGGAGGGTGCCGAGGGGCCGTACGGTTCCGAGGGCGTGGAGGGTGCCGGTGGCGCAGAGGGTGCTGACGGTCCGCACCGTGCCGGCGGTGTGGACGTGGGTGGACTGCGGGAGTTCGTCGCGGGTGAGTTGCCGGTGTACATGGTGCCGTCGGCGTTCGTGGTGCTGGACGCGCTCCCCGTGAACGCCAGCGGCAAGGTCGACCGCGCAGCCCTGCCCGCCCCGGAATCCGGGTCGGCCGCCGGGTACACGGCTCCTCGTACGGACACGGAGCGGGCGCTCTGCGAGATCTGGGCCGAGGTGCTCGGACTTGAGCGGGTCGGCGTGGACGACAATTTCTTCTCCCTGGGCGGTGATTCGATCCTGAGCATCCAGGTCGTCTCCCGGGCCCGGCAGGCCGGCTTCGAGCTCTCCTCCCGTGACATCTTCGCCCGTCAGACCGTCTCCGCCCTCGCCGCCGGTGTGAGCGTGATCGGCACGGGCCCCGCCGTACTGGCGGAGCAGGGCACGGTGTCGGGCGAGGCCGGCACGACCCCCATCCGGGAGTGGTTCTTCGCCCACCACCCGGTGGCGCCCGAGCACTTCAACATGGCGATGGAGTTCACCCCCGCCCCCGGCACGGCCCCGGACACCCTTCGGCATGCGCTGGCCGCCGTGCTGGCGCACCACGACGCGTTGCGGACCGTCTTCGTACGGACCGAGCACGGAGAGTGGACCGGACGGATCCAGCAGCAGCTCGATCTCGACGAAGTGTTTACGGTGCACGAGCTGCCCGGAGAGCAGAGGGACGCCGATGCCGATGCCGACGCCGTCTGGCGGGAGCTGACCGGGCGGGCGCAGGCGGGGTTCGACCTGGCTCGGGGCCCGCTGATACGGGTGCTCGTCGGCGTCCCGGCCGACGGTGCCACCCATGTGACCCGCGTCCTCGTCGCCGTGCACCACCTGATGATGGACGGGGTGTCCTGGCGCATTCTGCTGGAGGACCTGGCCACCGCCCATGCCCAGGTCTGCTCGGGCCGCCCCGTCGATCTCGGAGTGAAGACCACCTCCGTACGGCAGTGGGCGAAACGCCTCACCGAGCACACCGAGCGTGGTGGCTTCGAGGCCGAGCGCGACCACTGGCGGTCGGTTGCCGAGCACGCGCACAACGGGTCCGTACCCCTCGACGTCCCGGACGGGGACAACACAGTGGCGGCCCAGGAGACGGTCTGCGTGGCGCTCGCCCGGGAGCAGACGCGAGCGCTGCTCCACGAGATCCCGCCGGTCTACCGCACGCAGGTGAACGACGTACTGCTGACGGCGCTCGCCCGGACGCTGCGTACCTGGACCGGCCACGACCGGATCGCCGTGGACCTGGAGGGGCACGGTCGCGAGGACATCTTCGACGACATCGACCTGACCCGCACCGTCGGCTGGTTCACCACGATGTACCCGATCGCTCTTGCCCTCCCCGAGGACGACGACTGGGGCGCGGCCATCAAGTCGGTGAAGGAGCAACTGCGTGCGGTCCCGGCGCGCGGCATCGGCTACGGCGCACTGTGCCACCTTGCGGCAGGCTCGGCCTCGGCCTCGGCCTCGGTATCGGTATCGGTATCGGCCTTGGCTTCGGCTTCGGACGATGCCGATGGGAGCACTGCTGGAGCCGAACCGCAGATCAGCTTCAACTATTTGGGTCAACTCGACGGCCTGACAAGCAACCAGGACCTCTACCGGTCGATGAGGATGAACCCGGGCGGTGAGTTCAGCCCCGCCGAGGCCCGACCGCACGAGGTGGATGTGATCGGGGAGGTACGGGACGGAAGGCTCATCCTGACCTGGTCGTACTCCGGCGCCCGGCACCATCGGAGCACCATCGAACGCCTGGCCGCCGACATGGCCGGCGAACTGGACGCCTTCCTGCGCCACTGCACCGAGCCCGGAGCCGGCGGCCGTACCCCCTCCGATTTCCCGCTCGTCACGCTTTCCCAGCACGAGGTGGACCACCTTCTCCACGGCGACGGTCAAGCCGTCGATGGCGTGGAGGACATCTACCCGCTGACGGCGCTCCAGGCCGGCATGGTCTTCCACGCCTTGGCCGAACCCGACTCTCCCTCGTATCTCGAACAGTTCTCCTTCGCCCTCCAAGGCGCGCACGACATCGACGCCCTCCGCACGGCCTGGCGGCGGACGGTGGAGAGCGCGGACGCCTTGCGTGTCTCCCTGGCCTGGCGGGGAATCGGCCGGCCCGTGCAGCTGGTACACCGCCGGGTCACGCTGCCCGTGCGGACGCTGGACTGGTCGGACCTGGCCGCCGCCGAGCACGAGGAGGCGCTGCGCCTGCTGCTGGAGGAGGACCGGGCGCGCGGCATCGACCTGGAGGTCGCGCCGCTGATGCGGCTCACACTGATCCGGCTCTCGCCCGACGCCGTCAGGGTGGTGTGGACCTTCCACCATCTCCTGCTGGACGGCTGGAGCACAGCCGCGCTTCTCTCCGACGTGATCACCGAGTACGCGGCCCTCACCGGCCGGGACGGACGGAGCGGTAGCGGCATCGGCGAGTCGGTGGACCGGATGGGCCGGGCGCCCTTCCGGGACTATCTGGAGTGGCTCGTCGCACGCGACGCATCGGCCGGCCGGGCCTTCTGGAAGGAGCGGCTGGCCGGCTTCACGGAGCCGACGGCCCTGCCGTACGACCACGCCCCGCAGGGCAGGGCGAGCCATGGCCGGTCGACCGCACGGGTCTCGCTCGACGCGTCCGAGACCCTGTCGATACGGGTCACCGGCTTCGCCCGGCAGAACGGGCTGACGGTGAACGCCCTGGTCCAGGGGGCGTGGGCGCTGCTGCTCGCGCAGTACGCGGGATCGTCGGACGTGGTGTTCGGTACGACGGTCTCCGGCCGCCCGGCGGATCTGCCGGGGTCCGGGGACATCCTCGGTCTGTTCATCAACACGCAACCGGTCCGCGTACGGGTCGACCCCCGCCTGACCGTGTCGGAATGGCTCGGCGACCTTCAGGCCGCCCAGGTCGAGGCCCGTCGGTACGAGGACATCGCGCTCAGCGATCTGGACACCGAACTTCCGCCCGGTGCCCCGCTCTTCGACAGTCTGCTCGTCTTCGAGAACTACCCGATCGACACGGAGGGCACGGAACGCTTCGGCCTCTCGCTCCGCGATATCGAGGTCAACGAGACCACCAACTACCCGCTGGCCATGACGGCCTACGCGGGCGACCGGCTGCGATTCGACCTCGGGTACGACCCCGCCCGCTTCGACGGAGAGACGGTACGCCGCCTCGCGGCCCAGGTGGAGCACCTGCTCCATGCCCTCAGCGCCGACCCCGGCGCCCGCATCGGGTCACTGCCGCTACTGCCGGACGACGAACGGGAACGGCTGCTCCTGGACTGGAGCGCCGGCGCGGGCGCGGGCGCCACCACGGAATTCTCGATCGTGGACAGCTTCGGCCACCAGGTGGCAAGCAGCCCGGGTGCGGTGGCGGTGGAGTGCGGTGATGTGTCGTTGACATACAGGGAGTTGGATGCGCGGGCGGAGGGGTTGGCGCGGGTGTTGTGTGCGGGTGGTGTGGGGGTGGAGTCGCGGGTGGGGTTGTTGTTGGAGCGGTCGGTGGATGTGGTGGTGGCGATGTTGGCGGTGTTGAAGGCGGGTGGTGTGTACGTTCCGTTGCATGGGGGGTTTCCGGAGGAGCGGGTGCGGGAGGTGCTGGGGCGTAGTGGTGCGGTGCTGGTGGTGACCGATCGGGATGTGGAGATGGTCGGTGGGGTTGGGGCGGTTGCTGTGGGTTCTGGTCGTGTGGGGGAGGGGGGTGCGGTTCTTCCTGGGGTTCCGTCGGGTTCTTTGGCGTATGTGATGTTTACGTCGGGGTCGTCGGGGGTGCCGAAGGGTGTGGGGGTGACGCATGGGGATGTGGTGGCGTTGGCTGCTGATTCGCGTTGGTCGTCGGGTGGGCATGAGCGGGTGTTGTTTCATTCGCCGCATTCGTTTGATGCGGCGACGTATGAGGTGTGGGTGCCGTTGTTGAATGGTGGGACGGTGGTGGTGGCTGAGGGTGAGTTGTCGGTGGGTGTGGTGCGGGGTGCGGTGGGGTGTGGGGTGACGGGGTTGTGGGTGACGGCGGCGTTGTTCGGGGTGTTGGT
>NZ_JBHYZP010000068.1:0-21564 GCF_042752355.1 Streptomyces sp. NPDC059255
ACCTGGGCCTGTCGGGCGGCGGACAGCTCTTCCACCGCGACGACGACGGCAAGGCGGTCCGGCGCGGCACGGCTCCACCCTGCCCCGGTCGGGCGACCGGTCACGCGGTGACGGCCTCCGCGGTGAGGGTCTCCGCGAGGACGGCCTCGGCGTCGAGCGTCGTACCGACCGCCTGGATCACCGCGGCGATCTTGAAGGCTTCCTGGACCGTCTCACGGTCCACCCCCGCCGTGCGCAGCACCTGCTCGTGCGAGTCGAGGCACTGGCCGCAGCCGTTGATGGCGGAGACGGCGAGCGACCACAGCTCGAAGTCGACCTTCTCCACGCCCGGCTTGCCGATCACGTTCATCCGCAGCCCGGCGCGGAGCGTCCCGTACTCCGGGTCCGACAGCAGGTGCCGGGTCCGGTAGAAGACGTTGTTCATCGCCATGATCGCGGCGGCCGACTTGGCGGCCGTGTACGCCTCGGCGCTCAGGTTCTCCCTGGCCTCCGGCTCCAGTTCGCGCAGCACCCGCGCGGAGCGCGAGGCGATCGCGCACGCCAGCACCGTGCCCCAGAGCCGCTGCGGCGGCAGTTCGCTGTTGCCGATGACCGAACCGAGGTTCAGCTTCAGGTCCTTGGCGTAGTCCGGCAGCGCCGACTTCAGCTCATCGAGTGACATCGCGGCTCACTCGCCCGACAGGAGCTTGACGGGGTCGAGGGTGTTCTCGCCCTTGTTCCAGTTGCACGGGCACAGCTCGTCGGTCTGGAGCGCGTCCAGCACCCGCAGGACCTCCTTGGGGTTACGGCCCACGGAACCGGCGGTCACCATCGTGAACTGGATCTCGTTGTTCGGGTCGACGATGAAGACCGCGCGCTGCGCGAAGCCGTCCTCGCCCTCGATGCCCAGGGCGCGCATCAGCTCGTGCTTGGAGTCCGCGAGCATCGGGAAGGGCAGGTCGGTCAGGTCCGGGTGGTCCTTGCGCCAGGCGTGGTGCACGAACTCGGAGTCGCCGGAGAAACCGAGGATCTGGGCGTCGCGGTCGGCGAACTCGTCGTTCAGCCGGCCGAAGGCCGCGATCTCCGTCGGGCACACGAAGGTGAAGTCCTTGGGCCACGCGAAGACGACGCGCCACTTGCCTTCGTACGTCTTGTTGTCGATCGTCGCGAACTCCTTGCCGCTCTCCAGCGAGACGCAGGCGGTCAGTTCGTACGAGGGGAACTTGTCACCAACAGTGAGCACGCGCTCTCCTTGCGAGGGAGGAAAGTACCTTTTGGGGCTTTCCAAGGGGGGTTGGGCGTTCACTGATGGTTGCACATACAGTATTGATCACAGAAATAGCCAGACTCGGTCGGCGTGATCGGAGGTACCTATCAGTGGCCGTCGTACCGGCTCCCCAGCGGGGCAGACAGCCCAGCCTGGCCCAGTTGCGCGCCTTCGCGGCCGTCGCCGAACACCTTCACTTCCGCGACGCCGCCGCCGCGATCGGCATGAGCCAGCCCGCGCTCTCCGGCGCCGTCTCGGCACTGGAGGAGGTGCTCGGCGTCCAGCTCGTGGAGCGTACGACCCGTAAGGTGCTGCTCTCCCCGGCGGGTGAACGGCTCGCGGAACGCGCCGCGGCCGTGCTGCGGGCGGTGGGCGCGCTGCTGGACGAGGCGGAGGCCGTACGGGCCCCCTTCACCGGGATACTCCGGCTCGGGGTGATCCCCACCGTGGCGCCGTACCTGCTGCCCGCCGTGCTCCGGCTGGCGCAGGAGCGCTACCCGGAGCTGGACCTCCAGGTGCACGAGGAGCAGACCGCGTCCCTGCTGGACGGGCTGGCCGCGGGCCGGCTGGACCTGCTGCTGCTCGCCGTGCCGCTCGGCCAGCCCGCTGTCACCGAACTGCCCCTGTTCGACGAGGACTTCGTGCTCGTCACGCAGGACGGCCATCCGCTGGCGGGCCGCCGTGACCTGCCCCGCGACGCGCTGCGCGAGCTGCCGCTCCTGCTCCTGGACGAGGGCCACTGCCTGCGCGACCAGGCCCTCGACATCTGCCGGGAGGCGGGCCGCACCGACGGCATCCCCGCGACGACCACCGCGGCGGGCCTCTCCACCCTGGTCCAACTCGTCGCGGGCGGCCTGGGCGTGACCCTCCTGCCGCGTACGGCCGTCCGCGTCGAGACCGACCGCGGCGGCCGGCTGGCCACGGCCCGCTTCGAGTCCCCGGCCCCGTCCCGCCGTATCGCCCTGGCCATGCGCACGGGCGCGGCGCGCGGCGAGGAGTTCGCGGCGTTCGCCCAGGCGCTCCGGGAGGCGCTGCGGGACCTTCCGGTACGGGTGGCAGCGCCGAGGTCCGCGCCCGAGCCCGCGCCCGCGCGCAGGCCCGTGCCCCGGCCCCGGGCGGACGCCGTCACTCGTCGCGCGGGGCCTCCGGCCGGGTGAGCCGCCACAGCGCCGGCAGGGTGGCCGCCGTCACCAGGAGGACGGTTCCCGCGCCCGCCCCGGCGAAGGGCAACGGCGCCCACCAGTCGGTGTACGGCTTGCCGAGCAGCCTCAGCATGAGGGCGCCCAGGGCCAGCCCGCCCGCCGCCGCGAGTACGGTGCCGATCACCACCGGGACGGCCGTCTGCCAGAGCACCGACCAGGCGAGCGTGGACCGGCGGGTGCCGAAGGCGGTCAGGACCGACAGCAGGTCTCTGCGCTCGCGCAGCTGCTCGATCTGGGCGACCAGCATGCTCAGGGCGATCACCGCCAGCGTGGCCGTACCGGCGGCGAGCAGGCCCGCTCGTACGCTGTCGAACGCTTTCTCGCGCTCGACCACCGTGCCGCCCGACACCCGGAGCGACAGGTCCACCCGGGCGGCGGCGTCCCGGACCCGCTCCTCGGCGGCGGGGCCCGGGTCGGTCATCCGGAGGATCGCGGTGGTCCACCCGCCGGTCAGCAGCGCCGGGCGGACCGCCGCCGGGGTGGCGAGGATGCCGGTGTCCGGGGCGCCGTGCGGGCCGGGCAGGGCCCTGACCGTACGGGCCGACGCGGGCAGGGTCCACAGCAGCGGCTTCGCCCCGTCCTCACCGGACCGGGTGTCGAGGTCGACCGGCCTGCCGGGGCGGGCCGTCTCGTCGGCCCAGTCGTTCTGCTCCCCGTTCCCGGGGATGTGCGCGACGAAGGTGTCCCCGTCGCGGCAGGACGGCAGCGCCGCGAGCCCGCGCAGGGCGGCGCAGGAGGCGACCGTCAGGCCGGTGGTCGGCCGGATCGCGCCCTCCGCCACGGGGCCCGGCCTGACCACGTACGTCTCGGTGGTGGCGAGGACCGCCTCGACCCCGGGCAGGGCCCCGAGGCGGTCGGTCAACCGGGCGGCCAGCGCCGGATCGCCGTACGCCGCCTCGACCCGCAGTTGCGGACCGGCCGCGTCCCGGCGGGCGGTGCGGAAGTCCTGCTGGACGCCCGTGAACAGCATCTGCAGGGCGACGGCGCCCGCGACCGCGACGGTGATCCCGCTCACCGCGCGCGTCGCCGCGCCGCCGCTGAACTGGAGCGCGCGTACGGCGAGTTGCCAGGAGACGGGGCCGCCGCGCAGCCGGGCCACCGCGGCCTCCACCAGCCAGGGCAGCAGCGTGGTCAGTCCGACGAGCAGCAGGGCGGCCCCGGCCGCGATCGCATAGGGATCGACGTACGGGACGTCGCCCCCGGGCAGCCGCGCTCCCTCGCCGACGGCGCGGATCCTGATCAGCAGGGCGAGACCGGCGGCGAGGCAGAGCAGCCGCCACCCGAGCCGCCGCCGGCGGGGCGCGCCGTCCCGTACGACACCCAGCGGTTCGACGGTGACCGCGCGCAGCGCGACGAGCGTCACGGCGACGGCCAGCGCCGGTACGGCCACCACGATCAGCGCGGCGACCGCCGGCTCGGGCACGAGATCGGCGGGGAACGCGCTGAGGTTCCACACCTGGATCCCGCCCGCGAGCGGACGCAGGGCGAGGAAGAGCGCGCCGCCGGTCAGCAGCCCGAGGACCGCGCCGAACAGGGCCTCCCCGGCGGCGATCCACCGCGTGGCCCGGATGTCCGCGCCCACCAGCCGCAGCGCGGCGAGCCTGCGGTCCCGGCGCTCGCCGCCGAAGCGCACGGCGGTGGCGATGAAGACGGTCACCGGCACCAGCAGGACGACACAGACGAGGGTGACCAGCGCCACCAGCACCGGGTCCAGCGGCTCCGTGGGGGAGGTGTCGCCGTAACCGGCGGTCCGGTTGCCGCCCCTGGCCGGGGTGAGGGTGTCGCTGCCCGCGGAGAAGGCGAGTTCGGCCGGGTTGCTCAGGCCGCGGTCGCCGATGGTCCCGACGATCCGGTGGCCGAGCCGTTCCTTCAGCCGTGCCCCGCCGGGCGAGCCGAGGAGTTCCCGCAGGGCGGGGGAGACCACCATCTCGCCGGGGCCCGGCAGTTCGGCGACGCCCGGCGGCCTCGGCGGGCGGTCGCCGTCGGGGCGGAGCAGTTCGCCGCGGACGGTGTCGCCCTCGTACTCGGTCGAGATGTCGAGGCGGACGAGGGTCCTGTCCGAGCGTGGGACAGGGCCGGCGGCCGGGGCATCGGCGGTGGTGCGCGCGGCCTCGCGCTCCGCCCGCGCGCCGATCACCTGCGGTACGGACGCGGCGAAGAGGAGCAGGGTGACCCCGAGGCCGACGCCGAGCGCGGTGAGGACCGTACGGGTCCACCCCTCGCGGCCGCCCGCCGTGGCGAACCGTACGCCCAGCGCGAGGTCGCGCGCCCGCCGGGCGAGGCGGCCGGGCGGCCGCACGGGCACGGCGGACGGGGCGCCCGGGGGCGTGGCGGGCGCGGCGGGGGCGGGGGGCTTCACCGGGCCGGGGGGCTTCACCGGGCCGGGGGGCTTCACCGGGCCGGGGCCTTCATGGGACGGGGCCTTCATCGGGTCCGGGCCAGGCCGTTCCCCACCGCCGGTGCGTCGTGTCCGGGATCGTGTTCCGGGTCGCGTGCCCGGCCGTCGCGTACGACGACCTCGCGGTCCGAGTACGCCGCCACCCGCGGCTCGTGCGTGACCAGGACGACGGCCGCGCCGGTGGACCGCGCCGCCTCGCTCAGCAGCTCCATCACCCGCTCGCCGTTGAGGGAGTCCAGCGCGCCGGTCGGCTCGTCCGCGAAGATCACCCGGGGCGAGGTGACCAGGGAGCGGGCGACCGCGACGCGCTGGCCCTGCCCGCCGGAGACCTCGCCGGGCCGCTTCGCCGCCAGGTCCGCGACCTCCAGCCGCTCCAGCCACTCCAGCGCCGCGCACTCCGCGGCCCTGCGCCGGGCACCGGCCAGCCGCAGCGGCAGCGCCACGTTCTCCACGCAGGTCAGTTCCGGTACGAGCCGGCCGAACTGGAACACGAAGCCGAACTCGGTACGGCGCAGGGCGGAGCGCTCCGCGTCCGGCAGCGCGGTCAGGTCCCGGCCCCGGTAGGTGAGCGTGCCCGCGTCGGGCCGGACGATCCCGGCGAGGCAGTGCAGCAGGGTCGACTTGCCGGAGCCCGACGGGCCCAGGACGGCGACGACCTCACCGGCGCGCAGGGAGAACGCCGCGCCGTCGAGGGCGCGGGTGGAGCCGTACGCCTTGTGCAGGCCGCGGGCGAGGAGCAGGGGGCCCGCGGGGGCGGGCGTCACGGCCGGACCTCCGTGGCGAGCCGGTCCAGCCGTGCCGTGACCAGTTCGAGCCAGCGCAGATCGGCTTCGAGGTGGAAGAGCGCGTGGTCGCAGATGAGCTGGTCGGCGAAGTCGCCGTCGCGCTTGCGGGCGGTCAGGTCGCGCATCATCCGCAGGTGCTCGGCGCGCTGGGTGTCGAGCAGGCTCGCGGCGCTGCGTCCGGTGAGCAGCGCGATGACGACCTTCGTGTAGAGGGTCGACTGGAGGTACGGCTGCGGGCTCTCCGGCTGCGCGAGCCACGCCTCGACATCGGTGACGCCGGCGTCGGTGATCGCGTACCGCTTGCGCTCGGGACCGCCCCCGCTCTCCACGCCGTCGACGGCGACGAGCCCGTTCTTCAGCAGCCGGGACATGGTCGAGTAGACCTGTCCGTAGTGGAGGGGGCGGTCCTGGCCGAACTGGTCGTCGAAGGCGCGCTTCAGGTCGTAACCGTGGCGCGGGCCCGACTCCAGCAGCCCGAGGAGCGTGTGACCGATGGACATGGACCGCACTCTACTTGCTGTGTATAGAGCGGTTCGCCGGGTGCGGCGAACCGCTCATGGCGCGGTACGGCACGCTCCCCGGCCTCTCCACTCCGCGTCTCTACTCGGGGTCCCCCGGCTCCTGCCGGGCCTTGGGCGGCCGGCCCCGGCGCGGGATGGGGGCCGCGTTGCCCGGGAGCCGGCCCGCGTCGCCCAGGGCACGGCGGAGCAGGAACTCGATCTGCGCGTTGGCGCTGCGCAGTTCGTCGGAGGCCCAGCGCGCGAGCGCGTCGTACACCGTCGGGTCCAGCCGGAGCAGCACCTGCTTCCGCTCCGCCCGGCCGCCACCCGGCCGCAGGCCAGGTGCCCGGCCGGGCGCGGGGCCGGGGCCGGGCGCGGGGCCCGGCGGACGGCCCTGCTCGGGTCCCTGCTCGGCGCCGGTCACTGGTAGAGCGTGCCCGTGTTCACGACCGGCTGCGCGGCGCGGTCCCCGCAGAGCACGACCAGGAGATTGCTCACCATCGCGGCCTTGCGCTCCGAGTCCAGCTCGACGATGTCCTGTTCGGTGAGCCGGTTCAGGGCCGCCTCGACCATGCCGACCGCCCCGTCCACGATCAGCCGCCGGGCCGCGACGACGGCGCCCGCCTGCTGGCGCTGGAGCATCGCCGAGGCGATCTCGGGCGCGTACGCGAGATGCGTGAAGCGGGACTCGATGATCTGGACACCGGCCGCCTCCACCCGGGCGTGCAGTTCGACGGCGAGCTTCTCGGTGATCTCCTCGGCGTTGCCGCGCAGCGAGAGCCCGGCCTCCTCGTGCGCGTCGTACGGGTACTCGATGGCGATGTGGCGTACGGCCGCCTCGGTCTGGGTGGAGACGAACTCCAGGAAGTTGTCCACCTCGAAGGTGGCCCGCGCGGTGTCCTCGACCTTCCAGACCACGACCGCCGCCAGCTCGATCGGGTTGCCGTACGCGTCGTTGACCTTGAGGACGGCCGTCTCGTGGTTCCGTACCCGCGTCGAGATCTCGGTGCGCGAGGTCAGCGGGTTCACCCAGCGCAGCCCGTCCGTACGGATCGTGCCGCGGTAGCGCCCGAAGAGCTGGACGACCCGGGCCTCGCCCGGCGCGACCATGTTCAGCCCGCTCATCGCGAAGAACGCGGCGATCGCGACCAGCACGCCCAGGATGATCAGCAGCGCCTTCACCCCGCCGGAGCCGGCCGCGGCGCCCGCGACGACGAGGGCCGCGCCGGCGACGACGCCGAGCAGTCCGAGGAGGAGCGCGAGCCCGCCGCCGATGCTGTGCGCCGCGAACTCCCGTACCTGTGGCTCGGGAATCTCCGGTGCGCCGTCGACGGCGGCCGCGGTGTCCCGCGCGCCGGTTGTGCCGGTACTTGTGCTGGTGGAGGCCATATTCGTTCCCCGTTTCCGATCCGTCCCGCCGAGGGGCGGTAGCTAGCAATGTGATTACACATTATCTGATCCGGCAACCCTTTGGTACTCCCGGGAGTCGGTTCCATTGGGGTAGGTGCTGATTGTCACGCCCCAAAAGACCGGATCGGTTGTCCTTTGTCACAGGTGCCGGTGTTAGCTTTCTGAGCTGATTCCGGCGGGGGAGCGCCGTGAACCGATCCGGACGGACGACCCGGCGGGCGACCTGACGGGTGACTTGACGGGTGACCTGACACGAGAGCGGAGCGACACGGCGATGGGCCGAGCGGACGAGAGACGAGCCCGGCAGCAGGACGCGCGGCGGACGGGCCGGAAGGGCGGCATACGCCGGCTCTTCACAGTGAAGAAGCTCCTCGGCACCTTCTTCGTCCTCTGCCTGCTCGGCATGGGCGGACTGTTCGTGCTCTATCTGGTGGTCCCGGTGCCGAACGCCAACGCGCAGGCCGAGATGCAGAGCAACGTCTACAAGTACAGCGACGGCACGATCCTCGCCCGTACGGGGCAGGTCAACCGCGAGATCGTCGGCCTGGACAAGATTCCCAAGCAGGTCCAGCACACCTTCGTCGCCGCCGAGAACAAGTCCTTCTACCAGGACAACGGCATCGACCTGAAGGGCACGGCCCGCGGCGTCCTCAACACGCTCCGCGGCAAGGGGAAGCAGGGCGGCTCGACCATCACCCAGCAGTACGTCAAGAACTACTACCTCAACCAGGACCAGACGATCACCCGCAAGCTCAAGGAACTGGTGATCTCCCTGAAGGTGGACCGGCAGAAGGAGAAGGACGAGATCCTCGCCGGCTACATCAACACCAGTTACTACGGGCGCGACGCGTACGGCATCCAGGCCGCGGCCCAGGCGTACTACGGCGTCGACGCGTCGAAGCTGAACGTGGCGCAGGGCGCGTACCTCGCCGCGCTGCTCCAGGCCCCCAGCCAGTACAACTGGTCCGAGGCCACCGAGAGGGGCAAGCGGCTCGTCACCCAGCGGTGGAACTACGTACTCGACAACATGGTCGAGAAGCACTGGCTGGACGCCTCCGAGCGCGCCGGGCTGAAGTTCCCCGTACCGCGGGAGCCCAAGGCGGCCCCGGGCATGGAGGGGCAGACGGGGTATCTCGTCGAGGCGGCTCAGGACGAACTGGCGCGCCAGGGCGTCGACAAGGCGGAGATCGCCCAGGGCGGCTGGACGATCACCCTCAACATCGACAGGAAGCGGCAGCAGTCCCTCGTCAAGGCGGTCGACCGGGAGCTGGAGTCCAAGATCGACCGCAAGAAGAACACCACGGACGCGACGGTCCAGGCCGGCGCGACCTCCGTCGACCCGAAGACCGGGCATGTGGTGGCGCTCTACGGCGGCGTGGGCGCCACCGAGCACTGGATATCCAACGCCACCCGCTCCGACTACCAGCCGGCCTCGACGTTCAAGCCGATCGTGTTCGCCTCCGCGCTGGAGAACGGCTCGGAGACCCAGGACGGCCGGAAGATCGACACGGCCACCCGGTACGACGGCACCAGCAAGCGGCCGGTCGTGGGCAGCGACACCCCCTTCGCCCCGGAGAACGAGGACGACCGGAACTACGGGAACATCAGCGTCCAGACGGCGATGGACAAGTCCGTCAACTCGGTCTTCGCGCAGATGGTCGTGGACGTCGGGCCCGCCGCCGTCAAGCAGACCGCGCTGTCGATGGGCATGCGGGACAAGGGCTTCCCGGAACGGCCCGCGATCACCCTCGGCACGATGAACGCCTCCACCTGGGACATGGCCGGGGTGTACGCGACGCTCGACAACCACGGCAAGAAGATCACGCCGTCGATCGTGAAGTCCGCCGAGCACAAGGACCGTACGGCCGAGATCGCCGACCCGGTCGGCACCCAGGTCGTCGCCCGCGAGACGGCCGACACCGTCACCCATGTCCTCCAGGACGTGGTCGACAACGGTTCGGGACGCGAGGCCGACACCACGGACTACGACGCGGCGGGCAAGACCGGCACCTCCGAGAACAACAAGTCCGCGTGGTTCGCCGGATACACGCCCCAGCTCACCACGGTCGTGGCGCTCTTCGGCGAGTCCACCAAGGACGGCGGTGGCCAGGTCACCCTCACCGGCACCGCCAACTCGGGCCGGGCCAACGGCGGCGGCTTCCCCGCCAGGATCTGGGCGGACTACACGCGCGGCGCGCTGAACGGCGGCTCCGACGCGCAGTTCGACCTGGACGTCACGGAGCCCGTCAAGCCGACGCCGACGGTCGAGCCGACCACCCCGACGCCCACGCCCACACCGAGCACGGAGCCCTCGAAGTCCGAGACCACCTCGCCGGAGCCCGAACCGTCCGACACCACGAGCGAGCCGACGACCCCGGACCCGCCCACCACCTCACCGATCATCCCGGAGCCCAGCGACGACGTGACCCCCACCGACGGGGGCGAGCCGACCGGCGGCTTCCCGGGTGACGGTCCGACCAATTCGAGACGGCCGCTGCTGGGGCAGTAGCGGCGACGCTGCCGAGCACGGGCGAGGGGCGGACACCTCCTGGTGTCCGCCCCTCGCGGGCGCTCTCGCGTACGCTCAGCCGCCGTTCACCTTCTTGGCGATCCGGTCGCCGATCTTCTTGTCGATGTTCCGCCAGTACTGCAGCGCCCGGTCCACCACCGGCCGCGACACCCCCTGCGCGAGATGTCCGCTGACGTTGCCCACCAGCCGGTCGCGCTGCGCGTCGTCGAAGACCTGACGCACCATCGTGCCGGGCTGCCCCCAGTCGTCGTCCTCGGCGTGGAGCTTGTACGCCTCGCGCACCATCTCGCCCGCCGAGGCCCACCCGGCCGGGTCGCCGTACCGTGTCACGTCGGCCGCCGGGCCGCCGTACGAGTTCGGCGCGTACGGCATGGCCGCGCTGGACGGCTCGTACCGCATCGGACCGTCCTTGGCGTACGAGTGCACCGGCGCGTGCGCCCGGTTGGGCGGCAGCTGGCTGTAGTTGGGGCCGATCCGGTAGCGGTGCGTGTCCGGGTACGAGAAGAGCCGCCCGAGGAGCATCTTGTCCGGGGACGGGCCGATGCCGGGCACCAGGTTGGACGGCTCGAACGCGGCCTGCTCGATGTGGACGAAGAAGTTGTCCGGGTTCCGGTCGAGGGTCATCCGGCCGACGTCGATCAGCGGGTAGTCGCCGTGCGGCCACACCTTCGTCAGGTCGAACGGGTTGAAGCGGTAGTCGGCCGCGTCCTCGAACGGCATGATCTGGACCTTGAGGCTCCAGGTCGGCGCGTTCCCCGACTCGATCGACTCGTGCAGATCCCTGCGGTGGTGGTCGCCGTCCGAGCCGGCCATCTCGTCCGCCTCGGCCTGCGGGAGGTAGTCGATGCCCTGGTCGGTCTTGAAGTGGTACTTCACCCAGAACCGCTCGCCCGCCCCGTTCACCCACATATAGGTGTGCGAGCTGTAGCCGTTCATGTGCCGGAACGACTTCGGGATGCCCCGGTCGCCCATCAGCCAGGTCACCTGGTGCGCGGACTCGGGGGAGAGGGTCCAGAAGTCCCACTGCATGTCGTTGCTGCGCAGCCCGGTCGCCGGGTGGCGTTTCTGCGAGCGGATGAAGTCCTGGAACTTGATCGGGTCACGTACGAAGAAGACCGGCGTGTTGTTGCCGACCATGTCGTAATTGCCGTGCTCCGTATAGAACTTCAGCGCGAAACCGCGCGGGTCGCGCCAGGTGTCGGGCGACCCCAGCTCACCGGCGACGGTGGAGAAGCGGGCCAGCATCTCCGTACGCCGGCCGGGCTGGAAGAGGTCGGCCTTGGTGAACTGGCTGACATCGTTCGTCACTTCGAAGAAGCCGTACGCGCCGGCGCCCTTGGCGTGCACCACCCGCTCGGGGACCCGTTCCCGGTTGAACTGGGCCATCTTCTCGATGAGGTAGTGGTCCTGGAGCAGGATGGGACCGTCAGGACTGATGGTGAGCGAGTGCTCGTCGCTCTCCACCGGAATGCCGGCGTTGTTGGTCGTGTAGGGCGTCCTGGGGGATGAGGCGGCCACGAGATGTCCTCCCGTCGGGGGTCGGGGAGCCGAGGCCCGGGGAAGTCCGGAAAGACCCCGATGTCCCGGGCCGGGGCAGCGGTCACTACGGGCCGCGTGCCCCAGCTAAACCCGCCGACACATGGTCGGCAACATTTACGCGGCCGGACCGCCGCCCGCCCCGGCTCGGCCCGCGCCTCACGCCCTCGTGGGGATCTCGAACCAGACGACCTTGCCGGTCGAGAGCCGGGTGGCCCCCCACCGCCGCGCCAGCCGGTTGACCAGGAAGAGTCCCCGGCCGCCCTCGTCCGTGTCCCGGGCGCGCCGCTGCCGCGGAAGCTGCGGCGAATCGTCGCCCACCTCGCAGCGCAGTACGTCCGTACGGAGCAGCCGCAGCGTCACCGGCCGCTCCGCGTACCGCACCGCGTTCGTCACGACCTCGCTGATCAGCAGCTCGACCGCGTCGCTCAGGTCCTCCAGGTCCCAGCGGGAGAGCGCCCGCCGGGCCAGCCGCCTGGCCCTGCCCGGAGCGGCATCCTCCGGTTCCAGGAACCAGTAGGCCACGTCGCTCGGCGCGATCCCGTCGAAGCGGGCGGCGAGCAGCGCGATGTCGTCGTCGCGGTCACCCGGGCCGAGGACGTCGAGGACGTCGTCGCAGAGCGCCTCCAGCGGCGGCGAGTGATCGGGCCCGGTGAGCTGGGCGGTGGCCGCCAGCCGCTCCCGGAGCTGCTCGATGCCGGTCCACACGTCCCGCAGCCGCGACTCGACCAGACCGTCCGTGTAGAGCAGCAGCGTCGCCCCGGCCGGCGCGTCCAGCTCCACCGCCTCGAAGTCCACGCCGCCGACCCCGATCGGCGCCCCGGGCGGCACCCGGAGCACCTCGGCCCGGCCGCCGAGGTGGAGGAGTATGGGCGGCGGATGACCGGCGTTGGCGATCGTGATGCGGTGCGCGACCGGGTCGTACACCGCGTAGAGGCAGGTGGCCATGCGGTCCGTGCCGAGCCGCTGCGCCTGCTCGTCGAGGTGGTGCAGCACCTCCTGCGGCGGCAGATCGAGACCGGCCAGGGTCTGCGCCGTCGTCCGCAGCTGGCCCATGATCGCCGCGGAGGTCATGGAGTGGCCCATGACATCGCCCACGACCAGGGCGACCCGGCTGCCGGGCAGCGGGATCGCGTCGTACCAGTCGCCGCCGACCCGGGCCGTCTCGGCGGCCGGCAGGTAGCGCGAGGCCAGCCGCACGCCCGTGGGCTGGGGCAGGTTCTCCGGCAGCATCGTGCGCTGGAGCTCGTCCGCGATGTACGCCTCGCGGCCGTACAGCACCGCCTTGTCGATGCCCAGCGCGGTGTGCGTGGCGAGCTGCGCCGCGACCAGCAGATCGTTCGGCTCGAAGGCCGCGCGGTCGGGGCGGCGCAGGAACACGGCCGCGCCGATGACCCGCCGCCGGCCGCGCAGCGGCGCGAGGATCGCGCGGTGCCCGGTCGGTACGGTCCGGTCGGCGCCCAGCAGTTCGGGCAGCGCGGCCCGGGCCGCCGCCGAGTCGCCGAAGACCGGCCGCACCCCGCGCAGCACCTCGGAGAGCGCGCCGCCGGAGAAGACCTCGCACAGCTCGGCGGCCGGCATCGCGTCGGAGTGCGGGTCGAGGAGCGGCAGCCGCGCGCCCTCGGCGAGCTGCGGCACCGGCCCGACGCTCACCGGGTTCTCCGGATCCTCGTCGGTCAGCCGCAGCCGGTCCGTCCGGCGCAGCCGCAGCACGAACGGCGACACGGGACGCTCGTCGCCGACGGGCAGCGGATCGCGCAGATAGACGAGTATGGCGTCCGAGAACGTGGGTACGGTCGCCCGGCACAGGCCCAGCACGATCTCGTCCAGGTCTATGCCGCGGGCGATCCGCCGGGTGGCGGCCCCCACGAAGCGCAGCCGGTCGCCCTCGCGCCTGGCCGCACCGGCGGGATCCGTCGCCGGCCCCGCGGGCTGTGGCACGGCGGTGGCGGACTCCTGCCGCGGGCGCGTGCGTTCCTGCTGCCGGGCAACCAGGGGCTGCCGGCCTTCGTGGGAGGGGGGATGCTCCGTCACGCGTGGGATTCCGTCCGTCCGGGCCGGGGGTGCGGTGCGCTCTCTTCGTCCGGCTCAGGGCCCTGGCGCACGGCTCCACTCCCCTCGTAGCGAGTCACTGTCGTTGTGACGTGCGGTCGTAGCGGTCAACAGTGTTGCGTGTGTTGCGTGTCGCGTGGTGACTGGTGGTCAGGCCAGGTGCCGGTCAACCCCGTTGACCGGAGCGGTCGGCCGCGACCGGTTGTGTTGTTCTTCCGGAGGACGATCCTACGTTTGCACCCTGGGGGCACATCAAGGATCTCATGAGGATGTATGCGCCGGGGCGGATACCCCGACCCGAATCCTTCACCCCTTCGCTCACCTCACCAGCCATCTCACCGGCCACCTCGCCCGTCGTCCCCTCCGTCACCCCGTCCGTTCCGGGGGCGCCGTCCTGGTGAAATGTTCGAAGGGGGCGCGGCGCCCCCTCGGCGGACCACGCGCCCCGCGCCTACGTGGCGAGCCGGGCCGGGGTGCGGTCCCAGCCCTCCGGGAGCGTGGGCACCGGCCAGCGGGGGTCGGGGCGCCAGTGTTCCCAGCCGTCGCGGAACGGGGCGCCCCACGCGGCGATGAGTTCGACCGCCGCGCGTCCGGCCGCCTCGACCCGGCGGGCCTGCGCCGGCGGCATCAGGCCGTCGCGCTGGGCCTGGGCGAACTCGTCCTCGTCGCGCCACCGCCAGCTCCGGTCCGGGTAGACGTCGATGTCGAGGAAATGGTCCTCGGAGTCGACGCCCCCGGCCCAGCGGGCGCGGGGCTCCTCCAGGTTCACGTACCAGTTCTGGAAGCGCCAGCCGCGCTCCCACCACAGCCAGACCGACCACGGTTCGCCGGGCCGCGCGAGTTTCAGCACCCCCATCCCGTACCACCGGTCGCGCACCACCGTCCGCGGCACGGTGTAACGGGTCGCCAGCGGCTCGCGGTGCACCGGGGCGCCGTCGGCACGGGCCGGCCGGACACACGGGGTGTCCGGCGCCAGCCACACCGCGAGCAGTTCGTCGGTGTCCCGCACCACCGTGACGGGGCGGCAGATGTGGACGCGGTCCCCGGCGTTCTCCCGGTACCGCCACAGGATCTGGGTGCCTGCCGCCCAGTGTTCGTTCGCCGCCGTCTCCTTCATGCGGGGATCTTAGGCGGTGTACGCCGTCGGCGCCGGGGCGCTGCTGGAGGTACCGCCCGCGGACCGCACGGATTTACGGGTGCGTCATGCGCAGGACATCCAGCGCCTCGTCGAGCTGCTCCACCGTCAGCTCCCCGCGCTCCACGTACCCGAGCGCCAGGACCGTCTCGCGGATCGTCGCGTGGTCCGCCAGGGACTTCTTGGCGACCTTCGCGGCGGCCTCGTACCCGAGGTACTTGTTCAGCGGGGTGACGACGGACGGCGAGGACTCGGCGTACGCGCGGGCCCGCTCGGCGTCGGCGGTGATCCCGTCGACCGTACGGTCCGCCAGCAGCCGCGAGACGTTCGTCAGCAGCCGTACGGACTCCAGGAGGTTCTTCGCGATCACCGGGAGCATCACGTTCAGCTCGAAGTTCCCGGCGGCGCCGGCCGCGGCGATCGTCGCGTCCGCGCCGGTGACCTGCGCGGCGACCATCAGGACGGCCTCCGGGATCACCGGGTTGACCTTGCCGGGCATGATCGAGGAGCCGGGCTGGAGGTCGGGCAGGGCGATCTCGGCGAGGCCGGTGCGCGGGCCCGACGCCATCCAGCGCAGATCGTTGGAGATCTTGGTCAGCGACACGGCGAGCGTACGGAGCTGGCCGGAGGTCTCCACGAGCCCGTCCCGGGCGCCCTGCGCCTCGAAGTGGTTGCGGGCCTCCGTCAGCGGCAGCCCGGTCGCGCGCGCGACCTCGGCGATCACGGCGGCGGAGAAGCCCGGCGGGGTGTTGATCCCGGTGCCCACCGCCGTACCGCCCAGCGGCAGCTCGGCGAGGCGCGGCAGCGAGGCGTTCAGCCGCTCCACCGCGTACCGGATCTGCGCCGCGTAACCGCCGAACTCCTGGCCGAGGGTGACGGGCGTGGCGTCCATGAGGTGCGTACGGCCCGCCTTCACGACGTCCGCGAACTCCGCCGCCTTGCGCTCCAGGGAGGCGGCGAGATGCTCCAGCGCGGGCATCAGCCCACCCGTGACGGCGGCGGTCGCGGCGATGTGGATGCTGGACGGGAAGACGTCGTTGGAGCTCTGTGAGGCGTTGACGTGGTCGTTGGGGTGGACGTCCCGGCCCAGCCGCTCGGTGGCGAGCGTGGCCAGCACCTCATTCGCGTTCATGTTCGAGGAGGTACCGGAGCCCGTCTGGAAGACGTCGACCGGGAACTGGTCGTCCCAGCGGCCCTCCGCGACCTCGGCGGCGGCCTCCTGGATGGCGTCCGCGACGTCCTGGCCGATCACCCCGAGCCCGGCGTTCACCTTGGCGGCGGCGGCCTTGATCCGGGCCAGCGCCTCGATGTGGGTACGTTCCAGCCGCTGCCCCGAGATGGGGAAGTTCTCCACCGCGCGCTGGGTCTGCGCCCGCCACTTGGCGTGTGCGGGGACCCGTACCTCGCCCATCGAGTCGTGCTCGGTCCGGTACTGGTTCTCGTCGGTCGTCATCGTCGTCGTACCTCCTGTGAGGGTGAGCGCCCGGCCGATCCGATGTGTTCCCGCACATGGCCGTGCCCTCCCGGGAGGCTCCGGGAGGGCACGGCCGACGGTGGCGCGGCGGGACTCAGCCGAGACCGGGGCCGCGGACCGGGATGCTGGTGAAGGTGGGTGCCGGGGCCGGCTCCGTGAAGAAGTCGTTGCCCTTGTCGTCCACGACGACGAACGCCGGGAAGTCCTCCACCTCGATCCGCCAGACGGCCTCCATGCCCAGCTCCTCGTACTCGACGACCTCGACCTTCTTGATGCAGTCCTGGGCGAGCCGGGCCGCCGGGCCGCCGATCGAGCCGAGGTAGAAGCCGCCGTGCGCGTCGCACGCGTCGGTGACCTGCTTCGAGCGGTTGCCCTTGGCGAGCATGACCTTCGAGCCGCCCGCCGCCTGGAACTGCGCGACGTAGCTGTCCATCCGGCCGGCCGTCGTCGGGCCGAAGGAGCCGGAGGCGTACCCCTCGGGGGTCTTCGCCGGGCCCGCGTAGTAGACCGGGTGGTCCTTCAGGTACTGCGGCATCTCCTCGCCCGCGTCCAGCCGCTCCTTGATCTTGGCGTGCGCGATGTCGCGGGCGACCACCAGCGGACCGGTGAGCGAGAGCCGGGTCTTGACCGGGTACTTCGTCAGCTCGGCGAGGATCTCGTCCATCGGGCGGCGCAGGTCGATCCGTACGACGTCGCCGCCCGCGTTCTCCCCCTCGCCCTCGCCCAGGTGCTCGTCCGTCGTGTCCGGCAGGAAGCGGGCCGGGTCCTTCTCCAGCTCCTCCAGGAAGACACCCTCGGCGGTGATCTTCGCGACGGCCTGGCGGTCGGCCGAACAGGAGACGGCGATCGCGACGGGCAGCGAGGCGCCGTGCCGCGGCAGCCGCACCACCCGCACGTCGTGGCAGAAGTACTTGCCGCCGAACTGCGCGCCGATCCCGATCCGCTGCGTCAGCTCGAAGACCTTCTCCTCCAGCTCCTTGTCACGGAAGCCGTGGCCCGTGGGGGAGCCCTCGGCGGGCAGCTCGTCCAGGTAGTGCGCGGAGGCGTACTTCGCGGTCTTGAGGGCGAACTCCGCCGACGTGCCGCCGACGACGATCGCGAGGTGGTACGGCGGGCACGCGGCCGTGCCCAGCGAACGGATCTTCTCCTCCAGGAACTTCATCATGGAGGTCTCGTTCAGCACCGCCTTCGTCTCCTGGTACAGGAACGACTTGTTCGCGGAGCCGCCGCCCTTCGCCATGAAAAGGAACTTGTACGCGCCGCCGTCGGTCGCGTACAGCTCGATCTGCGCGGGCAGGTTCGAGCCGGTGTTCTTCTCCTCCCACATGGTGAGCGGGGCCATCTGCGAATAGCGCAGATTCAGCTTCGTGTACGCGTCGTAGATTCCGTGCGAAAGGGCTTCCTCGTCGCCGCCCTCGGTCAGCACCTGCTGTCCGCGCTTGCCCATCACGATCGCCGTGCCGGTGTCCTGGCACATGGGAAGAACGCCCGCCGCCGCGATATTCGCGTTCTTCAGGAGATCGAGCGCCACGAACTTGTCGTTCGAGGACGCCTCGGGGTCGTCCACGATCCGGCGGAGCTGCGCGAGATGGGCCGGGCGCAGATAGTGCGAGATGTCGTGCATCGCCTCGGCGGCGAGGGTGCGCAGCGCCTCGGGGGCGACCTTGAGGAACGTACGCCCGTCGGCCTCGAAGGTGGAGACACCTTCGGCGGTCACCAGGCGGTAGGGCGTGGTGTCCTCTCCCAGCGGAAGCAGATCGGAGTACGCAAATTCCGGCATTACGGCCATTCCTCACTCGACAGGCGGCGGCGCGGCCCCCTTTGGCTGCGGCGTCCTCCAGCGTAGGCCGCGCCGCCGGGACCGGACCTGTGAGGTAAGGCTCAGTAGGCGGGCGGAAGGGAAGTCCCGGGTGGATGCCCGGGGGATGTCCCGGGAGGTGTCCCCGCGGATTCCCTTCAGGATGTCCGGCGTGGCATCGCGTCGGCCACTAGTCGCGATCTATCGCGTTTCGCTACGCTGGGGACGTGGACCTCGAAAAGCAGCCTCAGCAGCCTCAGCAGCCGGCCGAGCGGAAGCCCGTCGCGTCGGCGGAGCCCGCGCCCGCCGGCCTCCGTGCCTCCGACGCCGACCGGGACAGGACCGCTGACATCCTCAGGGAGGCGCTCGCGGAGGGCCGCCTGGACGCCGAGGAGCACGCCGAGCGGATCGACGCCGTCTACCGGGCGAAGACCGTCGGCGAACTGGAGCCTCTGGTGCGGGACTTGCCCGCCCCCGGCACCGAAACCCGCATCACGGGACAGACGCGCGGCGCGGCGGGCGGATATCCGTACGGTCCCGTGGATCCGACGGCCCCGGCCGAGAACATGATCGCGGTCTTCAGCAGTTCGACCCGGAAGGGGCGTTGGCGTATCGGCGCCAAGGTCAACGCGTTCGCGCTCTTCGGCAATGTCGAGATCGACCTGACAGAGGCACTCTTCGGCCAGCGGGTCACCGTGATCAACGCGACCGCCATTTTCGGCAATGTGGAGATCACGGTCCCGGAGAACATCACGCTGCGCGGCAACGGCCACGGTGTCCTCGGCAATTTCGAGATCCGTACGCTGGAAGCCTCCGACCAGGACGCGCCGACGGTCGTGGTGAACGGCTACTCGGTGTTCGGCAATGTCGAGGCCAAGCCGAAGCGCGGCAAGTGGATCGCGAACCTCGTCAACGACGTCCTCCGCAAGCACCTCGGTCACTAGCGCCTGATCCGCACGGCGGGCCTTGGCGATCTCGCACACCTCGCGGACCTCGCGCACCTGGTGCGCCCTCGTGCGCTGATTTCCGGCCACATACGGGCCGGTTGGGCCGAGGTGTCCGGAATTCCGCACGGCGTTCCGAACTCCGGAACTGGGTGCCACTCAGTGCATAGGCGCGCGTACAGCGGGTAGGGAAAGCTGCATCGTCTCTCGCTCGCGAAGCCGTCGTCAGGAGTAGACCGTGCTGCAACTGCCGCATCAGCCCCTCCAGGTGGCCGCCCTTCCGACCCAGCGGAGTCCCGCTCGGGAGGACCAGGCCGGACCCTGGCATTCGGAGGCTGTATGCCGTCGGGACGAAGCCGGATTGTTCTTCGCCCCCTCCAAGGAGCCGACAGCCGCCAGGCTGGCGCGGGAGGAGGCCGCGAAGCGGGTCTGTGCCCGGTGTCCGGTGATGCTCGAATGCCAGGAACACGCGCTGCTCCAGCCCGAGCCCTACGGAGTGTGGGGCGGACTGACGGCGGCCGAGCGCCGGGTGGTGCTGGCGCGCCGCAGGCGGCGCGAGGTGGAGCTGAGGAAGGCGGCGGCGGGCGACCGCATCGCGGCGGCGGGCTGACGCGACGCTCGACGGGGACGTGAACGGAGGGAGGGGGCGCCCCACCGCACGGGGCGCCCCCTCCGCCGGGTTCCGGCCCGCACGCGCCGGCCCCTCGGGCGGGGTTACCCGGACGGGCGGTCCTACTTGGCGCGGTCGAAGTCGATCGTGCTGTAGGCGCGCAGCTTCGACAGCCGGTGGGTCGAGTCGATCTGCCGGATCGTTCCCGACTTGGAGCGCATCACCAGGGACTGGGTGGTCGCGGTCTCCGAGCGGTAGCGCACGCCCCGGAGCAGCTCGCCGTCGGTGATGCCGGTGGCCACGAAGAACACGTTCTCGCCGCTGACCAGGTCGTTGGTGGAGAGCACCCGGTCCAGGTCGTGCCCCGCGTCGACGGCGCGCCGGCGCTCCTGGTCGTCCTTCGGCCAGAGCTTGCCCTGGATGACGCCGCCGAGGCACTTTATGGCGCACGCGGAGATGATGCCCTCGGGGGTGCCGCCGACGCCCATGAGCAGATCGACGCCGGTGCCCTCGCGGGCGGCCATGATCGAGCCGGCCACGTCGCCGTCCGAGATGAACTTGATCCGGGCGCCGGTCTCCCGGATCTCCTTGACGATGCCCTCGTGGCGGGGGCGGTCGAGGATGACGACCGTCACATCCTCGGGCGAGGAGCGCTTCGCCTTGGCGACCCGGCGGATGTTGACCGCCACGGGCGCGTCGATGTCGACGAAGTCGGCCGCCTCGGGCCCCGTGACCAGCTTGTCCATGTAGAAGACCGCGGACGGGTCGAACATCGTGCCGCGGTCGGCGGCGGCGAGCACGGCGATGGCGTTCGGCATCCCCTTGGCGTTCAGGGTGGTGCCGTCGATCGGGTCCACGGCGATGTCGACCTCGGCGCCGGTGCCGTCGCCGATCTCCTCGCCGTTGAACAGCATCGGGGCTTCGTCCTTCTCGCCCTCGCCGATGACGACGACACCGTTCATCGAGACGGTGGAGACGAGGGTGCGCATGGCGTTCACCGCCGCGCCGTCCGCGCCGTTCTTGTCGCCGCGCCCGACCCACCGGCCGGCCGCCATGGCGGCGGCCTCGGTGACCCGTACCAGCTCCAGGGCGAGGTTGCGGTCGGGGGCCTCGGGAGACACCTCAAGGGGGGACGGAAGTTGATGTTCGGTCAACGGAGCGCACCTTTCTGTACGGCGACGACCGGAAAAGAGGGTGATACGACTCTATCCGCACAACGCCATATTGAGCAGAGGGGCCCACGTATGAGCGCGACCGGGTGATGCGACGATGGTCCCGTGGCAGGTATGCGAGGCAGACAAACGGTGCGGGACATGTTCCTGTCGATGGCGGTCATCGGGATCGTCGTCGCCGTGATCTACGTGTTCATCCCGCACGACGACACCCCGGCCCCGGTCAAGGCGGTCGACTACCGGGTCGAGCTGGTGACCGCGCGCCGCGCGGCGCCGTATCCGGTGCTGGCCCCGGCGGGGCTGGCGCAGACGTGGAAGGCGACGTCGGTCTCGTACCAGCGGCAGA
The DNA here is from genome assembly GCF_042752355.1 of Streptomyces sp. NPDC059255. Classification (NCBI taxonomy): domain Bacteria; kingdom Bacillati; phylum Actinomycetota; class Actinomycetes; order Kitasatosporales; family Streptomycetaceae; genus Streptomyces; species Streptomyces sp. NPDC059255. The sequence continues at coordinate 21,139 of NZ_JBHYZP010000068.1, forward strand.
ACGACGACGCGTGGCACCTCGGCTATCTGGACCCGGACGGCCAGTACGTCGCGGTCGAGCAGTCGACGGCGCCCGCGAAGAAGTTCGTGGCGGAGGTCAGCCACCAGGCCGAGGACACCGGCGAGACCCAGCAGGTGGCGGGGGAGGCCTGGCAGCGCTGGAAGGGGCCGAAGTACGACGCCCTGGCACGCACCGAGGGCGACGCCACGACGGTCGTGACGGGCACCGCGTCCTACGAGCGGCTGGCGGAGATGGCCGAGGCGCTGGAGGCCGGCAAGGAGGCCGGGGCGGGGACCGGGGCAGGGGCCGGGGCCGACGGCGGATCGGGCGCGGAGCGGTGACGCCGTAACGCGAGAACGCCTGTACGTTCCATGCGTTCCATGGACGGCAACGCGGCGCCGCGGCCCGCTCCGGAGACTCCGGAGC
>NZ_JBHYZP010000069.1:0-20846 GCF_042752355.1 Streptomyces sp. NPDC059255
GCAAATACCCCAACGCGATTCGCCCCTGCTCGCACGGGAAGCACTGGTCGGCACGGACCGCGGCCGCCGTCCGCGGCGGTTCACCCCCGCTCGAGCGGGGGTGAACCGGCTGGGTACGTCTGCGACGGCACGGCGGACGAGTGCTTCCCGCGCGCGCGGGAAGCACAAGAAGACCGACCTGCGGCGCTTCGGCGGGACCGGTTCACCCCCGCTCGCGCGGGAAGCACCGGGCCTGCGAGTACTCCGCGTCCGTCATCTGCGGTTCACCCCCGCTCGCGCGGGAAGCACAGGGCCTCCTCGCGGGTGGCCGCCCGGGTCCGCGGTTCACCCCCGCTCGCGCGGGAAGCACTTGTCCCGGGCGGCGATCTGATCGGACAGGCTCGGTTCACCCCCGCTCGCGCGGGAAGCACCTGTCGTGATCGGCGCCGGTGATCAGGGGGGGCCGGTTCACCCCCGCTCGCGCGGGAAGCACTGATCTCCGGCATCGGATGCTCCTCGTTGTCGCGGTTCACCCCCGCTCACGCGGGAAGCACCGTCCTCCCCGGAAAGGGGGTAGTACCAGTAGCGGTTCACCCCCGCTCGCGCGGGAAGCACATCGTTCAGGAAGATCCTCCGCCTCACCACGACGGTTCACCCCCGCTCGCGCGGGAAGCACGGCTCGGGGTTCACGGCCTGGCGGACCCGGTTCGGTTCACCCCCGCTCGCGCGGGAAGCACACCGTGGCGATCGCGCTGTACGTGGCGTAGAGCGGTTCACCCCCGCTCGCGCGGGAAGCACGCCGTAGATCGGGTCGCCGTTCACGTCGCGGTGGGTTCACCCCCGCTCGCGCGGGAAGCACTCTTCCTGACCTGCAGCTTCAGAGGTGCTTTGCCATTCCTTGACCGTCGTCAGTCGCCATCACCACTCATGATGCCAGAGCTGTCTGCTGAAGTCCCGGCTGAAGCCTCGGGGCCATCAGCACACCGAAAACTCGGGGGTACGTAAAGCCCACAACGCAGCCACTTCACCCCAGAGCCACTCGGCAGTCTTGGGCCCCAACACGAAGCCGCTCTGCAAGCGGAGCTGTCCGCGCCCTCTGGATCCTCGTCCAAGCCCAGAGTACGGACCAAGATCCGGACCATGCACGGACCAAGCAGCCATCATCCAGATCCAATTTCGGCATTTAAGCGGGTCAGAACAAGCGAGCGATCACCGGTGGAACAATACGGGCAGACAGCCCGTCGACCTCGGCTGCTCGATCCGCCACCGTGAGCGCGGGCGGGAACCCCGCAACCGCGGACGACGGAACCAGCCACCCCGGCGAAGAGCAGCTCCGGCGCTACGTGGATGTCGGAGAACCGCCGTACTTGTTTGTGTGGAGCGCGCATCCGACAGGCGCTTCGGTGGGTTCGGCCGACGGCGACAAGCTCGCGATGGCCTCGATGCACGAGCTCGGCGGCTATCTGAAGAGTGTGAACCGGGTCAGGGGCGCACAGTGCAGATCGCCAGCAGACAGAAGTTGACACCCTGGGTATTGCTCGGTCCCGCCGGGCCGCTCGTTCCGGAATCACCGACAGTGCAGCGGGAAACCAGACAGAAATTGCCCCCCTGAATGCCGCGGTAGACGTTCGGCGAAGCGGCTGTAGCCGTGAGCTGTTTCCGCTCGGGTGCGGAAACAGGCGCCGCAGCCGCGCCGCCCGCCGATATCAGAAGAATCGCTCCTGCGGTCGCGGTCGCCATTCCCCAGCGGAGCATCGAATGGGCAGTACTCAAGGGTTTCTCCAAGTCTCTTACGCAACAGCATGGTCAACCGGGTGTCCGTTGCCGGTGAGAGAGCGGATCGGTCCGTCCGGCAGATGTGACTCATCTCTCCTCGCGGCATCCGGGTCCAGCTGAGCGTTCGTCATGTGGGCTGGATCACAACGGCAATCCGCCGGTGCCGCGCCTCCGAACACATTCCCGGAAGCACCTTTCGGGCGACGGCGATCTTCGAGAAGAGCTGGTCGTGGCCCGGCGAACAGCCGTCCGTGCGCTCTTCCGTGCGCTTTTCGATGCGAGAACCTGTAGAGGTAAAAAATCCGTGACCGACGCGATGTACGACGGCGCTGTCCCGCAGGTCCTTCCCCTGACTGCCGCTCAGAGGGGATTGTGGTTCGCGCAGAAGCTCGATCCGGAGAATCCTTCGTACAACGTCGCCGAATACGCCGACGTCATCGGCCCCTTGGATCCGGCGCGTCTCCGGGCTGCCGTACGTCAGGTGGTCGCGGAGACGGACGCGCTGCGGCTCACCTTCGGGGAACGTGACGGCGTTCCCTTCCAGACGGTTCACGCGTCCGGCGGCGTCGGCATCCCGCTGGTCGACCTGTCCGCGGCGGACGACCCGCACGGCGAGGCACTGCGCCGGATGCGCGCGGACCTGGCGGCGCCCGCCGACATCGCCCGGGGGCCCCTGGTACGGATGGTCCTCTACCGGCTGGGCGAGGAACGCCATCTCTTCCACCAGCAGGTGCACCATCTCGCACTGGACGGTTACGGGGCGGCCCTCGCCCTGGCCCGTATCGCCGAGGTCTACACGCGGCCAGGCGCCGCACGGGCTCTGCCCGCCGGAGCGCCGGGTGCAGGACTCGAAGCTGTCGTCGGGGAGGACCATGCCTACCGTGACTCGGAGACGTACACGGCCGACCGTGCCTTCTGGACGGAGTACCTGGACGGGGCGCCCGCACCCACCGGGTTCGTCGAGGAAGCGGCGGCGCCCGGGCACGGATTCCATTCCGTGGCAAAGGAGTTCGACGCGTCCGGGGCGGATCGGCTGCGTGCCTCGGCGCGGCGGGCGGGGGTGGCCTGGCCGACCTTCTTCATGGCGGCCACCGGGGTCTATCTGCACCGCAGCCGCGGAGTCGGGGAGGTCGTGCTCGGGCTTCCCGTCACCGGCCGGCGTACGCCGCTGACGCGTGCCACGCCGAGCATGCTCTCCAAAGTGCTGCCCCTACGGCTGGAGATATCCGCGTCGGACCGGGTGGCGGACGTCGCCAAGCGGGCCTCTGCCCAGGCGCGGCGGATCCTCAGGCATCAGCGTTTTCCCGCCGAGAGCCTGCGCGCCGAGCGCGGTCTGACCGGACGGCACGAGCCCCTGACGGGCCCCTCGGTCAATGTGCTGGCCTTCGACGACACCCTGCGCTTCGGCGCCGGCACCGCGACCTTGCACAATCTCTCGATCGGCCCCGTGGCGGACCTGACCGTCGCGGTCCACGCATCGTACGGTGACGGCGGGCTCGGGATCGATCTGCTGGGCAATCCGGGGCTCTACTCCCACGTCGAACTGGCCGGGCACCATGAGCGCCTCCGTCGGCTGATCAAGGCGTTCGCGGACGACCCGGACCGTCAGATCGGCTCCCTGCCGATCGTGGGCGACGACGAACAGCGCCGGGTCATCGGCCTAGGCGCCGGGAAGAACGCCCGCCCCGGTTCGGCGGAGCCGGTGAAGACGCTCCCCGAGCAACTAACCGGCCAGGCGCGCCGGACACCCGACGCGACGGCGGTGGTGCACGGGGAGATCCGGCTGACGTTCGACGGGCTCGCGGAGCGGGTCACCGCTCTCGCCGCCGTGCTGTCCGCACGGGGTGCCCGCCCCGGGACCTGTGTGGCGGTCGGGCTCGCCCGCTCCACGGACCTGGTGGCCACGATGCTCGCGGTGATGCGGACGGGCGCGGCCTATCTGCCCCTCGACCCCGCGTATCCGGCCGACAGGCTCACGTACATGATCGAGGACGCGCGTCCGGCCGTACTGGTGGCGGCGACTCAGGGCCTGGCCCGGCTGCACGCCGCGAAGGCGCTCCCCCTGGTGGACCCGGCGCTCGTGGACACAGCGGCGGCAAACCCGGCCTACGGCGAGCCGGTCCGTCCCGGACCGCACGACGCCGCGTACATCATCTACACCTCCGGGTCGACAGGCCGCCCCAAGGGCGTCGTCGTGGAACACCGCTCCCTGAGCAATCTGCTCGCACACCACCGCCACGACTCCCACGCGCTCGCCGAGCGGGCGCTGGGCCGCCGACTGCGGGTCGCCCTGACCGCCGCGACCTCGTTCGACGCGTCCTGGGACCCGGTGCTGTGGATGGTCGCGGGACACGAACTCCACCTCGTCGACGACGACACCCGCAGGAATCCCGAGGCACTGGTGGAATTTCTCGCCGCGCACCGTATCGACGCCATCGAGACCACCCCCACCTACCTCCGGCAGATGATCGCCGCAGGGCTCCTCACCGCGGGCGGCCACCGGCCACGGGTCATCGCGCTCGGCGGTGAAGCCGTCGACGACGCGCTGTGGAACGAACTCGCCGCCCACCCCGATCTGCTGGTGTTCAACTTCTACGGCCCGACGGAGACCACGGTCAACGCGGTCACCAGCCGGGTCACCGGGGACAAGCCGGTCATCGGGCGCCCCGTCGCCGGGGCGCGGGCATATGTGCTGGACCCCTCGCTCCACCCCCTGCCGCAAGGCGCCACCGGTGAGCTGTACCTCTCCGGCGAAGGCGTCGCGCGCGGCTACGCGGGCCGCACCGGACTGACGGCGGAACGGTTCCTCCCCGACCCGTTCGGGCCGCCCGGCGGCCGGATGTACCGCACCGGGGACCTGGCCCGCTGGGGCTCGGACGGCTCGCTGGAGTACCTGGGCCGCAGCGACCGGCAGATCAAGCTCCGCGGCCACCGGGTGGAGACCGGCGAGATCGAGGCGTTCCTGCGCGGGCTGCCCGGGATCACCGGGGCGGCCGTGGTGCTGACGGCCCCCGCGGACGGCCCGGAACGGCTCGCAGCGTACTGGGTGCCGGAGACGGGCCTCCCGGAGCCGGACGCGGCGACGGTACGGGACGCGCTGGCCGCAGTGCTCCCCGAGCACATGGTGCCCACCGCCTACGCCGCGGTGGAGCGGCTGCCGCTCACCCCCAACGGCAAACTGGACACCAGCAGGTTGCCGTGGGCCCGTCCGGTCGCGTCGTCCGGCGGCGCGCCGCGCACCCCGGACGAGGCGCTGATGTGCGAGGTGTTCGCGGACTGCCTGGGCCTGCCCCGGGTCGGGGTGGACGACAACTTCTTCCTGCTGGGCGGGCATTCGCTGCTCGCGACACAACTGGTGAGCCGGATCCGCGGGCGCTTCGGGGCGGAGATCCCGATCCGGTCGCTGTTCGCGTCACCGACCCCGGCGGCCCTGGCCAGGCTGCTGGACACCGCGTCACCGGCCCGCCCGCCGCTGACGGCGGTCGTGCCACGCCCGGACCGGCTGCCGCTCTCCTCCGGCCAGCAGGGGCTGTGGCTGCTGGAGAAGATGGGCGGGGCGGGCACGGCGTACCACCTGCCGGTCGCGCTGCGGCTGACCGGCCCGCTGGACCGTACGGCGCTCTCCGGCGCCCTGGAGGACCTGGTCGGGCGCCATGAGAGCCTGCGGACGGTCTTCGCCGAGGACGCGGACGGCCCGTATCAGCGCGTCCTGCCGGCGGAGTCGGCGCGGCCCGCGCTGGTCGTGTCGGCGGCGGAGGGTACGGCCGTACAGCCGGACGCCTCCCCGTTCGACCTGGAGCACGGTCTTCCACTGCGGGCGGAGCTGTTCGTGTACGGCGCCGAGGACCATTTGCTCGTGCTGACGCTGCACCACATCGCCGCCGACGGCTGGTCCATGGCGCCGCTGATGCGTGACCTCTCCGACGCCTACACCGCGCGTCGGGGCGGCACGGCGCCCGCCTGGGGGCCGCTGCCCGTGCAGTACGCCGACTACGCGCTGTGGCAGCGGGAGCTGCTGGGCGACCCCCGCGACGCGGGCAGCCTCGCCCGGCGCCGGCTCTCCCACTGGTCCGGTGCCCTCGGCGGGCTGGCCCACGAGGTGACCTTCCCCTCCGACCGGCCGCGCCCGGCCCGGCCCTCGGGCGCGGGAGCCTCCGTACCCGTACGGATCGGCCCGGCGGCCCATCGCGCGCTCGCGGAGCTGGCGGGAGCCGACGGGGCGAGCGCCTTCATCGTGCTGCACACGGCGCTCGCCGCCCTCATGACCCGGCTCGGCGCCGGGGAGGACATCGCGATCGGCACTCCGGTCGCGGGGCGTACCGACGAGAGCGTCGGCGACCTGGTCGGGTTCTTCGTCAATACGCTCGTGCTGCGCGCGGACACCTCGGGCGACCCCACGTTCCGGGAGCTCGTGCACCGGGTACGGGACGCCGACCTGACCGCGTACGCCCACCAAGAGCTGCCCTTCGAGCGGATCGTGGAGGAGTTGGCCCCCGCTCGCACCCTGTCGCGCCATCCGCTGTTCCAGGTGATGCTCAGCCTCAACAACACCCCGCCCCCGCGTGCCACCCTGGCAGATCTGACGGTCCGCCACGAGCCCTCGGTGGGGCGGGGCGGTTCCAAGTTCGACCTGACCTGGGACCTGCGGGAGCACCATGACGGGGCGGGAGCCCCGGCCGGCATCAGCGGTGAACTGGAGTACAGCGAGGAGCTGTTCGACCGCAGGACGGCTGAGCGGTTCGCGGAGCACTTCGTCCGGCTGCTGACCGCCGCACTGACCGCACCCGATCTGCCGTACCCGGACCTCGACTTCCTGACGGCCGACCAGCACCAGGCCGCGTTGGACGAACTGCCGCGAGCCTTTCCCCGCCCATGGGAGCAGACTCCGCCCGGACACCCGGGGCTCGACGTGCCGTACTGGACGGTACTGGACGTGCTGTCGACCCGCGTGATCGTCACTCCGGGCCGCACTGCGGTCGTCGCCACCGACGGCAGACTCACCTTCGGTGAACTCCACGAGCGTGCCGAACGGTTGGCCCGGGCCCTGTACGCGGCGGGCGTCCGGCACGGCGACCGGGTGGCCGTCGCGCTCCCCCGGACCTCACTGTATGTCGTGGCGCTGCTGGGCGTACTCCGGGCCGGCGCCGTCCATGTACCGCTCGATCCGTCCCATCCGCGAGCCCGCAACGAACTGATCCTGGACACCGCGTCGCCCCGACTCGTGGTCACCACGGCGGAGGTGGCAGACTCGCTGCCCCCTGTGCATGATCTCCTGCCGCTGGACGATCCCGAGACGTGGCGGCGGACCGACGGAGAGTTGCCCGCGCCGCCGCTCGCCCAGGACGCGGCCTACGTCCTCTACACGTCGGGATCCACGGGCTGCCCCAAGGGCGTGGTCGTCGAGCACCGGGCGCTGGCCAACCTTCTCGCGAGCCATCAGGAAAGGCTGATGGCACCGGCGGAGAGCGAGAACAACGGCCTGCCGCTGCGCGTCGCCCTGACCGCCGCCATGACGTTCGACGCGTCCTGGGACCCGCTGCTGTGGATGATCGCCGGGCACGAACTGCACCTGGTGGACGACACCGTACGGCGCGACCCGGAGGGGCTCACCGCCTTCCTCCAGGACAGCGGGATCGATGTCGTCGAGACCACCCCGTCATTCCTGGAACAGCTCAGGGTCTGCGGGCTGTTCGCGGCGGGCCGGCCCCGGCCCCGGGTCCTCGCGCTCGGCGGGGAGGCCGTCAACGAGTCGCTGTGGAACGAGCTGGGCTCCCTGGACGACGTCGCCGTGTGGAATCTCTACGGGCCCACCGAGGCCACCGTCGACAGTGTGATGGGCCGGATCGCCCCCGGGAGCCGGCCGCACCTGGGCCATCCGGTGGCGCACACCCGGGCGCGGGTCCTGGACGCACGGCTGCGTCCGGTGGCCCCCGGGGTGACCGGCGAGCTGTACCTCTGCGGGGCCGGTCTGGCCCGGGGGTACGAGGACCGCTCCGCCACCACCGCCGAGCGCTTCCTTCCGGACCCCTACGGTCCGCCGGGCAGCCGGATGTACCGCACCGGGGACCTGGTGCGACGCAGGGAGGGCCGGCTGGAGTACGCGGGGCGCGCCGACGGCCAGATCAAGGTGCGGGGCTTCCGGGTCGAGACCGGCGAGGTCGAGGCCGCGCTGACCGGTCACCCCGGTGTGGCGCAGGCGGCCGTCACCGTACGGCCGGACACCGAGGGCACGGGCCGGCTCGTCGCCTGGGTCGTGCCCTGCGACGGCCAGCGGACGCCGGTGCCGGAGTTGCGGTCCTTCGCGGCGGACCGGCTGCCGGGCTACATGATCCCCTCCACCGTGGTACGGGTCGACGCGCTCCCCTTGACCGCGCACGGCAAGGTGGACTTCGGTTCCCTCCCCGTGACGCCGGAGACCGACGGAACCGCGGCGGCAGACGCGGATCCGCCCCGCTCGGCGCGCGAGGAGATCCTGTGCGCGCTGTTCGCGGAGAGCCTGGGGGTCGCGCAGGTCTCCCGCGCCGGTGACTTCTTCGAACTCGGCGGCCACTCCCTGCTCGCCACCCGTCTGGTCGGCCGTGTCCGGGCCGCCTTCGGCGTCGAACTCCCGGTCCGCGCGCTGTTCGAGTCGACCACGCCCGCCGCTCTCGCGGAGCGCCTCGACGAGGCGGGCGCCGCACGCCTCGCCCTGCGGCGCGCCACCCGGCCGGCCCGCCCGCCGCTCTCGCCCGCCCAGCAACGGCTGTGGTTCCTGCACCGGATGGACCCGGACGACGGCGCCTACCACCTTCCGATCGCCGTACGGCTGACGGGACATCTGGACCGGCACGCCCTGCACTGCGCGCTGGGCGATGTGGTGGCCCGGCACGAAAGTCTGCGCACGGTCGTCCAGGAGTACGGCGGTGAGCCCTTCCAGGCCGTGCTCGACCCGGGCGACGCCCGCCTCGGGCTGCCGGTGACAGTAGTCGAGGAGTCCACTCTGGACGGTGTGCTGCGCGACCGCGCGACCCGCCCCTTCGACCTGTCCCGCCATATCCCCCTGCGTGCCGAGCTGTTCGAACTGGCCGGGGACCGGCATCTCCTTCTGGTGACGGTGCATCACATTGCCGCCGACGGCTGGTCGATGGGGCCGCTGGCCGAGGATCTCGCCGGGGCCTACGCCGCTCGGACGGCGGACCGCGCGCCGAACTGGTCCCCTCTCCCGGTGAGTTACGTCGACTACACCCTGTGGCAGCGGACCCTGCTCGGCGGCCCGGAGAGCACGGACTCGCTGCTGGCCCGTCAACTCGCCTACTGGACGGCCCGGATGGCGGGGGCCCCCGAGGAGACCCCGCTGCCCACCGACCGTCCGCGGCCCGCGGTTCCCACCGGCGACGGCGGTACGGTCTCGCTCCGGCTGCCGCCCGCCGTCCCGGCCGCCGTCGCCGAGCTGGCCTCGTCCCACGCCGCCAGCACCTTCATGGTGCTGCACACCGCGCTGACGGTGCTGCTGCGACGGCTGGGCTCGGGCGACGACCTCACCATCGGCACGCCTGTCGCGGGCCGGACGGACGAGGCGCTGGACGGCCTCGTGGGCTTCTTCGTCAACACTCTCCCCCTGCGGGTGGACGCCTCCGGCGACCCGACCTTCAGGGAACTGCTGGCCCGGGTACGGGAGACGGATCTCGCGGCCTACGCCCACCAGGAACTTCCCTTCGAGCGTCTGGTGGAGGAGGTCCAGCCGACCCGCTCCCTGGCCCGCCACCCGCTGTTCCAGGTGATGCTCACCCTGAACAACACCCGCCCGCCCCGGCTGGACCTGCCGGGGCTCCACGCCGAACTCGGCGGTGTGGACACCGGGGGAGCCAAGTTCGACCTGTCGTTCGGCTTCACCGAACGGCCCGGCGCCGAGGGCGGGCCCGCAGTGCTGGAGGGCACCCTGGAGTACAGCCGGGATCTCTTCGACCCCGCCACGGCCGACCGGATCGGCCGGTGGTTCGCCCGGGTGGTGGAGCGGGCGGTCGCCGCCCCCGACACTCCGCTCTCCGGCCTCGGCCTGCTGGACCCCGTGGAGGAGGCGCGGCTGCTGGCACTCGGCGACGGCGGCCAGGTCCCCGGCGACCCGGGCACCGTCCTTGACCGCTTCGCGCTCACGGTCGCCGGGGCGCGCAGCGGGGACATCGCGGTCACCGCGCCCGACGGGCGGCTCTCCTTCGCCGCGCTCGACGCGCGCTCCGACCGGATCGCCGCCCTGCTGCACGCCTCGGGGGTACGGCACGGAGACCCCGTGGCGGTCCTGCTGCCGCGATCGACCGACTCGATCGCGACCCTGCTCGGCGTGCTCAAGGCGGGCGCCGTCCACACGCCGATCGACACCTCGCTTCCCGAGGGCCGGATAGAAGCGGTGCTGGCGGACGCCCGCCCCCGGCTGACCGTCACCGTGCGGGCGACCGAGAGCCTGATCCCCGGCGCCGCTCCCCGGCTGGTGCTGGACGGCGACGCGGCGGCGCACGCCCCGGAGATCCCGGCCGGCCCCCTCGGCTGGGCGCCACCGGTCTCCGGGGACGCCGCGTACCTCCTGCACACCTCCGGCTCGACCGGCCGCCCCAAGGGTGTCCTGGTCGGTCACGGCTCCCTTGCCCGGCTGCTGGAGCACCACCGGACTCAGGTCTTCGCCCCCGCCGTGCGCGCCGCGGGCCGGGAGCGGCTCGCTGTGGCGCTGACCGCCGCGCTCTCCTTCGACGCATCGTGGGACCCGGTGCTCTGGATGCTCGACGGGCACCACCTCCACCTCGTGGACGATCTCACCCGGCGCGACGCCGAAGAGCTCGTGGCCAACGTCCGCGCCCGGTGCCTCGACGTCCTGGAGACCACCCCGACCCATGTACGGCATCTGCTGGACGCCGGGCTCCTGGACCAGGCGGCACAGCACCGGCCCGCTGTGCTGATCCTCGGCGGCGAGGCCGTCCCGGCCGGGCTGTGGAACGAACTGCGTGCCGTCCCCGACGTGCGCTGCTGGAACTTCTACGGTCCGACAGAGGCGACCGTGGACACCCTGGAGGCTGCGCTCGACTCCGCCGACCGCCCGGTGCTCGGCGCCCCGGTGGCGGGCACCCGCGCCTATGTACTGGACGCGGCGCTACGACCGGCCCCGCCCGGCGTGCCCGGGGACCTCCATCTCGCCGGTGACAGCCTCGCCCTCGGCTACCACGGCAGGCCCGGGGAGACCGCGCGCGTGTTCCTGCCCGACCCGTACGGCCCGCCGGGAAGCCGGATGTACCGCACCGGCGACCGCGCGCGCCGCACCGCCGACGGCGCCCTCGAATTCGCCGGGCGCTCCGACAGCCAGCTCAAGATCCGCGGCTTCCGTGTCGAGCCCGACGAGATCGCGGCGGTCCTCGAAGCGCACCCCGCCGTCGGCCGGGCCGCCGTGATCGCCCACCAGGGCGAGGACGGCACGCGGCTGGCCGCCTACGTCGTCCCCGCCTCCGGGTCCGCCGAGGACTTCGACGCAGCCGGGTTCGACGCCGTACGCGAGCACGTGGCGCGCCGTCTGCCCGCCTACATGGTGCCCTCCGGCTGGCAGGGCCTGGACCGGATCCCGCTCACCCCCAGCGGCAAACTCGACCGCCGGGCGCTGCCCGCCCCCGCGGCACCCGGGCGGTACGGCTCCGGGGGACGCGCCCCGCGTGGCCCGCGCGAGGACGTCCTGTGCACGCTGTTCGCGGAGGTCCTCGGCGTCGAGCAGGTGCTGATCGACGACGACTTCTTCGCCCTCGGCGGCCATTCGCTTCTCGCGACCCGGCTCATCGGCCGGGTGCGTGCCGCGCTCGGCGTGGACGTCTCCATCCGTACGCTCTTCGAGGCGCCGACCGTCGCCGCGCTCGCGGACCGGCTGCTCGACGCGGCGGACGACGACCCGCTGGCGACGCTGCTGCCGCTACGCGCCTCCGGCGGCCGTCCCCCGCTGTTCTGTGTCCATCCGGCCGGCGGGCTCGCCTGGTCGTACGGCGGACTGCTGCCGTATCTGGACAGCGACCAGCCGGTGTACGGCCTCCAGACCCCGAACCTGGACGGCGAGGCACCCTTCCCCGACTCCATCGAGGCGATGGCGGCCGTGTACGTGGCCGAGGTACGCACGGTCCAGCCGCACGGCCCGTACCACCTGTTCGGCTGGTCCTTCGGGGGCAATGTCGTGCAGGAGATGGCGGTGCAGCTCCAGGAGTCCGGTGAGCGGGTCGATCTGCTCACCATCGCGGACGCGTTTCCGCTGGCCCCGCTGGACGACCTGGACAGCGCCGGCCGGGACACGGTCTTCCGCGCGCTGCTGGCCAATCTGGGGGTGGACGGGGATGTCCTGGCGGGCACGGAGGCTGTCGACGCGGCGTCCGTACGGGACGAGTTCCGCCGTACGGGCAGCCCCCTGGGGTCGCTCGAACCGGCCACGATCGACGCGATGGTCGACAACTTCGCCGGCCAGGCACGGCTGATGCGGGCGTACACCCCGCGAATGTTCCACGGGCCCGTCCTCTTCTTCGCTGCCACCGAAGGGCGTCCCGCCGACGCCTTCGGGCTCGGTCTGTGGGCGCCGTACATCAGCGGACACATCGAGAACCACGACGTGGCGTGCGCGCACGCCCAGATGATGCAGCCGACCGCTCGTGAGCAGATCGGCACCACCGTGGCGGCGGCTCTGCGCGCCACCCACCGCACCACACAAGGAGAACGGTCATGACGAACCCCTTCGACGACCCCAGGACCCAGCACCGCGTGGTCGTCAACCACGAGGACCAGCACGCCCTGTGGCCCTCCTTCGCCGATGTCCCCGCCGGTTGGGAGCCGGTGTTCGGGCCCGCCGACCACGGCGCCTGCCTGGAGTACGTGGAGCGCAACTGGACGGATCTGACGCCCAGAAGCGCCCGGATCGCCATGGCCTGAAGGGCCCGCACGCCCGATCCGCCGAACGAGAGGCAACAATGGCGGCTCAACACCCCCTGGCGATACGCGCCGAGGGGCTCACCAAGAGGTTCGGTGACAAACAGGCCCTGGCGGGCGTGGATCTCGAAGCGCCGCCCGGCACCGTGCTGGGCGTGCTCGGGCCCAACGGAGCCGGAAAGACCACCACCGTCCGGGTGCTGTCCACGCTGCTGCGGCCGGACTCCGGACGGGCCTGGGTGGCCGGGCACGACGTCCTGGACGACCCGGAAGGCGTACGGGCCTGCCTCGGCCTCTCCGGCCAGTACGCGGCGGTGGACGAGAAGCTCACCGGTCGCGAGAACCTGTATCTCGTCGGCCGGCTGTACGGGATGCGCCGGCATGAAGCCCGGCGCAGGGCCGCCGAACTGCTCGCCCGGTTCCGGCTCGAAGAGGCCGCCGACCGACCGAGCGGCACCTTCTCCGGAGGGATGCGCCGACGGCTGGACCTGGCGGGCGCGCTGGTGGCCCGTCCCGCCGTCGTCGTACTGGACGAACCCACCACGGGACTCGACCCGCGAGGCAGGGCCGACACCTGGACGTCCGTCAGGGAGCTGGTGGCGGCCGGTACGACTGTCCTGCTCACCACTCAGTATCTGGAGGAGGCCGACCAACTCGCCGACTCCATCGTGGTGATCGACAGAGGCCGGGTCATCGCCCGCGGTTCCGCGGCCGAGCTGAAGGCGCGCGTCGGGGGCGAGCGGCTGGCGCTCACAGTCGCCGATCCGTCGGCCCGCGCGGGGGCATACGCCGTACTGGACGCGCTCGGCACCCATACCCCCGACCTGGACCGGCGCACCGGACGGTTCACGGTCACCACGGACCACGGGGCGGAGACCCTGGAGTACACGCTGGGCTGCCTGCGCCGCGCGGGGATCGCCGTCCAGGACGTGGAACTGGCGCCGCCGACACTCGACGACGCCTTCCTCGCCCTCACCGAGGAGGGGTCCCGCACCGCCCCGGAGCCGGTCGCGTCGGTCTCCAGGGCTGTATCGGCCACCGGGGCACCCGGAGCCGACGAGACCTCGGGTTTCACCGACACCCTGCCACGGGCCGGAGCCGGAGTGAGTCCCGCAACCAACGGACCGGCTGGGGAGGACCACCCATGGCATCGGTGAAGCGGGTCGCGCGGGACGCCACGATCATCGCGTGGCGGAATCTGCTCAATCTGCGCCGTACGCCGGGCTCGGTGATCGCGGCGCTCGTCCAGCCGGTGATGTTCGTCCTGCTCCTGGCCTACGTGTTCGGCGGCAGCCTCGGCGGAGCCGACTACCGTACGTTCCTGATGGGCGGCATCTTCGCCCAGGCCGTCACGTTCAACGCGGCGTTCACCGCGCTCGGTCTCGCCCACGACATGGACAAGGGGATCGTCGACCGGTTCCGTTCGCTGCCCATGCCGAGGATGGCCGTGATCCTGGGCCGGACCATCTCCGACCTGACCATGAGCGCGGTCACCCTCGCCGTGACCTCCCTCTGCGGGCTGCTCGTGGGCTGGCGCATCGACACCTCACCCGGCGAGGCGCTGCTCGCGTATCTGCTGATCCTTTTCTTCGCCTTCGCGATGTCCTGGGTCGGCGCCACCATCGGGCTGATGGCGCGGAGCGTGGAGGTGGCCCAGAGCGCCGGTCTCATCTGGCTGTTCCCCGTCACTTTCGTCTCCTCCGCCTTCGTCTCGACCGCCACAATGCCCGGTCCCCTGCGGACGGTCGCGGAGTGGAACCCGGTCTCGGCCACCGCCACCGCGGTCCGCCGGCTCTTCGGCAACCCGCCACCCGGAGGCATCGTGCAGGGCGACGCGTGGCCCGTCGTGCACGCGCTGCCGTACGCCCTACTGTGCGCGGCGGCGATCACTGCGGCGTTCATGGTGATGGCTCTGAGCAGGTTCCGGCACGTGACGGTGGGCTGATGACCCGGGTTGGCACCGACCGGCAGCCGGGCCCAGCGCCGCGGAAAGACCCTGCCGGTTGATTCAGGCCGGTGCGTGACGTCGGCTGTCAAAGCCTGGTAATGGTCTTAGGAGCAGGCGTTGTCGTTCGGGGAGGATGTCGATTGGAGGTTCCGGTAAAGACTGTGCAGGTGGCGCGGGCGGCTTTCCCGAAGGTGAGTCGGCGATCTGTTTCCGGCCCGGGGGGAAGCTCGCGTGGTCGCCGATTCCTCCTCACTCACCCAGTTGGTGGCAAGAGAATTGTTCGCGCTACACCTTCAAAATGCGCGGCACGGACTCGACGGTGCGTCCGATGTCAGGTGCGAGGCCCGCAGCACGTGATGCTGTCGCTCAGTCACCAGATCTCCCGCCAGCGTCGCTGCGCGTTTCCAGGGCTCTTACCGACCGCGGGCACATGGCAGGCCCACGGAGCTTCCGGCGTGGGGTCTCACCAGGGGCCTGATGCGGCCCTGAGGGTGAGTCCGATGCCGACGAGCAGCACGAGGGTGGAAGTGGCCACGGGGCCGGTCCGGGCCAGCCACCGGAAGAACGCCGGCCGGGGCTTGGTGCTGGTACGTGACCTCTGCTCGATGCGGTCGCGCAGCCGTACGAGGATGAGACCGGCGAGGGTGAGGGTGGTGGCCATGCCCAGTCCGTAGCCCACGACCAGGAGGATGCCGAAGGCCGTACGGCCAAGGGCGACGGCGCCCAGCAGGACGACCAGGGCGGAGGGGCTGGGGACGAGTCCGCCCGCGATGCCCATGCCGATCAGTCCGCCGCGGGTCGCGGTGGCGGGGGGCCGGTGGCTGTGCGGCGCATGGCTGTGCACTGGGTGGCTGGAGAGTGTGTGGCTGCGCGTCTTCGTGAGTACGGCGAGGGCTGTGCCCTGACGGGGTGACGGTTCCGTCCGCTCGTTTCGCGGGCGGGGTGTGACGTCGCCGTGATGATGCCCGTGGTCGACTTCGTGGTGGTGATGATGCCCGTCGTCGTGGTGACCATGGATGTGGTCGTGGGCGTGGTGGTGTCCGTGGGTGGGGCGGTTGAGGAGGGCGGCGCGCAGCAGCCACAGGCCGATGCCGGTGACGAGTAGTCCGCTGGCGGCGCCGAGCCAGGTCAGGACGGTTTCGCCGGCGAGTGTGGTGGCGACGGGCAGTGTGAGGCCGAGGACGAGTACGCCGGCGGTGTGGGTCAGGGTGACGGTGGCACCGACGTTGACCGCGTCCCTGGGGGTGCCTCGTCGGCCGGCCAGGTAGGCCGCCATGATGGTTTTCCCGTGGCCGGGCAGTACGGCGTGCGAGGCACCCAGGACCACGGCGAGGAGCAGGGCCAGGAGGCCGACGGGCACGGTGAGTTCGCGGCTGCCGACGAGGGAGTCGAACACTGCGGCGACGCGGTCCAGGGCTGTGGTGAGGGGTCCGGCGCCGGGCAGGACGTCCGACACGCGGCCCGGGGCGTTTCCGCCGTCGCCCGGCGCGGTGCGCAGTGCGGCGGAGCGCTGGTCGAGCGGGTCCGCCAGTGGGTCCGTGGGGTAGTGCCGCAGTTCGTCGGTGGTGGAACGCGTGGGCACGTCGGAGTGGGTGAGGGTGATGCCGACGCCGCGGGCGGTGATCTCCTGCCAGCCGATCCGGTCGGTGTCGTATCCGGTGTGCACGCTGATGTGTGACGGGCGGCGCAGGTCCGTCGCCGAGGTGAGCGTGCAGGTGAGCCGGCTCGTGGTGAGTCCGGCCTCGCCCGGACGGTAGGTGAACGAACCGCTCGCCCGCGTCCATGCCAATCGGTGGCCGTCGGCCTCCACGCGCAGCCGTCCGGCCGCGGTGGCACACTCGTGCCGCGCGTGGGTACGGGCTTCCGCGGCGTCGACCGTGCCGTCGGCGTCACGGTCGACGCGTACCCGCTCCTGCGCGGCCGCGATCTCGGCCTGGTCGACGACGAGCTTCGCGTCGATACGGTCCGGGTACAGGGTGAGCCCGGTGTGGTGGTTGACGGTGAAGTTGCCCAGAGGGTGCGCGGCGGACACCGTGGCGGATGCGGCCGCGAGGCCCGCCACCAGGGCGCAGACGGTGGCAGCGCGGCGGAGCCGGGGGGATCTGTAGCCGTTCATGAGGCGGGACCGATTCGCTGGAGCGCACGGAGGGCGGTCCGTGCGGCGGGGGCGTGCAGAGGATGGAAGCGCGGGTCGATGGCGAGGGCGGTCTCCAGGTCCCGGCGGGCCGCCGTCAGGTTGCCGAGAGAGCGTTCGATCACCGCGCGGTGGTAATGGGAGAGTGCGCTGCGGGTGCCGAGTGCCAGGGCGCGGTCCGCGTACGGCAGCGCCCGCGTGTCCTGTCCCGCGCGGTGCAGAGCCCAGGCATAGGCGTCCTGAACCGCGATGAAGGGCTGGCTCTCCACGGCGGTACGGCCCATCGCGACGGCGTGCCGGGCGTCGCCGTGATCGGCCTCGAAGAGGATGGCGTCCACGTCGGCCGGGGCCGTCGAGGCCGCCCGCAGCCGCTCCTGGGCGCGCAGGAGCGCGTACTGCTCCTGCGCGGCGGCCGGGTGGCCGAGGGACTCCTGGAGTTCGCCGAGGCCCAGGACGTACTGGGGCAGCGGAGCGATCGCCACCGCCGCCGTGTAGTCCGCGACGGCGCGACGGCTGTCGCCGAGGGCGTGGTGGGCGCGGGCTCGTGTCTCCAGCAGCTGAGGGTCGCGGGGGACGGCTCGCAGGCCGTGCTCCGCCTCCCGCAGCCCGGTGCGCGCGTCCCCCGACTCCGCTGCCAGTGCGGCGAGATGGGCGCGGGCGAACGCCTGGTCGCCCGGTGTCGGGGCGTCCTGGAGCGCGCGTTCCATCAGGGCGCGGGCCCGGGGGATGTCGCCGCGCAGTTCCCAGGTGTAGGAGGCGCGGGCGAGCGAGGCGGTGTCGGGCCGCAGGTCGGTCATGCGCTGGACGTCCTGGTAGGAGGCTTCGTACTGGCCGAGCTGGGTGTGGGCGTCGGCGAGCACTCCGTGCGCCCCGGACCCCGCCGGGTTGGTGGCGACGGCCCGGCGGCCCCACTCCAGAGCCGCCCCGAAGTCGTGCCGGGCCGCGGCCAGTGCGCCCATCGCGGTCTGGGCCGCGTAGTTGTCCCGCGGCTGTACCTTCAGCGAGGTCCGCAGCGCGGACTCCGCCTTGTCGTAGGTGGCCGGATCCGCCGTAGTGCGGGCCTGTTGGACGTAGGCCATGCCCAAAGAGGCCCAGCCCGGGGCATCTTCCGGCAGCCGGCGCAGACGCTCCCGCATCGCTTCGGGAGACCCGGACCGTACGGCCGCCGTCGAGCTGCCTCCGGCCGGGGAGCTTCCTCCCTCCAGTCCGAACGCGCCCGCGGCGAAGAACGTCGCGCCCAGGGCCAGTGCGAGAACCGCACCGCGCAGCCGTCTTCGGCCTCCGCGGCCAGCCCGCGCGTCGAACGGCGGGGGCAGGGGGTGGGGACTGGGGTGGCTGGCCGGCTGAGGCACAGTCCTCCTCGCGAAGCACGATCGGATGACGGATGGGAGATGGGTGACGACCGCTGACGGTGACGCCTGCCGGTGGGCAGGACAGGGGCTGGTCGTAGGAGAGACCTGCCCTGCCCACCGGCCCTTGGGCGTCAGCCGGTGATGACCCGGCGGCGCCAGGCGCGGAACCCGCCGGCGCCCAGCAGCAGCGCGCCCGCTCCGCCGATCGCCGCCGCGCTGTTGGTGTGGAGCACCGAGGACCGCTGGGCCCCCGTCCTGGGCGAGTTCACGGCCTTGGTGTGAGGCAGTGCCAGATACGGGAACGCCCCTCCGAAGCCGACGTCGTTGGCATTGACCTTGTCGCCGTCCTTGAGCGCGGGGACGAGCACACCGGTCCTGGCCGCGCCCTCGACCGCCTGCAAGGAGATGTCGATGGCGTCATCGGTCAGCCGCCGGCCGTTGGGGAACCCGGCCAAGTCGCCGGCGAGCACACCGAGCCGCTGCGGCTTCGCAGTGGGGGCAACGCCCATGTTGAGCCGGAGTTCCTCGGCCGGGACGAGCTGGTCCGGATTCGCGTCCTTGTTGAGGCTGTGGGCGTTCAGATCGGCCTTGATCGGACCGCACGCCTTACAGATCCCGGTCAGGTAGGTCTCGGCGAGATCATCCCGTGGCGTCTTCGGCGCGGGAATCCCGTACACCTTCTGGATCACCTTGGGCAGGATCGGGTCGTAGACCTTGTCGACGACCGGCTGCACGGTGCGGTCCTGGTCCGGAGAGATCGAGTTGAAGGCGTCCTTGTACTTCAGCGGTACGACGACCTCGTTGACCAGAGGGTTGCCCAGCCGGGAGACCTGCCGCCAGTCGTTGCCGGTCCTGTCCTTGGCGCGGCTGTCCGTGACGGCCGCTCCCTGGCGCTCGGTCGTGGACCAGATGCCCACGACCGGGTTGCGGGCCGGGTTCCCCCGCAGCGCCAGGGCCTTCTTGGGAACCTGGAGCGCGACCGAGTTCACGTTGTAGCCGGCCAGGGTGTCCTGGCCGGTCTCGCTCAGATTCCCGCCGTAGAGCAGGTCGAAGACCCGCAGATCGGCGAAGAACGGATCGTCGGCCTGACCTGCGAACGCCTTCGCACCGCCGGGCACCTTGCGTACGGCCTGATCCCGCAGCGCCTTGTAGTCGGGCATCGACGCCGGCCCCACCCGCGACGGCGCGACCGGAGCGCCCTCCAGCAGGGTGCGGGTGCGCCCCCTCTCCGTGACGGTCAGGTCGTACACCTGCCGGAAGTTCAGATTCGGGTCGTCGATCCTGCGTACGGGACCGGTGTTGTAGAGGAACTGGTTCGCGCTGTCCCTGATGATGTTGCGGAAGCACCAGGTGTAGGTGACGTCGGCGCGCCCGTCCCCGGTGTTGTCGATCTTGATGTGGTAGCGGGCGTCATCGGCGAACGGGTAGAAGTTCGGTCCGCCGTTGGGCTCCTCGAACGGAATCCAGTTCGCGACGAGGGTCACCGTGCCGGACTTGTCCGGGCTGGTGAACGCGTACACATCCGTGTTGTCCGCCCGGGGATCACCGGCGATCAGCGGTGCCTCCCGGTGACTGGAGGCGGAGCTGACACCCGGCGCCAGAGTCAGCACGCCGAGCCCGGTGGCCAGCGCGCCCGTACCAAGGACGAGGAGGGAACGATCCAGGACACGGCGCGCACGAGGCCGTACCGAAGGGGGCTTCATGAAGTCCTCTCACTGCGAAGTCACCCGACCCCGGATACGGCGCTGCCGCACACGGACACCAGGGTTCGGATGGGGGAAGCGCGAAATCGCCCGGCGGACAGCGGAACATGTCCCGGCGGCTTCTGCGAAGGCACCTTGACCGGTCGACATCACCACGCACCGGAGATCCGGCACGCGGAGACAGAGAAGCACGAAGAATTCACCGCAAGAGCCAATGCACCCCCTCATCGCCTCCCTCCCATTCAACCATCCAGAAAGGAACCGCAGGTGAAGGGTGCCAAATACTCGGGAGGGAGAAGCCGGGAATCACGCCCGACACGAAGCGAGGGACTAGGCCAATCGATACCACACCCCCGTTATCGCGAACCCCTCGCATCAATAAAAAAAGGGGCGCGCGGGAGACATCCGTCGAATAATCGATTCTTCAAAATTCCTGCGATTCCTCTGCCAGGTGCTCCGCGACCCCGGAATGACTCCTTGCCGGGCACGCTCCCCTCCCAACGGTCTTCCAAGCACCGGGGAGATGGGTGCGTGGACGGCGGGGGCCACATCTCCGCTCCTTGGATGCGGCCCCCGCCTGATGCTGTCCGTCTTCCCTGAATCCCCGAGGGGTTCCGGACAGCGTTTCTCACCCCGGCGGCACGAATGCCTCCCGCCGGGAATATCAGCGAGTCGGACTGTGAAAATATCTTGGCACCGAATCACCGGACCGAATTACGAGAAAAGGGCACGACTATCTACGGAAGCCGCCCAGCGTTCTCTCCGCTGGGGCCGAAATATTCGGCGTGGGGCCGCCTTCCTCGTCCCCGACCGTGAGGTAATTCGGCGCGGACGGCAGGATGGATTGCCCCGGAGGCACACCCCGGACATGATTCACCCGAACAGGCGAGAGCGGTGGTGTTGCCATACGGATGCCCGCCGTCCTGCCGGGCGGCTGGAGAACAATGAGCTTCTTCAGCGTTGCCGCTTCAGGGTGAGGGCCGCTTTGACAATTGACGTCATGCGGTTCGGACTGCACCGGGTTACGCAGAAGATGCGCC
>NZ_JBHYZP010000070.1:0-18564 GCF_042752355.1 Streptomyces sp. NPDC059255
CCGACCCCAGGCCCTACATCTGGACCAAGACCGCGGACGAGATCCTCGAACGCCTCGCTTCATATCTGAACAGAATTCCTGACTCAGAAGACTAGGGTCCGTCTTCAAACGGATCTTGCCCACAGCAGGAGCGACGCGAGTGTGACCGCTGCTTCGTATGAAGTGGCGGTCTTGTCGTATCTGGTGGCGATTCCGCGGAAGCCTTTGAGTCGGTTGAAGCAGCGCTCGACGTTGTTGCGTTGACGGTAGATCTTCCGGTCGAAGCCTGTGACTGGTCGAGACAGAGGTCACGGGACCGCGATGTCAGCCACCCATGTCAGTAAGGCTGGCTGCCATCATGCTCGGATGGCCCACGACATAGTGTTCTTCCTTGCCCCCGACGACGAAGCTGCAGCTGTGGCGCGCCTGCGGGGACCTGGTGCAGCCTTTCAGTCTGCCACCTGCTGTTTCATTGAGCCGGACAGCGCCATCGCCGAGTGGGACATGTACTTCCAGGAGCCTTCGGCCGAGGCCCCATCGGTCGATCAGCTGCTTGGGTGGGCGTGGCCAGAGTGGGTCACCGCCCCCTTGAATGATGGCGTTGAGGTGTTCGCTCTGCCGAAGCGTCTGACCCGAGCACTGGCCAACGCGAGCTCCGCCGAACTCGAAGAACTCGCAGGCCGCTGGACCACGCGCCTCCGATCCGAGGACGGAGACGACATGACCGACGATGACCTGCTGGCAGTCCTGCAAGGCGTTGCCCGCCTCGCAGCGTCTGCGGTGAATACGGGTGACGGCCTCTACAGCTGGAGCTTCTGACCGTCCCTCCGCGAGGGACGCTCGTTCTTGACGCCGCTGCACGCCAGGAGTTCGGTCCCGGTGGCGTCGAAGTACAGGGTGAAGAACCAAGACCGGTTTGCTGCGACGATGTTGCCGGTACGCAGTTGCTCATCGCTGGTGCCGAGCGCGGAGGATCTCAACGGTCTCGTCAAGGCCGACGGTCGTCAGGCCGATCTTCAACGACCGCCTCAGCCTTGTCGCAGCGATGCCAAGGACCATCCACTGTGGCGGCTGTCCGTCGTAGAGCATGACCTCGCCTCCAGCGGCGATGGCGTCGCGCGCTGCCTTGCAGGCACTGGTCTGGTCTTTGAGCATCGCAGTGAGCCACCGCCAACCTGAAGAAGCAGGTCAGAGGTCTGGTGTGACTGGTCCTCGGCATACTCTCGCTGGTCGTGGGTGGCAGTCTGCGGCGTAGATCGTCTGTCAGCGGTTGACTTCGAGGTTCGTCAGCACGAGCAGCGCCCTCAGGAGGTGGGTGGCACGGGCAGGATCGGTACGGAGTTTGGTGAGGACCTGCCAGTTCTTCAGGTGGGCGAATCCGTGTTCGACCGGTGCGCGTCCCGTGGCGAGGACCTGATTGGCGTTCTTCTGGCCGGGAGTGAGCTTGTGGGTGCGGCTGGCCATGAAGCCAGTGACGATCACAGGGTCGAGCACGTCGTTGTCCAGCCCGCGGAATCCGAGGTCCGCGAGGGCAGCGAGGCCGGCGGCTCGCAGGTAGGCCACGACGTGGTCGTGGCGGGCGGCGGTGATGTCGTGAGTGCGGCCGGGGCGGGCGGCGGATATCCAGATCAGGCGGCCTCTCTCGTCGGTCAGGGCGAGGAAGTGCAGGCCGTGGTTTCGGTGTTTGCCGGAGTAGTTCCGCCGGTCTGCCTTGCCGGTGCGACGCTGGGTGCGGATGAGGGTGCCGTCGATCAGGACAACCTCCCCGCCCCGTTTAACGACCTTCTACAGGGCGCGGTCCAGTCGTGGGGCCTGTGCTGCGAGCAGAGTGATCAGTTCGTCGCGCCAGCGGCGGACGGTTGACTCGGACACGTCGTTGCCGCCGGCCATGTCGGCCAAGCGCTGGTCGTGCCGCAGCACGGCTAAGACGATCACCGCGATCCTTCCGGGCGGCAGGATCCGCCACCTGGACCGGATCACCTTCAGATGGCGTCGCAGTAGTCCGGCGAGGTGGCTGACGGTGCGCGTGGACAGCGGTAAACGGCACTGGTAAGTGAGTGCGCAGGATTTGTCGGCAGGCTCTTCGGCTTTCGTCACACAGCCTCAACGGCATCCGGAGGGCCCCAGTTACGCCGCATCTCGCCGGCCCCGACGTGGGAGAGTGACCTTTGGCCGTGTCCCGGTGTCTGCTGAAGCCGTTGAACAAGAGGCGGGGCACGATTGGAGGCGTGAGTGAAGGGCCCTGATATGTCCCGCGATGCTCGTCTGGCCGCCCACGGCGCCGTTTCCACATCGCTGGCGCTGCGCAGTGACCACAGTCTGCGCGAGTTCGTCGATGCCGGCGCACCGCTGGGGTTGGGCATCGGCGGGAAGACGGTCCTGCTGGAGGTCGAGGGAAGCCAGGTCTTCGTCAAGCAGGTACGGCTGACCGATCTGGAGCGACGGCCGGAGCATGTTCACTCCACCGCGAATCTGTTCGGACTCCCGGCCTTCTGTCACTACGGCATCGGTACCATCGGCGCCCCGGGGTTGGGGGCCTGGCGGGAGCTGTCCGCGCACACCATGACGACGAACTGGGTGATCGCCGGAGACTACGAGGGCTTTCCCCTGATGTACCACTGGCGGGTGATCTCAGACTCTGGCCAGCCGCTTCCCGAGGAACTGGCCGATGTGGATCGAGCTGTCGCCTACTGGGGAGGCGGACCAGCGGTACGCCGAAGGATCAAAGCTCTCCAGCAGTCCACGGCAAGCCTCGTGCTGTTCCTGGAGTACATCCCGCAGAACCTGCACGACTGGCTGGGCGTCCAGATCGGGGCCGGCGACGAGGCGGCCGAGCGGGCCTGCGCTATGGTCGACGACGAGCTGAAAGCCGGAATCGCGTTCATGAACGACCGCGGGCTTCTGCACTTCGACGCCCACTTCGAGAACATCCTCACCGACGGCCGACAGCTCTTCTTCACCGACTACGGCCTCGCGATCTCCTCACGCTTCGACCTCACACGGGACGAAGCCGACTTCTTCGACCAGCACCGCACCTACGACCAGTGCTACGCCGTCACCCACCTGGTGAACTGGCTGGCCGTCGCTCTCTACGGGTACACACCGGATGAGCGCAAGGCGTTTGTGAATACGTGCGCCCAAGGGATGCCCCTGCAGGGGGTTCCCGCGTCGATCGCGTCGCTCCTTGTCCGTTACGCACCGGTCGCCGCGGTGATGGGCAACTTCTATCGCGAGTTTCAGCAGGAGAGCCGAACAGCTCCCCATCCGCTGGCAACGATCTGTCGGATGGAGCGAAGTACGTGATCACCTGCACCCGGTCACAGACGGGTGGTGAACCGGCCGTCGGGTAGCTTCCGCAGCCAGCCGCGGTCGACGAGTCTGACCAGCTTCCCGCGCAGCGGTTCCAGCTTGGCCCGGACGCTGACGTCCACTCCCAGCAACTCGCCGACCTGCCGAGCCATGACCGGTCCCGCGGCCTGCCGCACGGTGGCGAGAATGCGCTGGTAGTCCGGCGGGAGCAGGCTCTCCTCCACATCGGAGGTGCGGTGGGGGATCAGCATGATCGCCCGTCCGCCCACCTGCGCGGGCAGCGGCGAGGTTGAGACGCGCTCATGAGCGATCTGTTCGCTCACCCGCTCAAGGACCCGTTCGGCGACAGCGAGTTCGTCTCGCTCGGCCCGTACCTTCGTCAGCTGCTTGGCCAGCCGTTCTTCGAGTTGGTCCAGTTCCGCGCGTCGCGCGGTGATCCGTTCCAGCAGCTCGGGATCCATGCACGGATCGTAAATGGCCGCCTGCCCCCAGCGAGCAGAAACCAGCGAAACGTCCGGCTCCGTCAGATGATCTACTCCGCAGACAGCCGCCCACGACCAGCGTGAGCACTTCGAGAGCCGGTCACACCAGATCGCTGACCTGCGACTTCAAGTTGGCAGAGGCTCACTGCCCCCTCAGTATCGGGGTGTACCGGGCGTGCGGGCCGGTCAGCCCCGGTATCTGCTCCGCGAACGTCACCGCCGGGCAGCCGGCAGCCAGGCACTTGAAGCGCCGTATGAGCAATACGATCACCACCGGAACACCACCCAACGGAGCGTCCGCCAGGCGCCGTTCGTACCGTGCGTGCACTCGTCTGGAACGCTCCTCGCAGTGCGGGCACCGCGCCGACGACGTACGCGAGCGCGTACGTAACACGACACCTTCCACTGACCACTGCACCGACTCAATCACGACGGCCGACAGATGCGGCAGAACCTGCTGTAACCCATCTGAACTACACACCCGTACAAACGATCAACCAAGCGCCCCGTCACAAGATCAGCGACAGAGCCCATTCCTCCGTACGAAGTGGTGCACGTTCACGGCTCTGGCAAGATTTTCGTAGCCGGAGATCATCTCGGTGGTGCGGTAGGCCGGTCCGCATAGCGGGCAGCCTGTGACTGTGCTCTGATGAACTGGCCAGTTTGTTACCGCAGTTGTCTGATGTGCTGGTGGTCTCGGTCGAGGTCTCCGATGCTGTGGTAGCGGTCCGCGCCCGCACCAGATCCGGTGAGTCGGCGGGGTGTACGGGATGCGGACAGCTCAGTGCGTGGTCCCATAGTCGGTATGTACGGAGCCTCGCCGACGTCACGATCGCAGGCCGGCCTCTGCGCATCGACTTGTCCGTACGCCGCCTGTACTGCGAGAACGCGTCCTGTGCGAAGGTGACCTTCGCCGAACAGGTACCGGGGCTGACCGTGCGCTACCAGCGCCGGACGCCGCCGCTGCAGCGCCTGGTGGAGGACGTCGGTGTGGTGCTGGCCGGCCGGGGCGGTTCCCGGATGCTTCGGATCTTGAACATCAGGCTCTCGCGGTGCACCGTCCTGTCCCAGCTGATGCGGGTGCCATTCCCGCCACTGGTCGCGCCCCGGGTGCTGGGGGTGGACGATTTCGCGCTCTACGGCGACACCTACGGAACGCTCCTGGTCGACGCCACCACCCGGCTCCCGCTCACACTCTGGGAAGGACGCGACGCGGAACGGCTCGGCCGGTGGCTCCGTGAGCACCCGGGCGTTGAGGTCGCCTGCCGCGACGGCTCCCTCACCTACAGACAGGGCATCACCTCCGGCGCCCCGGATGCTGTCCAGGTCAGCGACCGCTTTCACCTGTGGCAGGGCCTCTCCCGCCGAGTTCAGGACATCGCCTCCGCCCACCGCGGATGCCTGCCCGCCGCACTGGCCCCGATCGGCGAGACCGATCCCCCACCGGCTGAGGAACCCGTTGAGAACACCGTCGCGGACACGCAAGCCGGGCGCCACGCCCGAAGGCTGTTCGAGGCCGTGCAGGCCCTGACGCGTTCTGGTCGGAGCCACAGTTCTGTGGCCCGGGAGCTCGGCTTGAACCGCCGTACCGTCAGCAAGTACGCCCGGGCCCACACCTGGCAGGAGGTAGTGCGCCGCCGCCCGCCCCGCAAGCCCTCCACCCTGGACCCCTACCTCGGCTACCTGCAACAACGCTGGGACGAGGGACAGCACAGCGCCAGGATCCTGCACGAGGAACTGCAGACCAAGGGCTACCTCGGCCACTACCAGCGCGTGAAAATGGCCGTCGCGCCTCTGCGGCGGGGTCTGCCCGTGGACGAACCACACGAGCGACCGCCCTCCCCGCGCGAAGCCGCTCGCTGGATCACCAACCACCCGCACCGCCGCAGCCCGCACATCAACGACCGCCTGCCCCGGCTTCTCGACCAGTGTCCTGAACTCAGAACCGCCCACGACATCGTCCGCCGATTCGCCGCCATGCTCGACAACCATGACGCGACATCCTTGCCAGAGTGGTTGGACGACCTCGCGAAGACCGGGCTAGCTCCGCTGACCGGCCTTGCCGGAGCCCTGCGCGAAGACCGAGATGCCGTCGCCCACGGGATCACCACCCCTTACAACTCCGGGGTCAACGAAGGCCGTATCACCGACGTCAAGCTGCAGAAACGCCTCATGGCCGGACGCGCCGGCGTCTCCCTTCTCCGCCACCGCGTCGTCCTGATCGCCCACCTTCGCCGACGCTATGCAGACCGGCCCACCGCACCACCGAGATGATCTCCGGCTACGAAAATCTTGCCAGAGCCACGTTCACTTGTACGCCGACAAGGGGCTGCAGTACTTCTGCGCATCCCGGTTTCACCTCGCCGTCTGGGCCCGCCGGACAGCAGCGGGCAATCGACGGGTGGAAGGGACTGGCCCAGTGAGGTGGAGCCTCCGCCTGGTGGCCGCCTACCTCCGTATCTGGAAAGCCGGCGAACTTCGGTTCACAGAGCGCTTCCGCTGGCGCGCATGCGCTGGCGGACGAGTGTGCCGTCGACGGCACGGTAGCCGATGTCGTGTTCGAGGGAGAGGAGGGTGGCGACTGCGGCGGCATGGCCGTATTCGAAGCACTGTGCCGTGACTCGGGCCGAGGCCAGGGCTTCGTGCTCGGCGGACAGGCAGCGGCCGGCCACGATGATGTCCTCGCCGACGGCGGGGACGAGGGCGGTGTAAGGGACTTCGTAGTAGTCGTCGATCAGCCAGTGGAGCCTGGGGCGGTCACCGGTGTGGAGTTCGATCGGCCACGGGGAGCGGACTACGCCGTCGGGGCGCTTGCGGCAGGCGACGACATCGTCGTTGGTGAGGGTCTCGACCCCGACGATGCTACGGGTTTGCCGGATCCCCGCTTCGGTGCCCGTGTCGACGACATAGGCGTCTTCGCAACCGGGGACGTGCCGGCGCAGGAACCGGGCGTACTCGCGGACCTGGCGGCGACCGGCGGTTTCTGCCGTGGTGAAGTCCTCGGGGTCGACCACGTTGAGCATGCGGCCGTCGGCGGCGGTGAGCCGGGTCGCGTTGACGAGGAGTTCGGCAGGCCGGGTCGTGCGGAAGATCCAGATGTGGGAGCGGGGCAGGTCCAGGCCCTCTCGCCGTGCGGCCTCGATGGCGGCGCCGACCTTGGGAGGGCAGATCGTGTCCTCACCGTAGTAGTCCAGATAGCGCGCCATGTCGATGTTGGCGGCCCTGAAGAACATAGTGGGGTTCTGGATCGTGCCGTCGTCGCCGAAGTAGGTGGCCAGTCCGGCGCGGGCGACGACCGCCGCGTCGCCGGAGGCGTCGATGGTGCGGGACGCACGGATTACCGACCGGCCGGCGGTGGATTCCAGAACGACGCCTCGGTGGCGATCTCCGTCCAGGAGGACGCCGACGACGGCGGTGTGCAGCAGGACGCGCACACCGGCCGCGGCGAGCAGGTCGTCGGCGGCCTCCTTCCACATCAGGGGATCGTGGGCTTCGGTGTACGTCTTGCCGTATTTCTGCGGGGCGGTGAGTCCGCCACGTGTGAGCAGTTCGGAGCGGAAGCGACCGGTGAAGCCCTCGACGATCCGCTCTGACGGGTTTCCGTTCTCGCGCGCGAGGTAGGAGCCGCAGATGGTGCCGGACATGCCGGCGACGGCGGCCCCGCCGCAGAAGCCGTATTTCTCGACGAGCACCACGGTTCGGCCGGCTTCGGCGGCGACGGTCGCGGCGGCGACCCCGGCCGCACCGCCGCCCACCACGACTACGTCGACGTCCGCGAGGACCGGGAGGCCGTCGGCGTCGTCGGCGCCGGTACCCAGGCGCCAACAGGGGAACTCTCGCTCACGGTGTCCCGTCATCGGTACTTCCTCGCTCATGAGACGTCTCGGTGGGTGAAGCGTGCGGGGCGCTTCTCGACGAAGGCGGCGATGCCTTCACGGCCGTCGGCGGAGTCGAACAGGGCGATCAGCCGCTCCCGTTCGCTGAGGAATCCCGGCCCCGACGACCCGGCACCCGCGCCGGGGACGGCCGCGGTGACGGCCTCGCGGATCGCCGCGACGGCCCCTGGCGCCTGCCCCGCGAGAGTGGTGGCGACCTGCCGGGCGAGGCGGAGCAGATCGTCGCGGTCGCAGGTGTGGGTGACGATCCCGAGGTCCTTGGCCGTCGCGGCGTCGAGCCTGCCCCCGGACATGATGATCCATTTGGCCCGGTTCGGACCGACATGCCAGGTCAGGCGTTGGGTGCCACCCCAGCCGGGCAGCAGCCCGAGGGAGACTTCGGGCAGCCCGAAGCGGGCGTCGTCCGCGGCCACGACGATGTCGCAGCTCAGGACGAGCTCGAATCCACCGCCGAGGGCCAGCCCCTTCACGGCGGCCACCACGGGGACGGGTGAGGTCGCGATACGGTCGCACAGGGCGTTGCAGCGTTCGGTGAAGGCGATGAACTGCTCGCGGTTGGCCTGGGCGTAGAAGCCGATGTCCGCTCCGGCCGCAAATGCCTTCCCCGACCCGGTCAGCACGATCGTGTGGATCTCCGGGTCGGCGCCGAGTCTGGCGAACGCGGTGTCGAGGCACTCGACGATCTCCTCGTTGATCGCATTGTATTTGGTCGGCCGGTTGATCGTGACGGTCGCGACCCGGCCCGCGCGCTCGACGAGGACGAGATCGGTGCCGAGTTCAGGAGTGGTCATGGACGGCGCCTCCTTCGAGCAGTGCGCCGATCTCTTCGGCCGAGTAGCCGAGTTCGCCGAGAACTTCCCCGGTGTGCTCCCCCAGTGCGGGGGGTACGCGCCGTATCCCCGGGCGCTCTCCGCCGTAGCGGATGGGATGGGCCAGGACTTTCACCTCACCGATCTGCGGGTGATCGAACCGCATGACGGTCTCGTTGTGGAGGACCTGCGGGTCGGACAGGACATCGTCGAAGTCGTTGACGGGCGCGTGCCAGATCCGGAACTCGCTGAACCGCTCGGTCCAGTACCGGGTGGGATGTTCCGAGATCAGGCCGGCGATCCGGGTGTTGATCTCCTCGCGCAGCCCGTACTCCTGGTCCGGTTCGATGCTGCGGAACCAGGGTTCCTCCAGCACCTTGCTCAGGGCGTCGGTGCTGGTCAGGGAGATGGTGATGTGCCCGTCGGCGGTGGCGAACACACCGTACGGAGCCTTGTAGTAGGGCGAGGAGATCCCAGACGCACTGCGCTCGCCACGGAACCCGTTGAGGTGGTACGAGAGCGGCTCGATCTGCAGATCGAGCGCGGCGCTGAGAAGGTTGCTCTCGACCCGGGTCCCCTCGCCGGTCCGCTCGCGCCCGTGCAGTGCGGCCAGTATGCCGAGTGCGCCGAGGACCGCGCCGTGCTGGTCGACGAGGGACGCCCCGACCGGGGTCGGCGGACCAGTGGCCGGACCGGTTCCGGCCGCGAGCCCGGACAGCGACTGGATGAGTACGTCCTGGCCCGGGCGGTCCTTGTACGGGCCGTCGGAACCGTAGCCGGACAGGGAGCAGTAGACCAGCCGCGGGTTGGTGGCGCGGAGTTCGTCGTAGCCCAGGCCCAGTCGGCCCATCACGTCCGGTCGGAAGCTCTCGATCAGCACGTCGGCCCCGTCGATCAGCCGGCGCAGGGCCGCCTTGCCGTCGTCGTGCTTCAGGTCGACCACGATGCTGCGCACGTTGCGGTTGCCGAGCAGGAAGAACACCGAGACGCCCTCGACGTAGGCGTCAGGGCCGGACCAGTTGCGTTCGAAGGCGCCCTGGGGTGGTTCGATCTTGATGACGTCGGCGCCCAGGTCGGCGAGGATCTGGGTGGCCGACGGTCCTTGCAGGAAGTGCGTGAAACTCACGACTTTGATCCCGGAAAGCATGTCTCGTCCTCGTTGTGTGCGAGGAGCCGCCGCCCGCAGGCGTCTCGGACGCGGAGCGGGCGGGCTGCCGCTGTGCGCGGCGTCGAGGCCCGGTCTGGCGCAGGGGCAG
The DNA here is from genome assembly GCF_042752355.1 of Streptomyces sp. NPDC059255. Taxonomy (NCBI): domain Bacteria; kingdom Bacillati; phylum Actinomycetota; class Actinomycetes; order Kitasatosporales; family Streptomycetaceae; genus Streptomyces; species Streptomyces sp. NPDC059255. The sequence goes on from NZ_JBHYZP010000070.1 coordinate 9,732, forward strand.
CTGCGATCGGGCCTCCGTGGCCCCGAACGGAAGGTGACGGTTCGGGAACGAGTGAGGAGCGCCACCAAGGCGCGTTGAGAAGATAGGCGGCGGCGCGCCCTTCGGTCAAGGGCCGGCCGGCGCCGGCTCCGCCGGGGCTCCGGCGCTCAGCGCAGGGCTTGGGTGGAACCGCGCACGATCAGTTCCGGCGCGGGCTCGGCGACCACGGCGTCACTGAGCGGTTTGCCTGCGAGATGGTCGAGCAGCATGGAGCATCCCTTCCGGCCGAGTGCGCGCAACGGCATCCTGACCGTGGTCAGCCCCGGGTTCCATGTCTCGGCGACCCAGGTGTCGTTGATGGCCACGACGGAGAGGTCCTCGGGGACGCGTACCCTCATCCGGCTCAGCGCCGAGAGTGCGCCGATCGCGGCGTTCACACTTGAGACGACGAGGCCCGTCGGGCGGGGACGAGCCTGCATCAGCCGCCCGGCCGCCTCCGCCCCGCCCGGGGCCTCCCAGCCGGACCGCTGTATCCATGGTCGTCGCACCTTGAGGTCCGCGCCGCTCATCGCGTCGCAGAAGCCCTGGTGGCGACGGGCAGCCGTGTCATGGGTGGCAACACCGGCGAGATGCCCGATGCGCTCGTGGCCGAGTTCGATCAGGTGGCGGGTGGCCAGAGCGGCCCCGGCGACGTCGTCGAGCACGACCGACGCGGCCCGGTCGGGGAGCTTCGAGTTGATCAGGACGGCCGGGACCCCGCTGGTGAGCACCGCGTCGAGCATTCGGTCGTCGAAGTCCTCGCGACGCTGCAGCAGCACCCCGTCGACGCGGCCGGCCCCGACCAGCTCACGCAGCTGCTCGGTGCCGGCCGGCGGCGGGTCGATCTGGCTGAGCAGTACGGACATCCCGGCCTCGCGGGCCCGGTCCTGGACACCGGCCAGCATCTCGGCGAAGACGGCGTTGTTGACATCTGGCACGATCAGGCCGACCGCGCCCGATTTCGCGAACCGCAACGCCCGTGAACGATGGTTCGGGACGTACTGGAGCCGCTCCGCGGCCAGCCGGACCCGCTCGCGAGTAGCCTCGCTGATACGGGCCTGTTTGTCGCCCGTCAGGGCCCGGGACGCCACTGATTTGGAGACCCCGGCGGCTTCGGCCACTTCTTGCAGTGATGCCATGACGCTGAGTTTAAAGCAATCACGACAGCTGCGAGCAACCGGTTGCTCAGAGATGAACAACCGGTTGTGCATCTTTCTGGCGCGTGCTTCACTGCGTTCCGGGTTCGAGTGAGCACCCACCCAGTCGATGAGCCGACCCCGGTCGTGCGGGCAGCCGACACGGGGCGAGGATCCTTCACGGGCTCGCTGTTCAGGAGGTCAACGACGATGCCGGAAAACCATGCGGTACTACCCCCCTCGATCGGAGAACTCATCCGGCGGGGCACAGTGATCCCCGCCCACCCCCTCGCCCTTGACGAGGCCGGCCGGCTCGACGCGGTCCACCAGCGCGCGATCAGCCGGTACTACCTCGACGCGGGCGCCGGGGGCCTTGCCGTCGGCGTGCACACCACACAGTTCGCCATCCGAGAGAACGGCCTCTACGAACCCGTTCTCCGGCTGGCCGCGGAGACGGCACGGGAGTGGACCGACCGCCCCGTCGCCCTGGTCGCCGGGGTCACCGGCCGCACGCCCCAGGCCCTCGACGAGGCAGCGACCGCGCGGGGACTCGGGTACCACGCCGCCCTGCTCAACGTCGCCGCGTTCCGCGACACCCCCGAGGCGGACGTGCTCGACCACTGCCGTCGGATCGCCGAGGTGATGCCGCTGATCGGCTTCTCCCTGTTGCCCGAGGTCGGTGGGTTCCACCTCAGCTACGACTTCTGGCGGGCGTTCGCCGAGATCGACAGCGTCGTGGCGATCAAGATGGCCCCGTTCGACCGCTACCGCACCCTCGACATCATCCGCGCGGTGGCCGATGCCGGTGCCACCGACCGCATCGCCCTCTACACCGGCAACGACGATCACATCGTGCTCGACCTCGTGGTCCCCTTCACGGTCCGACGGGAAGACGGCGCGGAGGACACCCTCCGGATCCGTGGTGGCCTGCTCGGGCACTGGAGTGTGTGGACACGGCGCGCGGTCGAGCTGCTCGACCGCGTCCAGGCACTCCCCGACGGCGGCGCGGTCCCGGCGGACCTGCTGGCGCTCGACGCCCGGGTCACCGACTCCAACGGCGCCGTCTACGACGCCCGCAACGCCTTCCGCGGATGCATCCCCGGCTGCCTCGAGATCCTGCACGGGCAGGGCCTCGTCACCGGAACCCGCTGCCTCGACCCCGACGAGCGGCTCAGCCCCGGTCAGGCGGCGGAGATCGACCGCGTGCGGCGTGTGCATCCGGACCTGACCGACGACGCCTTCGTCGAGGCGAACCTCAAGCGCTGGCTCGCCGACGACGGTCTCTCGATCGAACTCGTCGCCTGACCGGAAACCCCTACCCCGCACGTGGAGACAGTCATGCCCGCAAGTCCCGTCCTGCACCTGTCGATGCTCCCCGAGTACTTCACCGACGTCGACCACCTCGAGGACTTCATGTCCACCCCCACCGCCGAGACCGTGGCCGATCTCCAGGCCCTGGACGGCGATATCGCCATCCTCGGGGTCGCCGGGAAGATGGGGATCACACTCGCCCGTCTCATCAAGCGCGCGGTGCCGCACAAGCGGGTCCTCGGGGTCGCCCGGTTCTCCGACCCGGCCGCCCGGGAACGGCTGGAGCGCTGGGGCGTCGAAACCATTTCTTGTGACCTCCTCGACCGGGAATCGGTCCTCGCGCTGCCCAGGTTCCCGAACGTCATCTACATGGCCGGCCTCAAGTTCGACGCCGCTGGCCGCGAAGACTTCCTGTGGGCGATGAACACGCTCGCGCCCGCTCACGTAGCCGAAGCCTTCGCCGACTCGCGGATCGTCGCGCTCTCGACGATCCACGTCTATCCCTGGAGCAACCCCCTGCACGGCGGCGTCACCGAGGCCACCCCGCCCCTGGCCCGGCCCGGCGAGTACGCCAACTCCGTCGTCGGCCGCGAGCGTACGTTCCAGTACTTCTCCCGCCTCCACGGCACACCCGGCAGGCTCGTCCGGTTCGCCTACGCGATCGACATGCGGTACGGGGTGCTGCAGGAGATCTCCCGCTGGGTGCTCGACGGGGTCGAGATTCCCCTGGAGACAGGGGCGGTCAACATCATGTGGCAGGGCGACGCGATCAACCAGTTCGCCCGGCTCCTGCAGCACTGCGAGGCCCCCAGCAGCCCGATCAACATCGGCAACCCCGAGTTGACCAGCGTCCGGCGGATCGCCACGGCCTTCGGCGAAATCTTCGGCATCGAGCCGCGCTTCACCGGTACGGAGACCGACTGTCTGGCGGTGAACTGCGACAGGGCCGCCGAACTCCTCGGCAACCCCGTCATACCGCTGAACACCATGATCAAGTGGGTTGCCGAGTGGTCCAAGGCCGACAAGCCGCTCCACGGCAAGCCGAGCAAGTTCGAGGTACGCACCGGCCGCTTCTAGGCGCTCCCTCACGGCAGGTCCGACACATCCCCTCAACGTCGAGTCTCGTGGAGACGACCATGTCCGACACAGCGGAAACCCTGCCGCGGAGAAGTTCCCCCGCGGCGGGATCCATCACCGACATCACCAACCGTATGGAACGCCTGCCGCTCTCACGCTGGCAGGTCAAGGCGCGGGTCCTCATCGGCACCGCCACCTTCTTCGACGCATTCGACGCACTGGCCATCGCCCAAGTACTGCCCGTGCTGACCCCGTTGTGGAATCTCAACAGCGCTCAAACCGGCGCGCTCATCTCCGTCGGCTACCTCGGGCAGCTGGTCGGCGCGCTGCTGTTCTCCTGGATCGCGGAACGCCGCGGCCGGGTGTTCGCCATGGTGCTCGCGATCGCCACGTTCAGCGTGCTGAGCGTCGGATGCGCCTTCTCCTGGAGCTTCGAGTCACTGCTGATCTTCCGCACGCTGCAAGGCCTGGGGCTCGGCGGCCAGGTCCCCATCGCCGCCGTATTCATCAGTGAGATCACGAAGGCCCACGGCCGCGGCCGGTTCATTCTCCTCTACGAGCTGGTGTTCTCGGTCGGCGTCGTGGTCGCGGGTCTGGTCGGCTTCTGGGTCGTCCCGCACCTCGGCTGGGAATTCATGTTCGTCGTCGGGGCACTCCCGGTGCTCAGCATCCCTCTCCTCCTCAAGCAGCTTCCGGAGTCGCCACGATGGCTGGCCGGCGTCGGCCGCGAGACGGACGCAGACCGGGAAATGTCGCGCATCGAGCACAACGTCGCGAAGGCCGTGGGCTCTCCGCTGCCGCCCGCGGGCGACCTAACCGTTGCGGCCCAACGCGCCGCGTCGTCCTGGACCGAGCTTTTCCGGCCGCCCTACCTGCGACGGACGCTCGTGGTCTGGTCCATCTGGTTCGGCGCCTACATGGTGTACTACGGGATCAGCACATGGCTGCCCACGCTCTACCGGACCGTCTTCAAACTGCCACTCGAGGTGTCCTTGCAGTACGGGCTGATCAGCAACTGCATCGGCCTCGCCGGTGCCGCGCTCTGTGCCCTCACCATCGACTTCGTAGGTCGGCGCATCTGGTTCACGGTCGCCCTGGGCGGATCCGCCGTCTTCCTGTTCGCGCTCGCACTCTCCGGTGTGCACCAGCCCTCCGATCTCATGATCTTCGGCAGTGGCGCCTACTTCTTCGCCGCCGCCGCGGCCATTGGCGTCTACCTGTACACACCCGAGCTCTACCCGACCAGGATCCGCGCGATCGGGGTCGGCACCGCGACCGCTTGGCTCCGGCTCGCCTCGATGATCGGCCCGGTCGTCATCGGCACGTTCCTGGCCTACGGCCTCACAACGATCTTCGCGGTATTCGGTGCCGTCGCCCTGGTCGTCGCCGTCATCATCACCGTGTTCGCCCCGGAGACCAAGAACAAGGTCCTTGAAGAGTTGTCCTCCTGAGCCACCCGAGCCGGGGGCGGGCGAGCTGTTCGGGTGGGGCTGGGGCAAGCAATGGGTGCCGTGACGCTGCGGTGCCGGAGCGCCCACCAGGGTGTGGGACTCCACCCAAGGAGGGAACGGTCCTGCCCGCCCCAGCCCAGAACGCGTGACGGTCGGCCCGCTCGTCCGGCCGACCGTCACGAAAGACCGAGGCCGGACAGGCTGGGCTCCGAGGTGTGCCAGCTGATGTCTGCCGAACTCCTCGCCGGCGGGATACGCCCCCCTGGACGGAGCTGCTCGGGCTGGACACTGACATCGAACGCTGCGGCGCGGCCGAATTTCGGCTACCGGAGAGAGAAGTCGGCACATCGGCGCTGATCGTCGGCACGGCGCGGCAGGAGCAAGACGGCCAAGATCACTCGCTACCTCGGCCCCTGGACGCGGACGACCTGGTGCGGTTCGCGGGCACCCGGCGGCGATCGAGGAGGTTTCCAGGTGGTGAAGGAAGAGCGCGGCCTGGGCCGGTATGAGGTCCGGCGCCTTGCCGGCTGGCACCCGCACATCACCCTCGCGATGCTCGCCCACGTTTTCTCCGCAGTCATGTCCTCGCAGGCCCGCGCACAATCCTTGCAGGTCAAGGCGTGGGAGGCATTGCTGGGGTTCTCACGACGACGTCCCGGGTCAGGCCAGGGACGTCGTTGCAGCACAAAATACAGACCGATAAGCTTAATGGTGTGAACGCGCGGCTGGCTTTGCTCAGCGCAGTGCCTGCTGGTCTCCCGGAAAGCGAAGTCTTCCAGCTGGCGCTAAAGCATGCCGCAGCCGGGCTGCACGCTCTGGGTGGCATGGCCCACCGCTACAGTTCCACGTCGGGGCTGCACCTGGCATCAAATGTTGGTCTTCCTCCAGACATCCCTCGCTCCTGGGAAACGATCGCCTGGGAGAGCCCGCTGGCCCCGGCGCGTGCCCTGCGCCAAGCCACCGCCGTATGGATACCGCTGTCCCCCGCCCATGACGAGCATGAGGCCGATGCCGTCAGGCCGCTGGCCGAAGGCGAAGCTGCCTCCTGGCCGGGCGTGACCACAGGTCTGGCCGCCCTGCCGGTGTACGCCGGCGGAAGCATCATGGGCACGCTCACCGTGCTCATGGGCAACCGGAGCGAGCCTGCCCCGGAAGAATGGGACTTTCTCCGGGCCGTCGTCGTCTGGACCGGGGAAGGCATGGCCCAGACGACGAAAACGACCGCCCCCGCACCGGCGGAACCCGAAGACGAGCGGCAACCACAAACCGTGCCGGACCTCAGTGTCGGATGGTGGGACTGGAACCTTCAGACCGACGAGCTGATATGGGACGCGGCGGTCATGGAGTTCTACGGAACCAAACCGGCCGATTACACGGGCGGCATCCAGGACTGGATACAGATCCTCCACCCCGACGACCGGGGGCCGACACTGGCGGAGGCGCGGCGGGCAATCCGCGAGCACTCGGTGTACGAGGCCGCGTACCGGGTACGGCGCTTGGACGGTACGTACAGCTGGTCGCGGGCCCGAGGCAAGCCGATGTACGACGATCAGGGTGTGCCAGTGCGGATGGTCGGCGTGCGGTGGGAGACCAGCGGGTCGCCTTCCGCCCGTGACGCGCTCAGCCAGGCCCTGCGCCATATGAGCGACATCTTCCTGACGGTGGACGCCGAGTGGCGCATCATCTTCACCAATCTGGAAGCGGAACGCATGCTGGACTACTCCCAAGAGGAGCTGTTCGACCGTGTGCTGTGGGACCTGCCCGCTGTGCAGCGGATTCCGGACCTGGAGCGCCGCTGCCGTAAGGCCGCCGCTGAGGAGACACCCGCCAGCTTTGATGTAGACATGCCGGATACAGGGCGGCGCTACCAGCTACGGCTGGTCCCCGGCCCCGCCGGCCGGGCCATCTACCTGGCAGACGTCACCGAGAAGCGGCGTATACAGGAGGAACGTAAGGCGGCCGACCGTGCCGCGACCCGGCGGGCGGCCCAGATCACAGAGCTGACTGCGGCACTGGCCAAGGCGACAACCGCCAGGGACGTGGTGGCCGCAGTCGCCTGGCGGGTACTCCCTCTGTTCGCCGCAGCAGGGCTCTTGGTGCAGGTCGTCGAGGGAGACCAGCTGAACAACGTCGGAGCGGTGGGTTACCCGGACGACTATCTCGAGGAGGTGGACGGTCACTCACGGGCAGCGGGCGGGCTGGCCTGGGACACGATCACGTCCGGCACCCTTCTGTTCCTGTCGTCGGCCGACGAGTTCGCCGCGTACGCCCCGAAGACGGCCCGGCCGAGCGTCCGTACCGGTATGCAGGCCTGGGCGTTGCTTCCGCTGACGGCTTCCGGCCGCACCTTCGGGGTGTGCGTCGTGGCCTTCGCCTGTCCACGCCACTTTACCAAGGACGAACGCACCCTGCTGACCACGATCAGGGCCCTCGTCGCGCAATCTCTGGAGCGGGCCCGGCTCTACGACGCCGAGCACACCCGGTCCCGCGAGCTCCAGCGCAGCTTGCTTCCCCGGGACCTGCCCGATCTGCCCGCGTACACGGCAGCGGCCCGCTACCTTCCCGCCGGACAGGGAATGGACGTCGGCGGCGACTGGTACGACATCATCCCGCTCTCCAGCGGCCAGGTCGCCCTCGTCGTCGGCGACGTCATGGGCCATGGCCTGCCGCAGGCTGCCACCATGGGCCGCCTCCGCACCGCCGTCCATACCCTGGCCGATCTCGAACTACCGCCCGACGAGATCATGGGGCACCTCAATGACATCGTCGGTGGTATGGACGAGGACCTGTTCGTCACTTGCCTGTACGCCCTCTACGACTCGACCACCCGGATCTGCTCCGTCACGCGTGCCGGGCACCCGCCACCGGCCCTGGTACACCCCGATGGCACCGTGTGCTTCCCGGGGCCGGACGCCGATCCGCCACTGGGCGCGGCGAAACCTCCCTTCAGGTCGGTCGAGATGACGGTGCCCGACGGAAGCCTCCTCGTGCTCTACACCGACGGGCTGGTCGAGTCGGCGAAACGGGAAATCGACGAAGGGATGTCGAGCCTCGCCCGGCTTCTGCGCACGGCTCACGAGGAAGGCGTCGACGCGGACCTGGAAGCTCTGTGCGACACCCTGACCGCCGGACTGCTCTCCGGCGAACACCAGGCGGCCGACGACGCGGCGATTCTCGTCGCGCGCCTCCATGCTCTGCCCGGCGACAGGATGGCCTCCTGGTCGCTGCCCGCGGCCCCGAAGGCAGCAGGTCAGGCCCGCCGTCACGTCCGCGAACAACTTGCCTCCTGGAGCCTGAACGACCTGACACCCACCACAGAGCTCCTGGCCAGCGAACTAGTTGGCAACGTCGTACGGCACGCGAAGGGCCCGGTCCGCCTGCGCCTGCTCCACGACGACGGACTGGTCTGCGAGGTTTTCGACGGCAGCCTGACGATGCCCCGCATCCGCCATGCGACGGAGACCGATGAAGGAGGACGCGGGCTGCAATTGGTCACAGCGCTCTCCCAGCGCTGGGGGGTGCGGTACACACCGACAGGAAAGTGCATTTGGACCGAACAGATCCTGCTCGGCCCGGAGGGCAGCCTGGCCCGACCTTCCGATGCACGGAACCTCCCGTTCCTCAACGCCGAGGGTTTCGCGGGAGACCTGGATGCGCTGTCTTTCAAGGAGGGCGGTACCGGCGGAGCGGGCTGATCGAACTGGTCGAGTTCCTCGCGAGGCTTCGGGCCGGCGCGATACCACTTAGGGCTTGCAGAGAATCAACATGCTGATTTGATCTCCGCAGGGTAGTTGTTCGCGAGGAACGCCGTGATGTCAGTGGGCGTGCTGAACCTGGCTG
>NZ_JBHYZP010000071.1:0-17882 GCF_042752355.1 Streptomyces sp. NPDC059255
GCACCCACCCACGGACACCACCTGACGGACCATCAGGACCCCCAGACGAATACCATCGGTCGCCACAAACACCGAAAACAGACTCTGCACACCCCGGCCATAAACAAAGAGAACCCCCGAACAAAAACACGCCTGAACTTCGTGTGTTGCACTTCAGAAAGGCGGTTCATCGTCGGAGTAGTTTTTTTGCCCTTGATTAGCCGTCGGCCAACCTCTTGGACTCTGCTGCTGGCCACCGCTTGCTCCCGGCCACGCCCCTGGACGTCTGGTTGGCTGCTGCGAAGCGGGCTCGGGATCGGGGGTTGCCGGGGTTGAGCCGTCCAGCGCTACGCCTTCAACGGCGTCGTTCCAGAGGTCGCGAATGTACTCGCGAAGGTTCCGAAGGTCCGGGTTGTGCTCCTCTGGAAATCGGTAGTACGTGGGGTCCAGATCCGTCAGCTCGCAGAGGACTTGGTGGACCGCGCGGACCGTCGACCAGGTGCTCGTGGTTTCGCCCTTCAGGAGCCGGCGGACCGTCTCGCGGCTGACCTCCACCACTTCCCGGCCCTTGACCTCCCGGCTCAGCCTTGCGATCCGGGCCGGGGAGGGCCGTCCCGCGTTACGAAAATGGACATGCAGCTCGCTGACGAACGTCCGCAGAGGACCGGGCGGAAGCTCATCAACAGGAGGCATACGTAACATTCGAGGCATTTCGAACTCCGACTCTCTAAAGCTCACTTGAGCCCATCAAGCCTAGTGATGCCACGGCATGACACCCATGGAAAACAGGGATAGACACACATTGCCTCACCGACATCTGCTATGGGCCAGCCAAAGCCCAAAGTTGCCCCAGAAGAACCTGGATCACCGCAGGAAAACCTCTTTGAACAAACCCCTGTTTCCGCTGGTCAGAGGGGGTTTCAGGGTGTTCTTCTTGATGTCAGCCGCCCCACTGAGCCGCAAATGTCTCGGTGGGCGGACAACGGCGCGGTCGTCGCCCGAAAACGGCGACGGCCCCCTGTAGGGCAGGGAGCCGTCTGCAGAGGACATCACCACTCGACGAAGGAGCAGCTCATGTCCGATCCCGAGCGTAAGTGCAAGGGTCAGCCTTCGGAAGCCCCCCGGAGACACTGGCCCCGACTTCGCCGCCTCAGGAACGAGGCCGGCATCTACCTCGTCCGAGGAGCCGCCACCGCTATGGGTGGCGCACTCGTGACCTACGGCGCCTTCTGGTTCCAGACGCGCGTCTGAAGCCCTGCGAATCTCGCCGCGTGGGCGGCCCCCTCACCAGGAGGCCGCCCACCGCCGTGGGCCGTGTCCGGACTACGGGTCCCGCTCCTTCTTCCGCACAACGGCGGCGGGGCTGCCCGCTCCCGGCCGCGCGCGGCTCGCCGACGCGCGCGGGGGACTCCTCGGGCGCCCGGTCCCCCGCAGCGCTCCCTGCGCCCCGCCCGCTTCCTTCCCGCCCTTCTTCTTCCGGGTGGCGGTCGTGGGGTGCTCTGAGGGGGATGTCAGACCCCCGACCACGCTTCTGCGGGGGTGGTGACCTGCGCGAACGTCGGAAGATCGTGCGGGGGTGCGCAACAGTTGTCGCAACCTCCTGGCGCAACCTCCAGCGCAACTCCCTGGCGCAACCCTTGTCGCAACAGATGTTGCCGCCGGGCGCCGCGTACGAGGTGGCCGGGCGCTCCCGGAACGCGGAGCGACCGGCCGTCCGGGGACCCGTCCCGGGCCGCGTACGGCTGTGAGCTGCGGTGGTCGGGCTCGTGGTCGGCTCCCACCGGAGGCCCGACCAGGGGCGAGCGTCGGCCCGGCGGCGCAGGCCGGCCCCCGGGTCCGGGTGTTCGTCCCGCCCGCGCCGCCAGGACCTCCACCTCTTCGTACGGCTACCGCGTACAAAGAGGTGTCGGCGGCGTTGCGCGGCTTGCCCACGGGGTCTGACCTGCATAAACACGGCACCGGTAGATGAGGGGGCTCCCACCTCCGGCCACACCCCCGGTGCGCCTCTGATTCCCCCGGTGGAGCCAACGGTGGAGGCAACCCCTGGTCCAACCCCCACGGCCACCGGCCACCGGGGCGGCGCCGTCCCGCCGTCACGGGCTTGCCCACCCGCAGCGCGACGGCTTGCCCAGCGCCACCAGGGGCTTGCCCTAGCGCTGGACTAACCCGATCAGCCAGTCCCCAGCCGTCGCGGCGATGAACGCGCCGACCCCGTAGGCCACGCCCAGCGCCAGGCGCCAGGCGAGCACCCGCGCCCGACGGCGGTACACCGGCCTCTCGGGGGGCTGCACCGCGGGGACGGTCCCCGTAGAGTTCGACATGTCGGTTCCTTTCAGCAGGGATGACGACTACACGGAAAGCCACCGCCCGACAGACCTCGCCCACCGAGGTCGGGCGGTGGCTTTCCGTGTTCACCATACCTTGGATTCGAAGACACAGGGCAGCCTTGTCCTATAAATACCCACTGTTATCAGCACCTCACTCGTAGATTCGAAGGTTGATTGGCTGCAGGGTGATCGCTTCCAAGGCTTTGCAACCGGGTGCCATGCGACAGTCCAAGGAGATTTCCGGGCAGAACCTTCGAAGCATGTGCCCAGCACCACCGGGGGCTCGCCCATCTCGTGTTGCATGGCTTCACGGATTCGCGGAGCCGTGGGGCCGTGGGGCCACGACAGGCCCGTAGGCTGCGTGTTCGTGGATATTTTCGCGATGACGAACCAGAAGGGTGGGGTCGGTAAGACGGCCAACACCATCAATTTGGGGGCGGCCCTGGCGGAGTCGGGCCGGCGGGTGCTGCTGGTCGACTTCGACCCGCAGGGCCACCTCTCCGACGCGCTCGGCACCGGGGAGTCCCCCGACGACCGCACGCTGCGCGGCTACCTCCTGGGGGAATGGTCGGGCGACCCGCGCCAGATCGTGGTCACCCACCGGGACCGGCTGGACGTGCTGCCCACCAACGTGGACATGAGCCTGCTGGAGCGCGGGCTCTACATGCAGAACAACCGCGAACGGCGCCTGGCCCGGCTGCTGGACCGGTTCGAAGACGACTACGACACCTGCGTCATCGACTGCGCCCCCTCGCTCGGGGTCATCACCGACTGCGCGCTGATGGCCGCCCGCCGGCGGCCGGGGCGCCGCGGCGGCGTCATCGTGCCCGTGGAGGCCGAGGACTCCAGCATCCGCGCGCTGCGCCTCCTGCTGCGCCAGATCGGTCTGCTGAGCGCGGAGATGGACATCGACCTGGACGTGCTCGGGCTCGTGCCCTCACGCATCGACATGCGCGACGGCGACATCGTCACCTCGACCCTGGAAGCGTTCCGCGGCCTCGGTGAGCCGCCCGTGATCGCGGAGATCAAGAAGCGCGCCGAGGTCCGCAAGGCGTGGCGCTCCAAGGTGTCGGTCCTGGAGTACGCGCCCAAAGCAGATGTGTCCAACTGGTACCGCGATCTGGCGAAGAAGGTCTACGCATGAACGCCCACAAGACCACGCCTCCCCCGGACATGGGAGGCGTGAAAGACGACTGGGAACGCGCACGAACCGCACGCCAACGCGCGGAAAACCAGCAGCTCAACGGCACGGAGCCCCCACCTCGTGAGGCCACGGAGCCACGGCCCCACGACTCCACGGCTCCAGGAGACCACGGCTCCACGGGGCCGGGGAGCCACGGAGCCACGGAGCCGCAGGGCCACGGAGCCACGGAGCCGGGGAGCCATGAAGCCACAGAGGCGGAGGACCCGGCCCCGGCGCCGGAGCGGAAGGCCCCGGTACGGCGGCGCCAGCCGCCCGGCCGCCGCGCAGCTCCCCGCGCCGCCGACGCCGTCTCGCTGACCGTGCGCGTCGCCCCCGAGGAAGCCCCGTACATCGACGCCCTGGTCCTCGCGCTGCGCATGGAAACCGGGATCCGGCTCGACAAGAGCGAAGTCATCCGCGCGCTGCTCCGGCTCACCGAGATGGAGAACGGCCCCGTACGCCGCGCCCTGGTCCGCCACCTCAAGACCACCGCCCGCTGACCCGCACGATCCGGTGCGGGGCCGTACGCACAGCCCCGCACCGGCAATCCGGCATCACCGGCGCAGCGCGGCGTAGAGGCCGCCCAGGGTTCCCAGGACAGCGAGCGCGATGCCAAGGGGCTCCCTGACTGCGGGGTGCTCGTACGCGAGGTAGGCGGGGAAGGCGCAGGCGAGCAGCACGACCAGGCCCCCGAACAGCACCCGGTCGGGCGTCAGTCCGGCCGGGGCCGGGGCGGCAGCGGGGGCCGGCGGGCGGTGGTCCGGGCAGGCCCCCGGGGTGGGCTCGGGCTCGGGAGCGGACGGGGTGTTCGGAACGGTCGGGGCGGACATCAGTACCTCCGGTGGATCGGGCCGTACGGACGGATCGCCGTACGGGCGGGGCGGAGCATGGAGTGCTCCCACCCCTTGCGTCGCGGGCAGCGGCCCGGACAGGAAGCAGGCGGACCCGTCTTCAGGCGGCGGGGCCCTTTGGTGTGGCGGGCAGCAGGATGCGGCGGCGCGGGGTTAGCCCCGCAAGCCCGGCCCCGAACCGCGTGTTCACGCGGTCTGACCTGCGGTTTTCCCGGACATCAGGCGCCCCGGTTCTCGAATGGCGCGCCGGGGACCGGTAGTCGGGGCAGGCAACCGGCGACGGGGTCGGCTCCTACAACGGGTCCAGGGAGTCGAACGCCTTCACCCCAGGTCAGAGGCGGGTCATTGCCTCAGAACCTCCCAACGCCCCTACCTTGCGAAAGAGTTATGGGGCGATATGTCCAGCTTGTGACGCGTACGTGACGCAGATCACAGGTGAGGGGCAGGCGGGTGCCCGGTCCTGCGGGCCGTACCGGGGCCCGGCCGCGGCGCCGGGGAAGCCCTACCGGTGTCACGGAACGTAGCGGCGGGGCGGCGCGAGGCGAAGCGAGGCGAGCGGAAAACCCCCGGTAGACCCCCGCCCGGGCCGCCCCGGCGGGCGGGGGAGGGGTGTTCGCGCCTGCTTCGCCTCGCCTCGCTTCGCCTCGCCGCTACGTTCCGTGACACCGAGCGTGCCGACTGCCCGCCCGTTCGGAGGGTGGGGCCAGAACTTCCCGTTCCTCCCGGGGTGTCTGTAAGCACGTAAATGGGCTCCGCCGCCAGGAGCACGGCCTGGTGCTCGCGCCCGCCGGAAGTTCACCGCTTCGCACGCGCACGACACGCGCGCGCCTCGGGAGCTCCCGGAGCACGGGGCCGGGGCGGTGAAGAAGAGCTCCGCTTCGGGCCCCGGATCCGCGCCCCGGCCGTTCACTCCCTCGTGTGAACCGCCGGGCGCCCCACACGCGCGCATGTACGCGCGCGTGTTGCGACCCCGGATTCATCACGCCCGGCCGGTGATGATGAACCGGTGAACCGGGCGCCGTACGGCGCCGGAGGATCGGCGGATGACCCTCACCCGCCGCCCGCTGGGCACCGGACCGGACCGGGCCGCACTGTCCCGCACGCGAGACACCGACCCGCCCTCCGCGCCGCGCGGACGGCTCGCCGCCGAACGCATCGAGGACGCCGTGCCCGTACCAGCCGCCGCCGGAGTGCCGGCCGCGCCGCCCGACCGACGCCGCGCCCTCGGCACCGGCCCCGCCGGGCTGTGACCGCGGCTGTGACCGGAGCTGTGACACAGCGGCTGTGACAGCCCGTTCCGGGCCGCCCCGTACGGGAGCGCGCCCTCACGCGTGCGGGGCAGCACTCGCCTGGCCGATCCGGCGCCCATCACCGGCGCCCCGCCCTCACGCCTCACGCGTGCGAGCGCGTCACCACGCGTGCGGGAAACCGCGTGGGCGGGCGGCACGCCCGACACGCCACACGCGCGGCACGCGTTGGACCGTTACTTCCTTACTCCTCACCACCCCGGAACGCCGGGCCGAACCCTCCTGGGGCGCCTGATCCGGCGGTCCGGGGCGCGCCGGTAAGGAGTAAGTAACCCTGCTCGCCGCGCGGCCGCGGGCGGGTGGCGGGTGGTCGCGCTCCTGGTCGCGTCTCCGGTCGCGGCTCTGGTCGCCCTTCTGGTCGCGGTCCTGGTCGCGCTTCTGGTCGCACCGAGCGCCGTCCGGCACGCGGGCCGGACACGGGCTCCGACCTGCTGGACAAGGGGCACCCGGGCGGGCCGCCGGGGCGCCGACTACTTCCCTGGGACGCCCTTCGCCGCACCGCCGCCGACGTCCCCGCCCCGTATCTGCCCGGGATCCGCCGGCCATCTGCCGGACGGCCGGGATCTGCCCGACGCGGGCAGATCGCCACCAGCCCGGACGGATCGGCCGGATCAAACCCGCACCCCCGCCCCGGTCCCGCAGCAGCCGCGGTTCCGGGCACGCGCCGACGCGAGCGCTCGGTAACCTCGGAGCGGGCGGCCCCTGGGCCAAGTCCACCGGGGTGGACTTGCGCATGACCGAGCCGCCCCGGGGGCTCCGCGTGGCGGTGGCGGTCACCACCACCGCATCCCGCCCCGGGCCCTGCGGCAGCCGCTAGCAGCGCTGCTAGACCTAGCACCCCCCGCCGCTAGACGCAGGGCGCTGACCAGGGCTTCTAGCACCTAGCAGCCCTCACAGAACGCCCGTTGGCCGGGGAAAACGGCCTGGGAGCACGGCCTCACAGGGTGCTAGACCCGCAACCCCCGTCAACGGGAAGCGCTGTACGGCGATCTGACGGCCGAACGGAAGCCGCCCCGCCGGGAGAGACCCGGGCGGGGCGGAAGTGCGGGAGATCGCTGTACAGGCGTCTTCCCGGGGGTGGTCAGCGGATCGGCTGGTTGTCCCGGAACGTCTGATCCGGCGTCACAGCGGGAGGGCCTGTGCCCGGATCGCGGCCTTCGCCGCTTCGATCTCCGCCCGCGTCGGGGGCTGCCCGGCCGGCCTCCGACCAGTCCCGGGCCAGCTCCAGGTACTCGTTGCCCCGGTCCCTGAACACCGGCGGCACCACGCCGCGGTTCAAGCCGTGCCACAGACTCCAGGCCGCGTGGCTGGCCGCGTACATCGCGGCGTTGGCCAACGGTTCCAGTTGCCGCCCGCCGCGCCGCCGCAGGGCGTCCAGCCGCGCCACGACCGCCAGCAGCTCGCCGTAAGCCTGCTCGTATGCCCGTTCCAGGTCATCCATCGGTGCTCCCGCCGGTCAAAACGGCTGTACGCCGCCGTGAGCGCGATTCTCGGGCCCGGCGGCCCGGACGGGCGGCAGCGACACGAACGGCGCTCACAGCGGCGTACAGGCGTCTTCCTGGCGGCCTGTCAGGTGTGGGCCATGTCCACGAAGCGGCTGTAGTGGAGCTGCGCGGCGACGGTCACCCGGGCCACCGGCCCGAACCTGTTCTTCTCGACCTTGAGGTCGACCTCACCGGCCCGCGCCGACTCCCGCTCTTCCGCGTCCGGCCGCTCGATCTTGATCACGACCGACGCGTCGTTCTTGATGGCCCGTGACTCGCGCATCAGGCCGTCGTCGTTGAGCTGCGACAGGGCGATGACGTGGCAGTCCAGCTCGACGGACAGGTTCTTCAGGCCCCGGGAAACCGACGCGACCGCCTGTTCGCGGGTGATGCTGCGGGACTGCTCGACCTCCACGAGCTGGAGGTAGTCGACCACCAGGAGCGCGAGGCCGCCCGCGCGGGCGCAGGCCCGCGCCGCCGACGCGATGTCCCCCAGCGACGCGCCCTCGGGCCGGTAGACCCGCAGCGGCAGCGACCGGAACAGCTCCGGCCCCAGGCGCCTGACGGTCTCCCAGCCCTCCGCGGTGAGACCGCCCTGGAGCGTCAGGTGGTGCAGCGGGATCTTCCCCTCGGCCGCCGCGATCTTCTGCATCAGCTCGTTGGCGCTCATCTCCAGCGAGGAGAACATCACCGGCGCGCCCGTCTTCGCCGCCGCCACGGCCGCGTTCAGCGCGAACGTCGACTTCCCCACCCCGGACGCCGCCCCCACCACGCTCACGTTGCCCGGCCGCATCCCCGACGTCAGCGCGTCCAGGTCCGCGAACCCGTACGGCAGGCCGGCCTTCCGGCCGTCCTGGACGTCCTCCAGGTCCGCGACGAAGTCGAGGTACAGGTCCCCGACCACCGGCGGCGCCTCGTGCAGGCCCGGCGTCCCCGCCACGATCGCGGTCAGCTGCTGCTCCACCAGCTCGCGGACCTCGTCCTCGTCACCGGCCTCGCTGTAGGCGAACTCCACGATCCGCTGCGCCGACTCGATCACCGCCCGCCGGTACGCCTTGGCCCGCACGATCTCCGCGTAGTGCGCGCCGTTCGCGGCGGTCGGCACCGCCTGCACACAGGCGTGCAGATAGGTGGCGCCGCCGACGCGGGCCAGCTCACCGCGCCGCGTCAGCTCGGCGGCCACCGTGATCGCGTCCACGGGCTCACCCGCCGCGTGCAGGTCGACCACCGCCCGGTGGACCACCGCGTGCGCGGGCCGGTAGTACTCCCCCGCGACGATGCCCGTCGCGAGGATCTCGCCGAAGAACCGGGCGCTGCTGCCCGGACTCCCCGACAGCAGCAGCGCCCCGATCACCGACTGCTCCGCATCGAGGTCCTGCGGCGGCACCCGCGTGAACCCGGCCGGCCCGCCGTCGCCGGGGACGTCGTGGTGGTGCTGGGCGGGAATGCTGGTGGTGGACACTGAGGGATCTCCTGTTCGGTTCAGGCGTTCAGGGGAAAATCGCGGGCCGCTCCCGGGCATGGGAGCGGCCCGCACCGGCTTGTCAGACCGGCACGGCCATCGCGCAGTCCATGCACCCGTCCCGATACCGGGCCGGATGATCCGGACACCGCTCACGACCACCACCACCCGACGGACCGGCCTGGCCCGGCAGCCTGTGCCGCGGATGCTGAGCGTGCTGCACCAAGTCCCGGTAACCCAGCGCGGGCATCTCCGCCGCCCGCTCACACAGCCACTCCAGCGCGTACACGCCGGTCGCCAGCAGCGACACCGCCTGCGCCCGCAACTCCTGCCGCGCACCGTTCAGCAGCGGACGACCCAGCGCCCGGACATACGCCTCCACCACCACGTCAGCCCCCGACCCCTCCGGCGCAGCCGCCTCTCTCTCTCGCTCTTGGGGCTGCGGGGACGGCTGCGAGCCGAACGCGCCAGCGGGGACAGAGAAGAGAGAGTTCAAATCCTTAGAACTATTGGTGCTCGATTTGAACACCCGTGAGAGATCGATTTGAACACCCGTGGCGGGTGATTCCTTCAACGGGTGCTCAGATCGAGCACCCGTTGACCTGCGCTTTTTCTGCGGGTGTTCAGATCGAGCACCCGTGGCGCGGGCAGGCTTCGACGGGTGCTCAGATCGAGCACCCGTGGTCGTGACGCGGCAGAGATCGCCCACGCTGTGGCGGCCCGGGCAGCCTGCCTCGTGCCCGCCCGCCAGGTCGTAGACCGGGGGCCGGCGGTCCGCCCGAAGATGACTCACCAGCTCCGGGTCACCCGGCAGGAGCGCGCCCCCTGCCTTCAGCCGCCGCAGGTGCTTCAGCACCGTCGACTCACCCATCAGGCACTCGCCCGCCAGCGTCTCCGCCGAGGCATAGCAGCCCCGCATATCGCCGTTCGTGTGGTTCGCCACCCGGATCAGCACCAGCAGCTCCCCACCGTTCTTGCACTGCTTGATGCCGACCTCGTCCACCCACGTCTGCGCCTGGTAGCTCACCGAGCCACCCCCGCCCCGACCTGCGCGGATGCCTGTCCATGTGGTGCTGTACCGGTACTGCGTCGTACGCTCATCAGTGAGCGCACCTCCTGGTTCCTTGATCCGAGCTGGAGGGCTTCTCCGTTCGGGGTGGCGACCCCGGGTGGACCTGCGGGCCCCGCCATCTGGCGGGGCCTGTTGCGTTAGGCGTCATCCTTTTGGAATCTGCCTGTGGATAAAGCCTTGCTCCCGACATTAGATGGCGATTAGAAGCGGATGATTCGAGCGTTGAACGAGAGCATCTTGCGATTACCTGGAGTGTGCGGATCGTTTGCCGATTAACGGAAAATTGCGAAATGGATTTCCCGTTAATTCGGCCTCTTTTCGCTTGGAGGCTTTCTCTCATCACGCCGATTGGTCGTTTACTCGGCATTCCCCTGAGGGTTTAGCTGCGTGGCCCATCGGAGAATTGTTGCTCCCCCAGCAATTTTGACGGCCACCTCAACTACTCGACCATCTGCCAGATGAACCGTACGGACTACCTGAGTTACAACTACGTCTCCGGCAGTGAGGCCAAGAGCTGTCTTTTCCGACTCTGTGGCAAGGCGAGAGGTGACTTCCTCCAGCACATGGTCCTGAGCTATCCCCAGCCGCTCCGCTGCTAGCTCGCGCGATCCTCCGGTCGACACGGGCTCGGCCAGCTCGGGCGTAACGGCGATCACATAAGCCGGGTAGTACGAGCTGCTGTAGTGCACCGGAGCACCGTTTCGGCTGACGAGACGTCGGCGTACGTGGACGGGGGTGCCAGGGGACACGTCGAGGCGCGGGGCGACCAGCTCGTCTGCCCCGACCGTCCCGACTTCCACGATGCGGGAGGTCTCGCCGCCACCGAGGGCCTTGCCCGTGGACTCGTGCAAGCGGACCCGGGCGGCGATGTTGTTGCTGATCGGTCCGGCGACGACCGTTCCAACACCGGCCTTCGGGAGGGTCAAACCCTCCATCTTGAGCACGCGGTACGCGCGGTTGGCGGTTGTGTTTGCCACGCCGAAGTGCTCGCAGACCTGCCGCAGCGACGGCATCGTGTCGCCCGGCCTGAGCGTTCCGTCCTGAATCTGCTGGCGGTAGTGCGCAGCGATTTCCGCGTATCCGATCGTCTCGGGCATACCGGTCTCCCTCCTGGCGTCTGGCGCTGCGCCCCTTCCGAGTGCAGCGGTACACGTACGAGGCTAGACCACGTGAACTTATAGCGCTACTAGTAGCGCTCATGGGGGATGGTGGTCTACCTTGATGGAGGCGCCAGCGCCTGCCAGACGGCGGCTGAAGGTGTCACAGGTCTGACCTGCGCAAACGCAGACGCCCGGTCGGTGCTCCAACACCGACCGGGCGGCGATCCGGGCGCTCCAACGCCCGGACCGCTGTCGGGCCAATCCACAGGTTGAAGGCAGAGAGGGGACCGACGTGTCGATGGTCGCAGGATCGGGGGGAAGGTGGTGGCGTCCGCCGGCCTCCGTCGTGATGACGCGGACGCTGTTGCCGACGCGGCGCTGGGAGTCGTCCGCCGTGGCGGTGCCCACCAGGCTCCCCGCCGGTTTCGTCCGTACGGTGCCTGCGCGGGCCGCGGTCGTCCGTATGGCGCCGGGTGCTGATGAGCTTCGGGTCCGCGTGTGGTTGCTCCGTCGTGGCGTGTTCGGGGTGGCCCGGTGACGACCGACCAGATTCCGCCCATGCCGTCATACGCGCCGACCACCGGGTCGTCGGCTGACGACTGGTGGGACCGGCTGTACGCGGAGGCGGAGACGGCTCCGGCCCCCGAGCCGCGTGTTGTCGCTCCCTCGCGGTCCCGGATTCCGGACTGGTGGAGCGGCCAGCCGGTGGAGCTCGACCCGGCCGCCGAGTCCGAGCTGGTCGCCGACGACGACCAGGAGCACGACGAGCCGGAGGACGTCGAGGCCGAGGAGCCGCAGGATCCGGAGGCGGTCAGCGAGCCGATGCCGGATGCGCCTCCGGCCGCTGTTCCGGCTGCTCCGACCGTGCGGAAGCCGTCGGGCTGGGCTCCGGCCGGTGCGCCGGGGATCAAGCTCAACCCCCGTGCTCAGCGCCTGCTCTACAACGGCTCGGCGGCCGGGCTCGGCTACCTCTTCGGTTTCGGCGGGTGGGTTGAGTCGGCGATCGAGTCGTGCGCCGCCGAGTACTCCGTCACCGGCTCGCTGGTGCTGGCGGCCGGCATCTTTCTGGCGCTCGGTCTGCTGGTCGACCGCCGTACGCGGGGCTGGTGGCCGCCGCTGGCCTGGGTGTGCCGGGCGCCGCTCGCCTCCGCCGTACTCGCCCTCTGCCTCGCTTCGTTCTGATCCTCGAAAGGGACATCACCGTGATCACCATTGCAGCGACCGCCGGTATCCAGGGCGGGCAGATCCTCGGCACCCTCGGTGCGTCCGGTGCGGCGCTGGCCGTGACCGTGATCCTTGTCCTGGGGGTCAAGGGCAAGAAGAAGCTGAAGTTCGATCAGATGCAGGCGGCGATCGTGGGGCTGATCGCCGGGACGCTCTACGCCACGGCGGCCAGCATCTGGAGCACGCCGGGCAACGTGACGGCGGGTCTGGCGCAGGCGATCCAAGGGGGAGTGGGCGGGAACGTCGGGATGGGCGCGATCGCGGTCTGCATCGTCGCGATCATCTACGGCGCCAACCTCAAGCCCAGGACGTCGGCGTTCCTCGGTATCGCGGCCGCGTCCGTGTTCGCGGCGGCCGGTGGTCTGTGGGCGCTGGTCTCCACGGTGCTGGCGTCGGGTCTCAACCAGGTTCTGGGTGTGGCCTGATGTCGGAGATCACCACGGGGGAGCACCCCGTAGAGGAGACCGTGCCCGACTCCCCCGGCGGTATCCGTGCCGAGTTCCGCCCGCTCTTCAGCGGCGGCCACCACGTGCTCATCACCTTCGCGACCGGGTCGGTGGCGCTGGTAGGGCTCGGCTGGGAGTGGCTGGTGTCGGAGGGCTGGCGTACGGCGCTTGAGCGCTCCGGCTACGTGGCGGCCGGCCTCTACGTCGGCGCGACGTTCGTGGGGAAGTCGCCGTTCGTGATGCCGCTCGCGGTGGGCGCCTGGTGCGTGGCCGCGTTCGTGGTCCCCTCCCCCGCCAAGGACAAGACCGCAAAGGGCGCCGTGGCGACCGGGGAGCCGGTCGAGGAGACGGCGGTCGACTCCCCCGTCCCCGACCTGGAGCTGGTCGCGACGCTCATCCGGGAGATCGCGGCGGACAACGGACACAGCGGCACGCACCTGGACGACATTGTCGACACGGGCGAGTTGGGCGACTGGGACAAGGCCGACCTGAGGACCGCGCTCGAAGAGTGGGCGGTCCCGGTCGAGGAATTCAAGCTCCTGTTCGGCGAACGGAAGCGTCAGCGGGTCCGGTTGGGGGTCCGGCTCAAAGCCCTCCCGGACGGGCTCGGGGAGGGAGCCGTGGACGCGGACCGGGAGACCCCCGCCGGGCCCCCCGCCGGGGCCGCTCCGGCCGCCCCCACCGGGGCCGCCAAGACCGGGCCGGAGAGCGGCGGGTAGCCCTCCCCTCCCCCCGCTCCCAGACCCCCCTCAGGGGCCCAGGGTAGGCCGGTAGAAACCGCAGGTCAGCGTTCGTCCTACCGGGCCCCTACCGCCCCGCCTACCTACCGCTCCTACCGAACCGAGAGGCCCGATCCATGAGTTACCGCTACCGCTGCGGAACCTGCCGCGCGACGTCCCCGGCGCTGCCCGGACGCCGTGCCGCGCACGCCGCACGCGACCGCCACCGCGATCAGGTCCACGGCGGACTGGTCCCCGACGGCGAACTGCTCTGGCCCGAGACCGGTCTCACGCTCCCCGCCCGCCGACTGCTGATCGGTCTGGGGATCGGCGGCACGGTCATGGGCGTCTGGAACTGGGTCGCCAGCCACCGCTGACCGGTTGCCTGTCCGCCCGCGGCTCCGGCCGGGGCGGGCAGGGAGTCGGAGACCCTCCGCTCCGCACAAGAACGCCGGAACGCCCCCCTCTACCGCCAAGCAGATAGGGCGTCCCGGCTCCATCCCGAAGGACGGAACCCATCGTGGCATTGAACGACCGAAAGATCAGCATCAAGCCCGGAGGACCGCACGCTGATTCCCGGCACGAGACCACCTATCAGGCGTCGCGCGGCGGGAGCTTCCCGACGTCGGACAGGCCGGTCCCGGGTACGCCGAAGTCGAAGGGCAGCAAGTGATGACGTGCTGCGGACGGCAGATGGATCAGGACGGCCCGCAGCTCGTGTGCCGCAAGTGCGGCTCGTGGTCGCAGCCCGGTACGACGACGGAGGCGGCGCGATGACCCTCCTCCGACTCTTACTCGTACTCGCCGGGGACCAGTGGCAGTGCAACCAGTGCGGAGAGTTCTTCACGGCGCCCCCGCCCGGGGCGCAGACGTGCCCGGGTGGGTGTAAGCGCTGATGGCCGCCGACAAGCCCGAGCTGCCGCAGCGGCCCACCGGGCACGAGCGCGACGGCCGCACCGAGACGCCGACCCCCGCCCGACCCCATCCCCGAGCCCCTCACTAGGGCCACCGGGCTCGCACAACCGGCCGGGAGGGTCCGGGCCACGCGAACAGTTCGTGGTCCGGACCCTCCCGTGCCCTTAGGGGAGTTGCGGTGTTCGCCGTTTACGCCGTCCCCGGCTGGTCCGAACAGTTCGCGAAAAACATCGACGGAGAGTGATGGTTGTGAGTAGGAAGCGCGGGGCTCCGGTGGCTCCGGTGGGGTCGTTGGAGCGGTTGCGGGCCGAGATCCGCGCGGCGGACCGGTTCATCACGACGGTGACGTGGGGCTGCGCGGCCGGGATGGTCCTGTGGTCGATGCTCAACGCGACGCCGTACGTCAGCGCGCACGTGGCCGACGGGTGGGAGAACACGGCGTTCGTGCTGCCGCTGGTGGTGGACATGGCGTTCGTCGGCGCGCTGCGCGCGGATGAGATCGCCTCCCGGCACGACGTGAAGGCCGGGGTATGGCCGGTGCTGCTGCGCCTGTTCACCGGCGCGGCCTCGGTGTTCCTGAACATCGGGCACAGCGTGGAGAAGGGCGACACCACGGGGGTGCTCCAGCACCTGGTGGCGCCCGGGCTGCTCGTGCTCCTGGCGGAGGCCGGCCCCGCGTGGCGGCGGAGCCTGGCGGCGAAGGTGACCGCGGCCGAGCGGGAGGCGGAGCGCGAGGCCGACCGCGCCGACCGCGCGGCCCGGGTGGAGGCGGACCGCCTGGAGGCCGCGCGGCGCGAGGAGGCGGAGCGGCTCCGCGTCCAGGAGCTGGAGGCCGAAGAGCGCCGGCGCCTCCAGCGCATCGAGGACGAGGACCGCCAGGAGGAGCGCGAGGCCCGCCGCGCGAGCGACCGCGCGGCACGGGAGATGGAGGCCAAGCGCCTCGACCTGGAGGGCCGCAAGCTGGAGCTGACCGCCGCCCGCCCCGCTCCCGTACATGTACCTGTCGCGCCTGTCGTGTCCGGCCCCGTGACGGGGGAAACGGGCCTGCAGGCCCGCACAGGGGCCGACAGTGCCGCCCCCGTCGCGCGGCACGCCGACATCCACGCGACAGCGCCACAGGCCCGCACGGAGCCCCTGGCCCCGATCCTCGCCGCCCGCACCGCCCCGGCTGCCGGGACAGTCCACGCTCGGATCGAGAAGGAGCACCAGGACCAGCGGTCCGTCCCGCAGTGCCCGGCCACCCCGCCCAAGGACTGGGAGCACGACGACATCCCCACCGAAGCCGCCCCCGGCATCGCACCCGCGCTGCTCACCGATGAGCAGTCGCGGGCCCGGATCCGGTATGGGCTTGCCCAGGAGTGGACGCAGCGGCGGATCGGGGAGTTCGCGGGCCGCTCCGCGACCACGGTGAACAAGGTGAAGTCGAGCCTGCCGCGGTTGTAGGGGTGAAGAGCAAGAGAGGGCCCCACCATGGATTCTGGTGGGGCCCTCTCGCCGCGGGGGGACGGCTTTACTGCACTGCCCGTGGGGCGTGCGACGACACGGGATGATCCGCAGCCCGAGGTCCTGCCATAGCTTCTCGGTTTTCGCGGAACTTCCGGAGGATCAGGAGCCTTGCCTGGGCCATGGGTTGACCTTGGATCGGCCGAGGACGTATTCCCGAGCGGGTCAGGTCGACAACATGACTTCTCGTGACAAATCGCTCATAAGACCGGTGCTGACGCTGTGTTCGATGGGGCGGAGAGCTGGCCTTGGCAACGAGTTCAGATCGGTAAAAGCCCAGCTCAGAGCCCATTAAGCGTAACAAATCGCCTCGCTGGAAACGAGGTTCGGGCTGGTACACGTAAGATGGAGACCGTTACCTGCTCACCCGGTTGGTGCCTTAAGGACCTATCGAGGAGGGGAGGTGATACC
Source organism: Streptomyces sp. NPDC059255 (assembly GCF_042752355.1). Classification (NCBI taxonomy): domain Bacteria; kingdom Bacillati; phylum Actinomycetota; class Actinomycetes; order Kitasatosporales; family Streptomycetaceae; genus Streptomyces; species Streptomyces sp. NPDC059255. Next base: position 15,984 of record NZ_JBHYZP010000071.1, read on the forward strand.
GCTGTCCGAATCGCAGCCCGCCGAGGGCCACGAGGAGGACCCCAGATTCTGGACGCGAGAGCGTCGCCAGCAGCTGGCCTTCGAGGGGCTCTTGCTCCTCATGAGGGTGTTGCAGACATTGGCCGGCGGTGGGTGAGGCTCTAACCTCACCCACCGCTGAGAGTCTGAAGCGGTCCCTGGAGAGGCTCGTGCGTTTTCCGCTGGCCAGCGGCACGGGCCTCTCCTCTTTTTGGTGCTTCAGCGCCCCGACAGCATGGCCAACCAAGGCCTTCTGACGGGTGGTTCTCTCGACTGTGTGGCAGCCAAGTCTTGTGAGCAACTCCTGCAGAGTGCCGGATTGAAGCTCTTAGACGCAACAGTGGCAAATCTAAAGCATACCAGTGGATCGATCTGACCATTGATCATGACACACTGTAATGAACTGGTTGGTCTTCGGTTACCATTCTTCCTGGTTCTAAAGCGTACCGTGTCCTGGTCGCAGAAGTGAGTGGAAGGTGGGTGAGATGGCGCGAGGAACGGGATCTTTCAACGGCGGGGAACTGCGTGCAGCTCGGGTGCAGCAGGGCCTGAGCGCCGAGCGTTTGGCTCGCCTTGTCGGCACAACCAAGTCGATGGTCCTGGCCTACGAGAACGGCAGGACGATTCCGGAGGCCGGCCGGGTGACTGCCCTGGCGGAAGCCCTGAGGTTGCCACCCCGGCGTCTGGTCGTCGGTCGCACGGTCCGTTCGGAACTGAGGATGGTCAAAGCCGCGGAGGAGCTCGGTACGTCTCCCGAAATCGTGCAGGTTCTTCTGGGGGTGGAGGTGATGTCGATGGGCCGCTTCAGACTGATGCACCCGCCTGGGACAGAAAGCCTCAGCGACATCAGGCAGGCGGCAGGGCTGACAGTCGCGGTCGCGGCAAATCGGGCTGGCATCAGTGCCAGCAGCTACCGCGCGATCGAGGTCGACGGGAGGCTGCCCGCCCGCGGATACGGACGATTCCCCGCCCGGCTGGCTGAGGCACTTGGCGCAGCGACTTACGCGGTAACAGCAGCCGTGCGATCCCACCCGGCAGTCCTCGAACGCCTTCTCAGAGCCTCTGCTCTCTTCAGGAGCCTGTTCCTCATGGTGGAAGAGGACCCGCTCTTCATGACCACCACGCACAGTCCTGAGGCCTTGCACATGGCTCAGATCATCCGGCAGCCAGTCGGTCTGCTCTCTCGGGGCATCAACTTCGAGCTATCCAACTACCGCGCTCTCCGCCGACGCCATGCAGAAGCCACTGCCGTAGTTCAATATCCAAGAAATCGCATCATAGTGCCTCGAAATGTTAAAAACTTGGACAGACTGGCGAGGCAGTTGGTCCATGCGCCCGAGCGAGCTGCGGAAAGTCTCTACTGGTCGTTAACACAGTCGTTCACTGCCCGGCAGTGGCGGTCCCTGGCGAACGTGATGGAGAGCATCTCCTCGCAGGCCCGTCCGCACTTCCCATACGTCCTTCCGCCAGAACTGGAGCTGGAGCCCGCTCTGCGCTACAGGCGCCCGAGCAGCGGGCAACCCCTGCTCGTAGCAGACCGGACAGGCCCAGATCCTTCTTATGGACTCACATCGGAAATCGTTCATTTCTACGTAATCCAGAGGCCTCTCTATCTCTTTCTCTACCCCCGAGTCGCGGCGCCAGAAATTCCATTGAGTCAGCGTAAACTTATTTCGACCCGTCGTCCTGTGTAGGTGAAATCCGCCATGGAGTCATGCGCGTAAACCAGCGCTCCCCGAAGACCCCGGAACGTGAATTTGTTCCGGGGCACTCTTCGTTTACGGCTGGGGTGTGCAGAGTCTGTTTTCGGTGTTTGTGGCGACCGATGGTATTCGTCTGGGGGTCCTGATGGTCCGTCAGGTGGTGTCCGTGGGTGGGTGC
>NZ_JBHYZP010000072.1:0-15961 GCF_042752355.1 Streptomyces sp. NPDC059255
ACCTGATTCATGTGCGGGCGACCCCCGACATCTACCCTGCTGGAGAAGTCGGCAGCGTCTGATTTTTATAAGAGACACCCCCCCGCGCCCCCCCCCCCGGCGCGGCCGCCACGGACCGGGCCGGCGCGGCGGCCGCGCAGGCGTACCGCTGGCGCACCGCGGCCATCGGCGGCACCGGGTTCATCACCGGGGTGCTCTTCCACCCGGCGGTCAAGGGCCTGGCGTACGCCCGTACCGACATCGGCGGCGCGTACCGCTGGGACGACGCGACCGCCACCTGGACCGCGCTCACCGACCACATCGGCTGGGACGACTACAACCTGCTCGGTGTCGAGGCCGTCGCCGTCGACCCGGCCCAGCCCGACCGGGTCTATCTCGCGCTGGGCGCCTACACGCAGTCCTGGGCGGGCAACGGCGCGGTACTGCGCTCCACGGACCGGGGCGCGACCTGGAGCCGCAGCGATCTCACGGTGAAGCTCGGCGCCAACGAGGACGGGCGCGGCACCGGTGAACGGCTGCTCGTCTCGCCGCTGAACAGCGACACGCTCTATCTCGGCACCCGCCACAACGGGCTCCTCAGGTCGACGGACCGGGGCGCCACCTGGTCCGCCGCCGCCTTCCCGCCCGCCCCGGACCCCTCCGGCCAGGGCATCACCCTGCTGGTGGCCGCCGGCCGGGTGGTGTACGCGGGGTGGGGCGACGGCGGCGGCGCCCTCTACCGTACGAGCGACGGGGTGAACTGGGAGGCCGTACCGGGCCGGCCGTCCGGCTCCGCCGCCCAGGTGCCGATCCGGGCCGCCTACGACGCGAACACCCGGGCGCTGTACGTCACGTACGCCAACACACCGGGGCCCAACAACCAGACCGACGGTTCGGTGCGCCGGCTCGACACCGCCACCGGCGCCTGGACGGACGTGACCCCGGTCAGGCCCGGCGGGGGTGACGCCTTCGGCTACGGCGGTGTGGCCGTCGACGCCCGGGTCGCCGGAACGGTCGTCGTCTCCACCAACAACCGCTGGGGGCCGGTCGACACCCTGTACCGGTCCACCGACGGCGGGCGGAGCTGGACCTCGCTCAAGGAGGCGGCGGTCCTGGACGTGCGGGAGACCCCGTACCTCAACTGGGGTGGTTCCGCGCCGAAGTTCGGCTGGTGGATCCAGGCCGTCGCGCTCGACCCGTACGACTCCAGGCACCTGGTGTTCGGGACGGGCGCCACCCTGTACGGCACCCGTGACCTGGTGCGCTGGGCACCGCAGATCCGGGGCCTGGAGGAGTCCGCGGTACGGCAGCTCATCTCGCCGCCCACCGGGACCGCGCCCCTGCTCAGCGGCCTCGGTGACATCGGGGTGATGTACCACGACTCGCTGACCGCTTCCCCGTCCCGGGGCATGGCCGCGAACCCGGTCTTCGGCTCGGCCACCGGACTGGCGCTGGCCGCGCTGAAGCCCGCGTACGTCGTACGGGCCGGCTGGGGCGACGCGGGCAACGGGGCCTACTCGAACGACGGGGGGCGGAGCTGGGCGCCGTTCGCGGCGCAGCCAGCGATCGCCTCGACCGCGCCGGGGCCGATCGCGGTGAGCGCCGACGGCGCCACCCTGCTGTGGTCGTTCGTCCACTGGGACGGTACGAAGCACCCCGGCTTCCGCTCCGCGGACAACGGCGCCTCCTGGAGCGAGGTGACCACGTTCCCCAAGGGCGCGGTGCCGGTCGCGGACCCGGTGGACCCCCGGCGGTTCTACGGGTACGACACCGACGGCGGCGCGGTGTACCGGTCCACGGACGGCGGCGCGACCTTCTCGAAGGGCGCGTCGGGGCTGCCCTCCGGGGACGTCCAGTTCCGGATCGCCGCGGCCCCGGGCCGCAGCGGCGACCTGTGGCTCTCGGCCAAGTGGAACGGCCTGTACCGGTCCACCGACGGCGGCACCACCTTCACCAAGCTGACGAGCTGCTGGGGCTCGTACGCCCTCGGCTTCGGCAAGGCCGCCCCGGGCGCCACGTACCCCGCCGTCTTCCAGACCGGCGCGACGGAGAACTTCGTCGGTGTGTACCGCTCCGACGACGCCGGCGCCGGCTGGATCAGGATCAACGACGACACACACCAGTGGGGGTGGACCGGCGAGACGATCACCGGCGACCCCCGTGTCCACGGCCGGGTCTATCTGGGCACCAACGGCCGTGGCATCCAGTACGGAGACCCCGCCTGATGCCTTCCCTGGACGACTCCACCCGCGGCCGGGTCCTGTTCGGCGGTGACTACAACCCCGAACAGTGGCCCGAGGAAATCTGGCACGAGGACGCCCGGCTGATGAGGGAGGCCGGGGTCAACTCGGTGACCCTCGGCGTCTTCTCCTGGGCGAAGCTCGAACCACGCCCGGGCGCACGGAACTTCGGCTGGCTGGACCGGCTCATGGATCTCATGGACGGCCATGGCATCGGCGTGGTGCTGGCCACCCCGACCGCCTCCCCGCCGCCGTGGATGGGCGCCCGCCACCCGGAGACCCTGCCGCGCGACGAGGACGGCAGGACCGTGTGGTGGGGCTCGCGCCAGCAGTTCTGTGCCAGCTCCGCCGTCTATCGCGAGTACGCCGCCGCCCTCACCGAGGACCTGGCGCAGCGGTACGGCGGCCATCCGGCGCTGCACCTGTGGCACATCAACAACGAGTACTGCACCCACTGCTGGTGCGACGGGACGGCCCGGCACTTCCGGGCCTGGCTGCGGGCCAGGTACGGCGGTCTGGACGCCCTCAACGAGGCCTGGGGAACGGCCTTCTGGAGCCAGGGGTACGACTCATGGGAGGAGATCGTCCCGCCGCGGCGGGCCCAGTACATGAGGAACCCGGGGCAGGCCCTGGACTTCCGGCGGTTCACCTCCGACGCGCTGCTGGAGTGCTACGTCGCCGAGCGGGACATCGTCCGGCGCCACACCCCGCACATCCCGGTCACCACCAACTTCATGCCGTTCTGGATCGGACAGGACGCCTGGAAGTGGGCGGAGCACGAGGACGTCGTCTCGGTCGACATCTATCCGGATCCGAAGGACCCGTCCGCCGGTCAGCTGGGCGCGATGATCGGCGACATGACGCGCTCCCAGGCGAAGGGCCCCTGGGCGGTGATGGAGCAGGCGGCCGGGTCCGTCAACTGGCGGGGCGTCAACCCTCCCAAGCCGTACGGGCTGAACCGGCTCTGGTCGCTCCAGTCCGTGGCCCGCGGGGCGGACGTGATCTGCTACTTCCAGTGGCGCCAGTCCCGGCAGGGCGCCGAGAAGTTCCACTCGGGGATGATCGGCCACGCGGGCGAGAGCGGCCGCGCCTTCCGCGAGGTCCGGCGGATCGGCGCCGATCTCGCGGTGCTGGGCCCCGAGGTGTCGGGGACCCGGGTGCGGGCGGAGGAGATCGCGGTCCTGCACGGCTGGGACTCGTGGTGGGCGGACCAGCAGGACGGCCGGCTCTCCGACCGCCTCGACCACCCGCGGATCGTACGGGACTGGCACCGCGCGCTGTGGGAGTCGAACCTGCCCACCGCGTTCGCCCGGCCCGACCACGATCTGCGGGGGTACCGGCTGGTCGTCGTCCCGCATCTCTACCTGCTCGACGACACCGCCATCGAGAATCTGCTCGGCCATGTCGCGCGCGGCGGCACCCTGGTGTGCGGCTTCCTCACCGGGGTCGCCGACGAGGACGACCGGGTGCGGGCCGGCGGCATGGACGCCCGGCTGCGCGCCCTGTTCGGCATCGCCACGCTCCACGAGTGGTGGCCGCTCGACGCGGACGAGACCGTGGAGTGCGACGGGTTCCGCGCGGGGCTCTGGTCGGAGGAGCTGGAGCTGTCCACGGGCGAGGCCGTCGCCTCGTACCGCAGTGGGGAGCTGGCCGGTCTGCCGGCCGTCGTACGCCACGGGCGCGCCTGGTACGTCTCGACGCTCCCCGAACCCGCGGCCCTGCGCGCGCTGCTGACGCGGATCGCCGGGGACGCCGGGGTCTCCCCCACGCTGGAGGGGCTGCCCGAGGGCGTGGAGGCGGTGCGCCGCGGCGATCTTCTCTTCCTGCTCAACCATGGCGGCAAGGCCGTCACGGTCCCGGTCGACGGCCGTCATCACGAGGTGCTCGGCGGCCGGCCCGTGGACGGGGCGGTCGAGCTGGACCGCTTCGGGGTCGCCGTGCTCCGCCCGCTCCCCGGGTAGTCCACCGTCCCGCGCCGGGGCCCGCGCCGCGTGACTCGCGGGGGAACCCGGGCCGTGCCCCGGACACCGCACCACGAGCGCACCGCACGACCGAAGATCTTCGCCGGCACCCCCACGGTCCCCCCGCGTTCCACGGGACTCCGAGGCCGGCGAGGCCGCGGCTCCGCCCCGGGGCCGCGGTACTCCCCCACCCATGGAGGGACACCATGGCACTGCGCATCTGGAAACGGCTGCTGCTCGCCCCAGTGGTCGCGTTCGCCGCGCTCGTCGGCTTCGCCGCCGCACCCGCGCAGGCGGCGATCTGGTCCTCGTCGGACCAGTGGGGCAACTACACCACGTCCGACGGCTACACCCTCTACAACAACATCTGGGGTTCGGGCACGGGCCCGCAGACCATCTGGGCCAACTCCTCGTCCAACTGGGGAGTGTGGGCCAACCACCCCAACACCGGCGGCATCAAGTCGTACCCAAACGCCAAGAAGGTGATCGGGAAGCCGCTGAACTCGCTCTCCTCGCTGCGCAGCAGCTACAACGTCACCGTGCCGTCGTCGGGTGCCTACAACACCTCGTACGACATCTGGGACAGCAACTACGACTACGAGATCATGCTGTGGGTGAACTACCGCGGCGCGGTAGGCCCGCTCGGCACCTCGCAGGGATCGGTCACGCTCGGCGGCCACTCCTGGAACGTCTACAAGGGGTCCAACGGCGCCAACGAGGTGTTCTCGTTCCTGCGCACCTCGAACTCCACCTCCGGGACGGTCGACGTCCTGCCGATCCTCAAGTGGATCAAGGACACCAAGGGGTGGTGGGGCAATGTGACCGTCGGTGACGTCCAGTTCGGGTACGAGATCACCTCGTCCTCCGGCGGTCTGGACTTCGCGACCAACAGCTTCTCGGTCAGCGGGAACTGACGGAAAACTGACGGGACGTCACGTACTAGAGCGGGTTCCCGGGCGTGGCCCGGGGGCCCGCGCTCTCCCGTACGGTGAGCTCCGGCCCGATCAGGACGACCTCGTCGGTGCCTCGCCCCGCGAGCTTCGCGACGACCTGCTCGACCGCGCGCCGCCCCATCTCCTGGGCCGGGACGGCGACGGAGGTCAGCGGCACCGAGGCGTGCACGGCGACCTGGTCGGGACAGATGGCGACGACCGAGACGTCCTCGGGCACCGCGCGGCGCTGCTGGCGCAGCAGGGCGAGCAGCGGGTCGGTGGCGGCCTCGTTCTGGACGATGAAGGCGGTGGTGCCGGGGCGCTCGTCGAAGATCCGGCCGACGGTGGCGGAGACCGCCGCGTAACTGCCCTCGCAGGGGCGGTGCAGCACCCGCAGGCCCAGTTCGGCGCTGCGCTCCCGCAGTCCGCTCAGGGTGCGTTCGGCGAAGCCGGTGAGGCGTTCGTAGACGCCCGGCGCCTCGCCGATGACGGCTATCTCCCGGTGTCCGAGTCCGGCGAGGTGCTCCGCGCAGAGGGCGCCCGCGGCGGCGAAGTCCAGGTCGACGCAGCTCAGTCCGGTGGTGTCGGCGGGGAGTCCGATCAGCACGGCGGGCCGGTGTGTCTCGCGCAGCGGCGGCAGCCGGTCGTCGTGCAGCTCCACGTCCATCAGGATCATGGCGTCGGCGAGGGCGCTGCCCTCGATGCGGCGCACCGCGGTCGGCCCCTCCTCACCGGTGAGCAGGAGCACGTCGTAGCCGAAGGTGCGGGCCGTGGTGGCGACGGCGAGGGCGATCTCCATCATGACCGGCACATACATGTCGGTGCGCAGCGGCATCATGAGGGCGATGATGTTCGACCGGTTGCTGGCGAGGGCGCGGGCCCCCGCGTTGGGGTGGTAGCCGAGCTGTTCGATGCTGCGCTCGACCCGCTCGCGGGTGGTGGCGGAGATGGACCGCTTGCCGCTGAGGACATAGCTCACCGTGCTGGCGGAGACTCCGGCATGCTGAGCTACATCGGCGAGGGTGACCATTCAGCTCTCCAAGGCGGGCCGTTGTGGGGTGAAGCGCTTCGACAACACTGTGTTCGAGGGTAGTTGGCATGCCGATGACCTGTCCATAGGTCGATCGAAGCGCTTCGACGGGCTGCCGTGCACGGTCCCCGGACATGACGGAGCGGGCCCGGCCGGTGGGGCCGGGCCCGCTCGGGGCCGCTCGTGGGCGGAGGGATGGCCGGTGGCGGCCGGGGTCGTGGCGGGGGACCGGGGGTCAGGAGGCGGGAGGGTCCGTCGCGGGGGCGGGGGCGGGGGCGGGGGCCGCGGGCCGCCGTCCGGAGCGGCGTCGGCGGCGCGGCTGCTGGTCGGGCAGCCAGCCGAAGGCCAGGGAGCTGCCGATGACGCCGAGGAGCAGACCGACGACGAAGCCGCCGAGGTTCGAGGTGACCCAGGTGCCGAGCGCGGTCAGTACCCCGATGACGGAGTAGAAGAGCCGCTGGGCGGGGTTGAGGATCAGCAGCAGCCCGCACACCATCATGATCAGCGGGAGGACATAGGCGGCGATGCCGCCCGCGCCCGCCTGGAGGACGACGGAGATGGAGGCCTGTTCGGTGAGGAGGATCTCGCCCCCGCCGAGCAGCAGCAGGAAGCCGCCCCAGAACGGGCGGCGGCCGCGCCAGGTGGCGAAGCGCCCCCGGCGGCGCTGCGGGCGGTCCTCCCCGGCGCGGACGGCGGTCCCGGCCGGGGGTTCCGCCGCCCCGGGCGGCGGAACCACGCTCAGCAGCCCTTCGAGCTGAATTTGAGCTTCAGGTTGGGCAGCGTGAACCGGGCCGCGGTGGTGGCGTAGTTGGTCTGCCGCAGGTTGGTGATGACGACGGTGTCGGCCTGCTGTCCGAAGACGCCCAGCGGGCCCTTGACGCCGGCCTTGGTGAAGGTGCTGGCGTCCCCGCCGATCTCGATGTTGTCGAAGTCCGCCTGTGTTCCGCTGAGTTCGGTGGAGTCGGTGGCCAGATCGGTCGCGGAGACCGGGATGCCCTTGTTGCCCGCGGTGATGTGCAGGTACGTGCCGCCGAGTTCGACGCTCTGGCAGAGCTTGGTGAGTTTGGCCTTCTTGATGGCGGAGACGACGACCAGCACCTGCCCGCCGGTGTCACCGGCGTTGGGGCTGCCCGGAGCCATTTCGTCCATCCCGCCGAACTGCTCGAAGCCCTCGGCTTCCAGGCGGTCGGCGGTGACCACGAAGGGCATGCCGGAGATGGCGAACTGCGCGGCGATGGCGCCCTGGGCGGTGAGGACGACCAGCGCGGCGGCCACCGCGAACGCCGGTACGCCCATGACGGCCGCCCGGCGCAGCCGTACCCTTCCTCGCGGTTCGTCGCTCTCGGGCGTGGTCTCACCGCCGGTGAGTTCGGACGTGGCCATGAGCTGCTCCTGAGGGTGTGGTGACCGGAACGAGCTTGCGCGGCGGGGTCCTGGCGCGGACGACTCCCGGCGCCGACGGGTTTTCCCGGGGTGGCGACGGCGCGGCCATGGGAGTCGAGGTGAAGTTACTCCCAGGTATGGACGGGGTCAACAGCCTTGTGAAAATTGGGTGTTGATCGTGTGCGCGGTACGGTCACGGTCTCGCCGGGTCCCGGGCGGACCGTCGGCAGCTCACGGCGGGTGCACGGCCGGACACCCCCGCCGACGTCGGCGTACCGTGGGTAACGTTCCTCTTTCGGTTGGCACTTGGGACCTTGACTCGGTCGCCCGGACAGGTCTACAACCCTCTTGGGTTTTCCTTCCGCGGTTCTCCTCCGCAGTCCTGCTCCGCAGTTCTGCTCCGCAAATTCCTTCTGCCGTTTCCTTCCGCGGATTCCCGTCCGTGGATTCCTGTGCCGTGCTCGTCCCCGGCACGGGAACGGGGCCGTGGCGCCGGCCCCGTTCCCACCCGTTCTCCGCCCCGTGGCCGAGCCGCGGCGGGGCGTTCGCCACCGCCGTACCCGTCACCGCACCCACCGCCCCACCCGGGCACGTCTCCGCGTCACCCTCCCCACCCCGCCTTCGCGAAAGGGACTTCGCATGCGCGCACGACGCACTCTTCTCTCCGCCGCCGGCCTCACCACCGCCGCCGCCCTTCTCGCCGTGGGTCCGGCGGCCGCCGCCGGGACCTCGGCGGCGGCGGGCAATGTGCTCACCTACGGCAGCGCGGCCGGTTCCGCCGTCGCCGTCGGCGATGTGCTCACGTCCTCGCTCAGCTCCGGCACGACCGTCGCGATCCGTACCACCTCCGGCGGCACGACCGGCATCACCTGCACCGCCTCGCAGTTCACCGCGACGGTCACCGGGAATCCGGCCGCCCCCGGCACCGCCACCGAGTCGCTCACCGCGCACACCTTCGGCGGGTGCACCAGCAACATCATCGGCACCACCGGGGTGCAGAGCATCACGGTCGAGCACCTGCCGTTCACCACCTCGGTCGCCTCGGCCGGCGGGCTCACGGTGACCGCGGGAAGCGCCGGCGTGGTGCAGACGACGGTCAAACTCAGCACCATCCTCGGCACGACGACCTGCGTCTACACCTCCACGGGGCTGAACGGCACGACGTCCAACACCGACAACTCCATCACGTTCGCGAACCAGTTGTTCAGCCGGTCGTCGGGCCCCATCACCTGCCCCACCTCCAGCTACTTCTCCGCCAAGTACGGCCCGGTCAGGGACACCAGCCAGTCCGGCAGCCCGAGCGTGTACGTCAACTGAGCCCGGCGCGGGCCCGGTCCGTCCCTCCGGCCGCCCAGGGCCGGAGGGACGGACCCGGGCCGCGGGGAGGCGGCGGCCGGGTCAGGGCGCCGGCGCCCAGGCGTAACGGTGTTCCGGGCGCCCGGTGTCGCCGTACTTCAGTGTGAGACTGATATGGCCGGTGCGCTCCAGGTACTTCAGATAGCGCTGGGCCGTGGAGCGGCTGACCCCGGTGCGCTCGGCCACCTCGTGCGCGGAGAGCGGCCGGCCCGCCGCGCCCAGGACCCGGCGGATCAGGCCGACCGTCGCCGCGGAGTGCCCCTTGGGCAGTTCGGAGCGCGGGGCGTCCGCCGTCTTGAAGGCGCTGAAGATACGGTCCACCTGTTCCTGGCCCGCCTCGCCCCGCCCGCCGACGCCGTCGAGGGTGCGGCGCAGCGCGGCGTACCCGTCGAGCTTGGCGCTGAGCCCGGAGAAGCTGAACGGCTTGACGACGTACTGGAGCGCGCCGTAACGCATCGCCGCCCGGACCGTGGCCACGTCACGGGCGGCCGTCACCATGATCACATCGGCCTGGTGGCCGAGCTGGCGCATCCGGCGCACCAGGGTCAGGCCCGTCTCGTCCGGGAGGTAGTGGTCGAGCAGGACCAGATCGACATGGTCGCGTTCCAGGGTGGCCAGCGCCTGGGCGGCGGTATGGGCACGGGCCCGGACCCGGAAGCCGGGCACCTGGGCCACGTACGCGGCGTTGATCTCGGCGACGCGGAAGTCGTCGTCCACGACGAGGACATCGATCACTGGGGCTCTCCTGCTGCCATGAGCTGACGCTCGGCGAATCCGTCCCCGGCCGGGTCGTCCCCCACGGTGTCGTCCCCCTCGGCGGGGGCCGGGGTGAGCGCCTCGGGCAGGACGACGGTGAAGACCGCGCCTCCTCCGGCGCGGGCGGTGACCCGGGCCATCCCGCCGTACCGCTCCGCGAGCCGGCGCACCAGCGCCAGGCCGAGCCCCCTGCCCCGGTGGAAGGCGACCGGGTCCGGCGCGGCCCTCTCCCCCGGCGTCAGGTGCTCCCGGACGGCCGGGAGCGGCGGGTGGGCGAGATGCCCGGGGTGCTTGGTGTGCTTGGTGGACCAGCCCTCGGCGAAGATCCGGTCGCGCAGCGCGGGCGGCACACCGGGTCCGGTGTCGGCGACCCGGAGGACCGCGGTGGTGTGTTCGGCCCGCAGTTCGACCTCCACGAAGGGTTCGGCGCGGGGGCCGGTGTGTTCCGTGCCGCCCCGTTCCGTGCCGCCGGGCCCCTCGCCGCCGGGTCCTTCGCCGGGGCCGGCGCGCTCGGCGCGGTCGCCGGGCACCGCACCGCCCGGGGCGGCGTCCCGGTGCCCGGCGACGGCGTCGAGCGCGTTGTCGATGAGGTTGCCGAGCACGGTCACCAGGTCGCGCGGGTCCACCACCCGGTCGTGCAGCAGGGTGGCGGCGGAGACCCGCAACGACACACCGCGCTCGGCGGCGACGGCCGCCTTGCCGACGAGAAGCGCCGACAGCAGCGGGTCGTGCACCCGTTCCGCGATCTGTTCCGAGGAGGAGCGGTGGGTGTCGGCGATCTCGGCGACGAATTCGGCGGCCTTCTCGTGCCGCCCGAGTTCGAGGAGTCCGAGCACGGTGTGCAGCCGGTTGGCGTGTTCGTGGTCCTGCGCGCGCAGCGCGTCCAGCAGTCCCTGGGTGCTGTCGAGTTCCCGCCCGAGCTGCTCCAGCTCGGTCCGGTCCCGGAGGGTGACGACGGCTCCGCCGTCCCGGGTCGGCATCCGGTTGGCGACCAGGACCCGGCTGCCGCTGACGGTCAGCAGATCGGTCCCCGTCACGCGTCCCGCCAGCACGTCCGTGGTCCGGCCGGGCGGCAGGACCTCGTCCAGCGGGCGTCCCGTGGCGTCGGCTCCGAGCCCGAGCAGCCGGGCCGCCTCGTCGTTGGCCAGCCGGATCCTGCCGTACCGGTCGCAGGCGACGACCCCCTCCCGTACGCCGTGCAGCATCGCCTCACGCTCGTCGAGCAGGGCGGAGATGTCGGCGAAGGCGACCCCGTGGGTGCGGCGGCGCAGCCGGCGGGAGACCGCGTACGCGGCCAGCGCTCCGACGGCGAGCGCGGCGCCCGCGCAGAGCAGCAGGGCGGGCACGGCGTCGAGCAGCCGCTCCCGCACACTGGCGTACGCGATGCCGACGGAGACCGCGCCGACGATCTTCCCTCCGGGGTCCAGGAGCGGCACCTTGGCGCGGGCGGAGCGGCCCAGGGTGCCGTCGTCGATCTGGCGGATCTCGCGGCCGGAGAGCGCGACGCTGGGGTCGGTGGAGACATGGCGGCCGATCTCGGCGGTGTTGGTGTGGGACCAGCGCACCCCGCGGGTGTCCATCACCACGACGTAGAGCGCGTCCGTGGCCCGCCGGATCTGTTCCGCCTCGGTCTGCACCGGGCCCCGGGCGCTCGGCGCGGTGGTGAGCACCTCCCGGGCGATGTCGGGATCGGCGGCGGTCGTCTGGGCGATGGCGAGGGCGCGGTGCATCGCCTCGTCGTCCAGCTCGGAGCCGAGGGGCGCCAGGAAGAGGCAGGTGGCGAGGGTCATCACCCCGGTGGTGAGGGCGAGCTGCGCGGCCAGCACCTGGGCGAAGACACGGCGGGGCCAGCGCACACGCATAGGTCCTCCTCATGTCCGGCCCGCCGGCCGTTCCGCTCTTCCCGGATCCTGTTCCGCCCGGATCACGCTGCTCCCGGAGCCGTCCCGCCGTGGGGAACGGCTGTCTCCGTTTAACACCGTTGTGAACGAAACGTAAGCCGCCGGGGCGCCGCTGCCCAGCCCTGTGCGGTTCTTTTGTCGTCCGGGCGTGAGCAGAATGAGCAGAACGCGGTTTGCGCGCACAACGACGGGTTGCGCCCACAAGACTGCCGCTGTGGTCCGGGTCACTCCTAGCCTCCCGGCCCATGAGCAGCAGAACGAGCCCAGCCATCGAGCTGCGGGGAGCGAGCAAGGCGTTCCGGACCCCGTCGGGTGCGCTTCACACCGCCGTCAGGGATCTGGATCTGACCGTCGAACGCGGCGAGTTCGTCGCCGTGGTCGGCCCCACCGGATGCGGCAAGTCGACCACGCTGACCCTGGTCAGCGGTCTGGAGGAGCCCACTGAGGGCGAGGTGCTGGTGGCCGGCGAGCCGGTCGACGGCATCGGTGACAAGATCGGATTCGTCTTCCAGCAGGACGCCGTGTTCCCCTGGCGCACCGTCCTGTCCAATGTGATGGCCGGCCCCCGCTTCCGCGGTGTGCCCAAGGCCGAGGCCAGGGAGCAGGCCCGCGAGTGGCTCGCCCGGGTCGGGCTCGCGTCCTTCGAGGACCGCTACCCGCACCAGCTCTCGGGCGGCCAGCGCAAGCGCGTCGCGCTCGCCGCGACCTTCGTCAACGACCCCGAGCTTCTCCTCATGGACGAACCGTTCTCGGCCCTCGACGTCCAGACCCGCGCGCTGATGTCCGACGAACTGCTGGAGCTGTGGGCCGGGACGGGCGCCTCGGTCGTCTTCGTCACCCACGACCTGGAGGAGTCGATCGCCCTCGCCGACAAGGTCGTGGTCATGACGGCCGGTCCCGCGACCGTCAAGGAGGTCTTCACCATCGACCTGCCGCGCCCCCGCAAGGTGGAGTCCGTACGGCTGGAACCCCGGTTCATCGAGATCTACCGGGAGATCTGGTCGTCGCTCGGCGAAGAGGTCCGGATCACCCGCGAGAGGGGTGCGACCGATGCCGCCTGAGACCGTGACCGCCGGCGCGGTCCCCACGAAGCCCGTCGCCACCGGCCAGGACGGGGGCGGCGACCGTACCCGCGCCCGGGCGCGTGCCGCGCGCAACCGGCAGGTGCTGGTGTACGGGGCCCGGGTCCTGCTGCTCATCGCCCTGATCGGGATGTGGGAGTGGCTGGCCAGGGCGGCCGTCATCGATCCCTTCAACTTCTCGATGCCGTCGAAGATCTGGGACCAGATCGTGCAGTGGGCGGTGCACGGCACCCCGCAGGGCCCCCTGTGGGAGCAGATCTGGTACACGCTCTACGAGGCGCTGCTCGGCTGGGTCATCGGGGTGACCGGCGGTGTGGTCCTCGGGATCGCGCTCGGCCGGGTCCGCTTCCTGGCCGATGTGCTCGGCCCGTACATCAAGGTGCTCAACGCGCTGCCGCGGATCGTCCTCGCCCCGATCTTCCTCATCTGGTTCGGACTCGGCCCGGCCTCCAAGGTCGCCTCGGCGGTCGTGCTGGTCTTCTTCCCCGTCTTCTTCAACGCGTTCCAGGGCGCGCGGGAGGTGGACCGCAACCTGGTGTCCAACGCGCGGATCCTCGGCGCGAGCAACCGTCAGGTCACCCTTCAGGTGGTGATCCCCTCCGCCACCTCGTGGATCTTCACCAGCCTGCATGTCAGCTTCGGCTTCGCGCTGATCGGCGCGATCGTCGGCGAGTACATCGGCGCGACCAAGGGCATCGGGCTGCTGGTCTCGGCCTCGCAGGGCACCTTCAACGCGGCCGGGGTGTACGCGGCGATGGTGATCCTCGCGGTCGTCGCCCTGCTCGCCGAGGCGCTCCTCACCTTCCTGGAGAAACGTCTCTTCCGCTGGAAGCCGGCCGAGTCCGGCGCCGAGCGCTGACGGCCGTCTCTCCCCTTCTCCTCCCCCTCTCCCCCAGCTCCCCGCTTCTCCTCACAAGGACGTGACCGGCCATGCGTACGTATCTCAGAATGTCGGCGGCGGCGGTCTCCGCGCTGCTCGCCCTGTCCACCGTCACCGGCTGCGGCGGCGACTCCGCCGCCGGCGGGAGCTCCGGCGGCAAGGTGAAGATCATGGTGGGCGGCCTGGACAAGGTCATCTATCTGCCCGCGATGCTCACCCAGAAGCTGGGCTACTTCAAGGAGGAGGGCGTCGACGTGCAGCTCCTCACCGAACCGGCGGGGGTGCAGGCCACCACGTCGCTCGTCTCCGGGGACGTCCAGGGTGTCGTGGGCTTCTACGACCACACCCTCGACCTTCAGGTCAAGGGCAAGCAGGTGGAGTCCGTCGTGCAATTCTCGCACGCCCCCGGTGAGGTCGAGGTCGTCTCGAACAAGGCGGCGGCCGGACTGACCTCCCCGAAGGACTTCAAGGGCAAGAAGCTCGGGGTCACCGGGCTCGGCTCGTCCACCGACTTCCTCACGAAGTACCTCGCGGTCAACGACGGGGTGTCGACGGAGGAGTTCTCCACGGTGGCGGTCGGGGCGGGGCAGACCTTCATCTCCGCGCTCCAGCAGGGCTCCATCGAGGGCGGCATGACCACCGACCCCACGGTCGCGCAGATCCTCGACAAGAAGCTCGGCAAGGTCCTCATCGACATGCGGACGCCCGAGGGCTCGAAGGAGGCGCTCGGCGGACCGTACCCCTCCTCCAGTCTCTACATGAACACCGACTGGGTGAACGGCAACAAGGAGACGGTGCAGAAGCTGGCCAACGCCTTTGTGAAGACGCTCCGCTGGATGTCCTCGCACACCCCCGAGGAGATCGCCGCGAAGATGCCGGCGGACTACGCGCAGGGCGGCAAGGAGCTGTACGCGCAGTCGATCAAGAGCACCCTGCCGATGTTCACGACGGACGGGGTGATGCCGGCCGACGGGCCCGCGACGGTCGAGCGGGTCCTGAAGGCGTTCAACCCCAACCTCAAGAACGCCAAGGTCGACCTGGAGAAGACGTACACCACGGAGTTCGTGAAGAAGGCCGGGTGACCACGCCGTAAACTGTCCCTCTTCAGGGGGCCGTCGGCGGAGTTGTAGGAGTTCGTATGCGTGGCCGGCCCGAGACACCCCCGCCCACGGGCCGGCTCGACGAACTGCTCTATCTGGTCGGCCGGCAGGGCTGGCGGCCGGACGCGGGGGTCGAGGGGGTCGTCGACTGGCTCCACCGGCAGCTCGGCTCGGAGGTCGCCCTGGTCGGCCGCGGGCACACCGTGGAGCTGTCGACGCCCGGCTTCCCCCAGGAAATACTGCCCGCGCTGGCACCGGTACTCACCAAGCTGGCCACCGGCCGGATGGCCGCCGCGGCCACCGAGGTGGGCGCGGTACGGGTACGGCTGGAGGGCGTCGGCCCCGACAGCCCGCACCGGGTGCTCGTCCTGGCCGGGGCCGACCGGCTCACCGGCCAGGAGGCGGCCGCCGCCTCGCACACCGGCCACATCATCGGCCTGCTGCACCGCGCCCGGGCGGCCGACGCGGTCTTCCGCGACTATCAGGAGAAGGCCCACCAGATGCGGGTGGCGCTCTTCATGACGCTCATGGCGGGCGACACCGTCCTGGCCCGGCGGATGACCACCGGAGCCGTCCCCGAACTGCTGGGCGCCGACCGGATCCGGGTGCATCTGCTGCGCTGCCGGCCCGGCGAACGGGACCGGATCGCCCAGGCCCACCAGGACCCCGCCGGCTACCACCGCCGGGCCCTGATGGTGCGCTGCCCGGTCTACGACGAGCATCTGATCTGCCTCGTCGCCGAGGACGAGCACGCCCCGCCGGAACTGGGCGGCGTACTGCGCGAACTGGTCGCCGAGAGCGAGGAGTACGCGCTGGGCATCAGCTCCCCGCATCCGCTGCGCGCGACGGCCGCGGCGTACGAGGAGTCCCGGCACGCGCTGGCGGTCGCCGGCAACACCCCCGGCAGAGTGGCCGGTTACCGGAGGCAGGAACCGCTGGAGCGGCTGCTGCCTCGTGCGGAGACACTCGCCTGGGCACACGCCCTGCTGCGACCGCTGCGGTCCCTGCCGGAGCTGACCGCCGAGACCACCCGCCTCGCCCTCTTCTTCCCCCGGTCCGGGGTGGCCGCCCTGCTGGGCATCAGCCGCAACACGGTCACCGCCCACCTCAAGCGGTCCGAGGCCGCGCTCGGCCTCGACCTCCGCGACATCCGCGCGCGGGCCGCGCTGGCCCTGGCCCTGGCGGTCACCACGCTGCACCAGGACGGCGCACCCGCCGACGGGCCGGAGCCGGTGGCCGACCCGTCGCCGGCCGACCCGTCGCCGGGCGGGGCGCGGGGCCGCGCCCCGGGGGCCCCGGGCCCGGGAGGGGCGGGGGCGCCGGGGGGGGGCGGGGGGGGACGGGCCCGGCGGGGGCCCCCC
>NZ_JBHYZP010000073.1:0-15916 GCF_042752355.1 Streptomyces sp. NPDC059255
CGGGCGGGCGCGCGCGCCGGCCCCTGGGGGGGGGCCCGCGCGGGGGGCGGCCGCCCCCCCCCCCAACGCCGTATCGGGCCGTATCAGCCGTGTCGAGTGGCCCCGCGGGACGCGTGGGCCACGGTTTTCTACGGCTCGAACTTGTAGCCCAGTCCCCGCACCGTCACCAGGTACCGGGGGGCGCCCGGGTCCGGCTCGATCTTGGCGCGCAGGCGCTTGACGTGGACGTCGAGGGTCTTGGTGTCCCCCACGTAGTCCGCGCCCCAGACCCGGTCGATGAGCTGCATACGGGTCAGCACCCGGCCCGCGTTGCGCAGCAGCATCTCCAGCAGGTCGAACTCCTTGAGCGGGAGGTCGACCTTGCCGCCGGAGACGGTGACGACGTGACGGTCCACGTCCATCCGGACCGGGCCGGCCTCCAGGGCCGCCGGGGTGACCTCCTCCGGCTCGCCGCGGCGGCGCAGGACCGCGCGGATGCGGGCCACCAGCTCCCGCGAGGAGAAGGGCTTGGTCACGTAGTCGTCGGCTCCTATTTCCAGGCCGACGACCTTGTCGATCTCGCTGTCCTTGGCGGTCACCATGATCACCGGGACGTTCGACCTGCCGCGCAGCTGGCGGCAGACCTCGGTGCCCGGCAGTCCGGGCAGCATCAGGTCGAGGAGGACGAGGTCGGCGCCGTTGCGTTCGAACTCGTCGAGCCCCGCGGGCCCGGTGGTCGCGATGGCGACCTCGAAGCCTTCCTTGCGGAGCATGTAGGACAGGGCGTCGCTGAAGGATTCCTCATCCTCGACGACGAGCACTCGGGTCACGGAAGGACCTCCGGGGCAGGAATCACGGTCGGGGAATCCAGCCGAAGGCTGCGGCTGGTGTCTGTCGCGGTGTCGTCCGTACCGCTGTCGGTGTCGTTGCCGGTGTCCCTGGCGGCGACGGCGTGTGTGCCGGTGCCGGTGCCGGGGCCCGCCTCGGCGGCTGTGTCGGCGACGGTGTCGTAGGGGGCGCGGTCGTCTTCGTCCTGCCCGGTGGGTGTGCGGTCCCGTCCGGCGCCCGCCTCGGGCAGCCTCAGGGTGAAGGTGGAGCCCTGACCTTCGGAACTCCACACAGTGACCTCCCCGCCGTGCGAGGCGGCCACATGCTTGACGATGGCCAGGCCGAGGCCCGTACCACCGGTGGCCCGGGAACGGGCCGGGTCGACGCGGTAGAACCGCTCGAAGACCCGCTCCCGGTCCTTCTCGGAGATACCTATGCCCTGATCGGTCACGGCTATCTCGATCAGGTCCCCGCCGGTGGCGGAGACCCGGTGCGCGGCGATGCCGACGCGGGTGCGGGCCGGTGAGTAGTTGACCGCGTTCTCGACGAGGTTGCCGAGCGCGGCGGCCAGCTGGCCGCGGTTTCCCCAGACCCGCAGGTCGGCCGTGCCGCCCGAGGCCATGGTGATCTGTTTGGTGGACGCGGGCTGCCGGGACCGGTCGATGGCCTCGGCGACCAGCTCGTCCACCCGTACCGACTCCGAGTCCTCCAGCGGGTCGTCGTTCTGCACCCGGGAGAGGTCGATCAGCTCCTGGACCAGATTGGTGAGGCGCGTCGCCTCGATCTGCATCCGGCCGGCGAACCGGGTGACCGCCTCGGGGTCGTCCGAGGCGTCCATGACGGCCTCGGAGAGCAGGGAGAGCGCGCCCGTGGGGGTCTTCAGTTCGTGGCTGACATTCGCCACGAAATCGCGCCGTACCGCTTCGATACGGCGGGCTTCCGTCAGGTCCTCGACCAGCAGGAGGACGAGACGGGAGCCGAGCGGGGCCACCCGGGCGGAGACGGCGAGGGCCTCGCCCCGGCCCGTGCCCCTCCGAGGGAGGTCCAGCTCCACCTGTCGTATCTCGCCGTCCCTGCGGGTGTCGCGGGCCATGACCAGCATGGGCTCGACGGCGAGCTTGCCTCCCCTGACCAGGCCGAGCGCGTACGCCGCGGAGCTGGCCTTGACGACGGAGTCGCTCTCGTCGAGCACGACCGCCGAGGAGCGCAGCACCGAGAGCACGGTGTCGACGCCCGGGGGCAGTACGGCATCCGTGTGCAGCGAGCTGCGGGTGGGTCTTGCCTGGTCGCGTTCGCTCCAGCGAAACGCCAGCATGGCGATCACGCCGGTGCACACCCCGGCGATCGCTGCCAATGCGGCGACTGCCGCGTTCACGTCCATGTGTCCCAGGTTATGCGCGGCCACGGACATGCTCCCAGCCATCGAGGTGTCTCCTCGAACACTCGTCGCCCAGAGTTCACCGAGGAGAAAGTGCCGGTTCATTTGAGAGGGAGGCGCCCGACGCGTGGCGGACAGAACGTGGGAGCGTAGGGCCCTGACAAGAACGTCACAGGAACGTCAAGAGAGGGACAAACCCCATGCGGGACGCGTACCACGAGGAACTGGACTCGATCGGCGAAGACCTGGTCGAGATGGCCCGGCTGGTCGGTTCCGCCATCGGGCGTGCCACCACGGCCATGCTCGACGCCGATCTTAAGCTCGCCGAGAGTGTGATCGCGGCGGACGACAAGGTCGACACGCTCCACCACGACCTGGAGGCGCGCGCCATCGCGCTGCTGGCACGGCAGCAGCCGGTGGCCACGGACCTGCGGATCGTGGTCACGTCGCTGCGGATGAGCGCCGACCTGGAGCGCGCCGGCGACCTCGCCCAGCACGTGGCCAAGCAGGCCAGGCTCCGTTTCCCGGAGTCGCCCGTGCCGCGCGACCTGCACGCGACGCTGCTGGAGATGGGGCAGCTCGCGCAGCGCCTGATGGCGAAGGCCGCCGAGGTGATAGTCACCAAGGACGTCGACCTGGCACTCCAGCTCGAACAGGACGACGACGAGATGGACCTGCTGCACCGCACGCTCTTCCAGCACCTGATGGACGACCGCTGGAAGCACGGCATCGAGACGGCCGTGGACGTGACGCTGCTGGGCCGCTACTACGAGCGGTTCGCGGACCACGCGGTGTCGGTCGCCAAGCGGGTCGTCTACCTGGTGACGGGCGAGCACGCGGACGAGATCCAGCCGGTGGACACCCCGGTCGAGGGCGCGTAGAGGGCGTAGGGCGCATAGTCGTGCAGAGGTGACGCAGGGGAGCGCGGAAGGGGCGCTTACCGCCGCGCTTGCGCGGATGCGCCGCGAATGCGCCGTTGTTGTCCCCGCTCCGGCAGGCATGCAATGGGCGCAGGCGACACCCCTGCACGCCTTGAGGAGGATCCCATGGCCGATTCCCCTACGACCGCACCCCGGCAGGAGGCCCCGGCGGCTCCTGTCCCCGTCGTACGTCTGCCCGTTCTCGGCGCGTGCGGCTGCGGCTCCGGCTGCGGCTGCGGCTGCCAGTCGGGCGGCTCGTGCCAGTGCGGCGGAAACTGCGGCTGACGACGGCCGGCTGACGGCTGACGGCCGGTGCACGCCGTACCGACGCGCACGTGCCGACACGCACCGTTACGTATGCGAAGGGCCCCGTCCGGTCGAACGTGTGAGTACGTTCTCCCCGGACGGGGCCCTCCGGTTTCGCCGCGGCTGTCTCCGCCGCCGCTGCTACTTCTTGCCCTGGTTCTTGACGGCCTCGATGGCGGCGGCCGCCGCGTCCGCGTCCAGGTAGGTGCCGCCCGGGGTGACCGGGTGGAAGTCGGCGTCCAGCTCGTAGACGAGCGGGATGCCGGTCGGGATGTTCAGGCCCGCGATGTCGGCGTCCGAGACCCCGTCGAGGTGCTTGACGAGCGCGCGCAGGCTGTTGCCGTGGGCGGCGATCAGGACCGTACGGCCGGAGAGCAGGTCCGGGACGATCGCGTCGTACCAGTACGGGAGCATCCGCTCCACAACGTCCTTGAGGCACTCCGTGCGCGGGCGCAGCTCGCCGGGGATCGTCGCGTAGCGGGGGTCGTCGCTCTGCGAGAACTCCGTGCCGTCCTCCAGCGCGGGCGGCGGGGTGTCGTACGAACGGCGCCAGAGCATGAACTGCTCCTCGCCGAACTCGGCGAGCGTCTGCGCCTTGTCCTTGCCCTGGAGCGCGCCGTAGTGGCGCTCGTTCAGGCGCCAGGAGCGCTGGACGGGGATCCAGTGGCGGTCCGCGGACTCCAGCGCGAGCTGCGCGGTGCGGATGGCGCGCTTCTGGAGGGATGTGTGCAGCACGTCGGGCAGCAGGCCGGCGTCCTTGAGCAGCTCGCCGCCGCGGACGGCTTCCTTCTCGCCCTTGTCGGTGAGGTTGACGTCCACCCAGCCGGTGAACAGGTTCTTCGCGTTCCATTCGCTCTCGCCGTGGCGGAGGAGGATCAGCTTGTACGGTGCGTCGGCCATGGGCCAAAGCCTAATGGACCCGTTCCGTGCGCTTCGGGGGACGCCTCGTACCGCGGCACCGGCGCCCGCGGACGATTGACGGAGGGCGTCAATCGAGTGGCGCGGCAGCGGGCCGCTTACGTACGTTTCCCCTGGTCGTCACGGTGCCGGGTGCACGGTGCCGGGGCGCACGGCACCGGCACCTCGCGTCACATCGCCCGCGCCATTTCGTATCGCTGCACATGCTTCGTATCGCTTCACACGCTTCGTATCGCTGCACATGTTTCGTGTCGCTTCGTATCGCTGCCCCGGGGGGAAATCCGAATGTCCGTCTCCACGTCGGTCACCGCATCGGTCGCCGCCCGCGTCGCCGGGCTGCGGCGCGCGGTGCGGGAGAGCGTCTCGGGGCTGCCCCGGGAGTTCTGGTGGCTGTGGACGAGCACCCTGGTCAACCGGCTCGGGGCGTTCGTCGCCACCTTCATGGCGCTCTACCTGACGCTGGACCGGGGCTACTCCGCCTCGTACGCGGGCCTGGTGGCCTCGCTCCACGGGCTCGGCGGGGTGGTCTCCTCGCTCGGCGCCGGGGTGCTGACCGACCGGCTCGGGCGGCGCCCCACGATGCTGGTCGCGCAGGCGTCGACGGCGGTGTCGGTCGCGCTGCTCGGTTTCATGCGGGACCCGGTGGCGATCGCGGCGGTGGCCTTCCTGGTCGGCATGGCATCGAGCGCGTCGCGGCCCGCCGTGCAGGCGATGATCGCGGACATCGTCCGGCCCGAGGACCGGCTGAGGGCGTTCTCCCTCAACTACTGGGCGATCAATCTGGGCTTCGCGGTCTCGGCGGCGGGCGCCGGGTTCGTCGCGCAGTACAGCTATCTCGCGGGGTTCCTGGGTGAGGCCGCGCTGACGCTGGCCTGCGCCGTCGTGGTCTTCCTGAAGCTGCCGGAGTCCCGGCCGGAGCCCGGGTCCGGGCGTACGGAGCGGGCGGCCACGGCGGCCGTCCGGCCGGAGGTGGGGATGGGGACGGTCCTGCGGGACGGCCGTTTCATGAGCGTCGTCGGGCTGTCGTTCCTGGTGGCGCTGATCTTCCAGCAGGGGTACGTGGGGCTGCCGGTGGCGATGGGCGCGGACGGGTTCGACAGCGCCGACTACGGCATGGCCATCGCGGTGAACGGCGCGCTGATCGTGGTCCTGCAGATCCCGGTCACCCGCTTCATCCAGCACCGCGACCCGCGCCACCTCCTGATCGTCTCGTCGCTCGTGGCGGGATACGGCTTCGGGCTGACGGTGTTCGCCGGGTCGATCGCGGTGTACGCGGTGACGGTCTGCGTCTGGACCCTGGCCGAGATCGTCAACGCGCCGACGCAGACGGGCCTGGTCGCCCGGCTCTCCCCGCTCCACGGGCGGGGCCGTTACCAGGGGATGTACACGATGTCCTGGTCGGCGGCGGCGCTGATCGCCCCGCTCGTGTCCGGCTTCGTGATCGACCGGTTCGGCGCGGACTGGCTGTGGGGCGCGTGCGCGTTGCTGGGAACGGCGGCGGGGCTGGGGTACTGGCTGCTGGTACGGGGACTGTCGGAGGAGGAGTCTCCGGAGCCCTCGCCGGAGCAGGAGACAGTGGCGAACGGGCAGGCGGAGAAGGCGGATCCGGGGGCCGAGGCGCCGGTACGGCAGACCGCGTAGCCCTTGTAGCTCCGTTACCCGTAGCCCCGTCAGCCCCTGTCACCCGGCGCGCCCGCGGCTCGCCCGTACACCGTCCGTACGTTGTCCCTCGGCGCCGGTCGGTGGTGGGCCGCCGGGCCCTGGGCGAAGGCGCGGAGCACGTTCTCGGTCGTGCGGGTGACGAAGGCGCCGGTGCGCCTGTCCAGGCCGTGGTTGCGGCCGTTGTCGCGGGTGCCCGCCATCAGTGCCTCGACCCAGCGCATCGTTCCCGACGCGAAGACACCCGCGCCGCTCGGCGTCGTGTAGTACGCGGAGTCGGCGTGGCTCCTGCGGCCCTTGCAGGTCAGCGGGGAGTGGGCGACGATCTCCAGCGGCGAGGGGGTGGGCGCCTCCGGGGTGACCCGGTCGTACTCCACCCCGACCAGATGGGCGAAGGAGTCCCCGGGCCGTACCCCCGTCCCCTCGAAGACCCAGTGGTCCGCGCTGTGCACGACGTACGGGGCGTCCACGGGGAAGCCCTCGTAGAGGACGCCGGTCAGGGTGGACTCGGGGTCGGCGGCCGGGGGTTGGCGGAAGTCGGTGGTGACCATGGTGCGGTGCTGGACCAGGTACGGGTCGTTGGCGTAGTCGGTCTTGTAGCAGACGACCGTGCGGGCGTTCCCGGGGTTCTTTCCGTCCGCCCCCATCGCGTCGTCCGGTTCCCTATGTCTCTGTGGTCCCGCCAGGCCCTTCGGGCCCTCCAGCCGGATCCGGCGGTAGCAGGTGTTCGCGCCGAGGAAGACCAGATTGGTCCCGGCGTCACGCGCCCGGGTGAAGTGCCACCGCTGCTCCGGGGTCCAGTACTCGTCGTGGCCGAGCGAGACCAGCGCCGCCGCGCCCCGCAGGACGGCCGGGTCCGCGTGGATGTCCGGGCCCGTCGTGTACGCGAGCGGGAGGCCGAGGCGTTCGGCGAGGACGACCGCCGCGCGCTCGTAGACGAGGAACTTCTCGGCGCCGTTCTTGTCGTACGGCCGGTCGAAGCTGACGGCCAGCGAGCGGGCCCCGTACCTGCCGTTCGGGCCTTCGTAGAGGCTCCGGCCGCCCCACAGGTTGTACGCCTGCCAGGTCGCGGGGGCGTGGGCCAGTACGGTCCGGCCCGCGCCGGCCGACGAGCGGACGATCAGCGGGACGTACCGCTGGTGGCCGTTCTCCGCGTCCAGCCGGAGCAGGTACGCGCCTTCGGGCCAGCCGGCCGCGCGGACGGTGAGCGTACGGTCCCAGTCGGCGCGCACGGTCTGGGTGGCGCGCACCAGGCGCGCGTCGCGCGGGCCGCGCTGGGCCCGGCCCGGTATCCGCTCCGAGTGCCAGACCAGCCGGGCCTGGGCGCCGCCGTACCAGCCGACGCGGTACGCCGAGACGCGGAAGGCGGGTGCGGTCGTCGAGACGTGCAGGCCGAACTCCTCCCCCGGCAGGACGCTCACCCGGTCGGTGTAGCCGAGGACCGCGTCGGGCGGGCCCTGGGAACGGATGCGCCAGTCGGGGCTGCCGGGGCGGGAGCGTTCGGCGGCGTCGGCGGGGTGGGGAGTGCCGGTGCCCGTTCGCGCCGGCTCCTCGGCCGTGCCCGTATCCGTACCGGTGGGGGCGGTGTCGCAGGCCGCCACCACGCCCACCGCGAGACCGGCGGCTCCGGCGGCGGCCACCCCGAGGAAGCGTCGGCGGTCGAGCCGGCCCCTCCGCTCCGATATGTCTCCCATGGCCGCATCGTCGCCCGGGGCCGGGCACCCCGCACCTCCGGTACGGCCGTACGCGGCGGTACGGCCGTACGGCGACGGGCCTCGGGCGACGGGCGTACGGCGACGGGCGTACGGCGACGGGCAGCGAGGCGTTACGCGGGCCGGGTCAGATGCGCGAACGCGTCCAGGTTCCGCGTGGACTCGCCGCGCGAGGTCCGCCACGCGTACTCCTTGCGGATCGCGCTCGCGAACCCCAGCTCCAGCAGGGTGTTGAAGGAGCCGTCCGCCGCCTCCAGCACCGAGCCGAGCAGCCGGTCGATCTCGTCCTCGCTGACCGCCGCCAGCGGGAACTTGCCCGTGAGGTAGATGTCGCCGAGGGCGTCGACCGCGTAACTCACCCCGTACAGCTTGAGGTTGCGCTCCAGCAGCCAGCGCAGGACGCCCTCCTCGTTCTCGTCCGGGTGGCGGATCACGAACGCGGTGACGGAGAGCGCGTGCCGGCCGACGCGGAGCGCGCAGGTCGTGGAGAGCTTGCGGGTGCCGGGGAGGGAGACGACGTACGAGCCGGGCTCGGGGCTCTCCCACTCCAGCTCGGCGCCGTTCAGCGCCTGTTCGACGATCCGCCCGGCACGCTGTACGACATCGACCTCAGCCATGAGCCGAGCCTACGACAGGTCAGCCGCGCTGCTGGGGGCGGCCGTGGCGCCGGTGGTCCTGGACCGCCGCCGTGTACACGTCCGCCGTCGCCGCCGCCGCGGTGTCCCAGCCGAAGGACTGGGCGTGGCGCGCGGCCGCCGCGCCCATCCGGTCGACCAGCTCCGGGGCGTCGAGGAAACGCCGCAGGGCCGTCGCGTACGCCGCCGGTTCGTGGCCGGGGACCAGAAAGCCGGTCTCCCCGTCCCGCACCGCCACCGGGAGGCCGCCCACCGCCGCGGCCACCACGGGGGTGCCCGCCGCCTGGGCCTCTATGGCGACCAGGCCGAAGGATTCGCTGTGCGAGGGCATGACCAGCACCGAGGCCGCACGGAACCAGTCCGCCAGCAGCGCCTGACCGACCGGCGGCCGGAACCGTACGACATCGGCGATGCCCAGCCGCGCCGCGAGTTTCTGGAGTCCTTCCGGCTTGGCCAAACCACTGCCGCTCGGGCCGCCGACGACCGGCACGACCAGCTTGCGGCGGAGCGAGGGGTCCCGCTCCAGGAGAACGGCCACGGCGCGCAGCAGCACGTCGGGGGCCTTCAACGGCTGGATACGGCCGGCGAAGAGGGGGACGAACGCGTCCTGGGGCAGCCCCAGCCGACGGCGGGCGGCGGCGCGTCCGTCCGACGGACAGAAACACTCCAGATTCACCCCGGGGTGGACGATCGCGGCCTTGTCCGGCTCCGCCTCGTAGAAGCGGACCAGGTCGTCGGCCTCCTCCGCGGTGTTGGCGATCAGCCGGTCGGCGGCGCGCACGATCTGGGTCTCGCCGATGACCCGGGCCGCGGGCTCGGGCCGGTCGCCCTCCGCCAGGGCGGCGTTCTTCACCTTCGCCATCGTGTGCATGGCGTGGACCAGCGGGACGCCCCACCGCTCGGAGGCCAGCCAGCCGACGTGTCCGGAGAGCCAGTAGTGCGAGTGGACCAGGTCGTAGTAACCGGGGCGCTGGCCCGCCCAGGCCTGCATCACACCGTGCGTGAAGGCACAGAGCTGCGCGGGCAGCTCCTCCTTGGCCAGTCCCTCGTACGGGCCGGCGTCCACGTGGCGGACGAGCACACCGGGCGCGAGCTCCACCGACGGCTCCAGGCCGCCGGTCGTGGCCCGCGTGAAGATCTCCACCTCGATGTCGATCGCGGCGAGGCGCTTCGCCAGCTCGACGATGTAGACGTTCATCCCGCCCGCGTCGCCCGTCCCGGGCTGGTGCAGCGGCGAGGTGTGGACGCTGAGCATGGCTATCCGGCGCGGCCCGCGGTGTGGTCCCGGGAGGCGCCGCAGCCGGGGCTGCCTGGACTGACCTGCGAAAGTGTTGGCGATTCGGGACACGTACTGGCTCACGTCCAGGGTCCTCTCGCAGGCAAACATGCCGAAAGACATGCGGTGGAACATGACAAAGAGAGGGCGTGGGGAACCCTCCGAAGGCCGTCAACAGTGGAACGCACCCCCTTCATTTCCGTTTTGCCAAATCATTACCGACAACGGATCAACCCGCGCGCCGGTGCCCGATCTGGATACGCTCACCCGTATGGCGCAGCACCTGTCCCCTTCGTCCCCCTCAGTGGGCGGCCGCCCGGGCCCGGCGCGCTCGACGGGCCCGGCGCGCTCGACGGGCTCGCCACGGCCGACGGGCTCGACGCGGCCGGTGGGTGCCGTGACCCGTGGCACCACCCACCAGAACCGGCTGCGCCGCATGGACCGCTGGATCACCGCCGTCCACGGCCCGGCGCTGCGCCGTTCCGCCGATCCGGTGGTGGTGGACCTGGGGTACGGCGCCGCCCCCTGGACCGCCGTCGAGCTGCTGCGGCGGCTGCGTACGGCGGATCCGCGCGCCGAGGTCGTCGGCATCGAGATCGAGCCGGCGCGGGTCGCCGCGGCGCTCCCGTACGAGAGGGACGGGCTCCGCTTCCGGCACGGCGGCTTCGAGGTCCCGCTCCCCGGCGGCCGGCGGCCGGTGCTGATCCGGGCGGCGAACGTCCTGCGTCAGTACGACGAGACCGAGGTCGCCGCGGTGTGGGACCTGCTGTGCGCGCGCCTCGCGCCGGGCGGGCTGCTGGTGGAGGGGACGTGCGACGAGATCGGGCGGCGCCATGTATGGGTGGCGCTGGGTCCGAAGGGGCCGCGGACGGTCACGTTCGCGACGCGGCTCGGCTCGCTCGGCCGCCCCTCCGATCTCGCGGAGCGGCTGCCGAAGGCGCTGATCCACCGCAATGTGCCGGGCGAGCCGGTCCACGCCTTCCTGCGCGATTTCGACCGGGCGTGGGCCGCGGCGGCCCCGTACGCCTCGCTCGGCGCCCGGCAGCGCTGGATCAGGGCCGTACGGGACCTGTCGGCCGACTGGCCGCTGACGGACGACGCGCGCCGCTGGCGGCAGGGCGAGATGACGGTGGAGTGGGCGGCGCTCGCACCGGGCTCCGGCACCGGCCGCGGCCGGTGAGCCGCGAGGGAGTCCGGGACACGACAGGGGCTGGGGGAACGTCTGTGCGTGTCCGTTCGTCTCACCTGCGGGGAGTGGGACCTCTGTCGTTTTGGCGGCGGACATGGCACGATCTCGCTGTGACGAGACGTTACTGACGGTAAATCAGATGTGTGTGCTGTGCGGTTGGTCTGGAGGGGGAGCTTGTGAACCGACGGCGACATGGCCGCGTCTCTGCCGCGATCACCCTGGTCTGCGCGTTCGCCGTGCTGTCCGCGCCGGGCGCCGGCCTGTTGAGCCAGGCGTACGCGGCCCCCGCGTCGCCCGCCGCCCCCGGCGCTCCTGGCGTTCCCGGGCCGACCTCGTCGCCGTCCGCCGTCGCGCCGCCGCCGGTCGAACTGCCGCCGGGTGTCTCGCAGTCGGACATCGCCCCGTCGGGCAGTGCCGCGCCCTCCCTGGACGACGTGCGCAAGGAGATCGAGGCGCTGTACCGGAAGGCCGCCTCCGCCACCGACGCGTACAACCTCGCCGACGAACGCGCGAAGAAGCAGTCGGCGGAAGTGGTCGGGCTGACGGAGGACATCGTCAAGGGGCAGGTGCGGCTCGACGCCCTCAAGAAGCAGGCCGGCGCCGCCGCGCGGGCGCAGTACCGGGGCGGTGGGCTGCCGCCGGAGGCGGAGCTGATGCTCACCGGCGACCCGCAGCTCTTCCTGGACGGCGTGGGGCGGGCCCGGCAGGGCCAGAAGGCCACCCGGGACCTCATCGCCGAACTCTCCAGGACGCAGGAGGACTTGAAGACCTACACCGCGGACGCGGGGACGCGGTGGCAGGAGCTGGAGGCCAACCGCGCCAAGAAGGAGAAGGCGAAGAAGGAGATCACGAAGCAGATCGCCGCCGCCGAGAAGCTGGAGTCGAGCCTGGCGGAGAAGGACCGCACCCGGCTGGCACAGCTGGAGAAGGACGCGGCGGCCACGGCCCAGTCGGCATGGCTCGGCTCCGGGGCGCTCCAGGAGATCAACCGGACCGCGAGCGCGCAGGGCAGGAAGGCGATCGAGTTCGCGACGGCGCAGATCGGCAAACCGTACGTCTGGGGCGCGGAGGGCCCGGGCTCGTACGACTGCTCGGGGCTGACCCTGAAGGCGTGGGCGGCGGGCGGACGGCCCATCCCGCGCACCTCGCAGGAGCAGTGGCGGCTGCTGCCTCGCGTCGACGTCAAGGACATGCGGCCCGGCGACCTGATCATCTACTTCCAGGACGCGAGCCACGTGGGGATGTACATAGGCAACGGCAAGATCGTGCACTCCCCGCGGCCGGGCAGGCATGTGACGGTCACGGGCGCGGGGTCGATGCGCATACTCGGGGTCGTCCGCCCGGACGCATAGGGCCACCCGCGGCCCCGGCCGCACGATCGGTACGCCGAGATCCGACGCCCATGAGGCGTATGTGACTTGTGTGACGCGTTCCATGTTTATCCGGAATGACACGCGCATACGCACGTGATGTTTGTCATGGGCCCCTGGCGCCGAATAGCGCCGGATGCGTTACGGGAAGCGGCATATGGCGGTGTGGCCCGGTCCGTACGCCATTCCGCCGGGGCGGCGGCAAACGCTATGGTCCCCGTCTGGTGAAGCGTCGATCGTCGCTCCACCGCGCCCTCAGGGGGAGGGAAGGAAACCCAGACCGATGTCCGTACCCGCACCTGTACCCGTACCGCGGCAGCGCACAGGTTCTTCAGCCGCCGGCACGGGCACCACGACCACCGCCACCACCGCGGCCGGCGCGAGCGCCGTCGCGGCGTCCGCCACGGGGCCCGTCCCCGAGTCCGCCGCCGGCGGCACCCTCACGCTGCTGGTGATCGAGGACGACCCGGCGGGCACTTTCGCCACCCCGGAACTGCCGGAGGGGGCGGGTACGCGTGTCCGGATCCGCAGCGCCCGCAACCTCACCGAGGCCGAGCGGCTGCTCACGGACGACATCGACTGCATCCTGGTGGATCTCGCGCTCCCCGGCGCGGCCGACGGCGACGGACTGGGCCCCCTGAAGCACGTCCTGCGGCTGGCCCCGCGCCACGCGGTGCTCGCGCTGGCGGCGGAGGGCGACGGGGAACGGGCGGCGGCCGCCGTGCGGGTCGGCGCGCAGGACTACCTCTTCCGCGACGAGCTGGACGGACGGCTGCTGAGCCGCGCCATCCGGTACGCCGTCGAGCGCAAGCGCGCGGACATCGCCCAGCGCCAGCTCACCGAATCCCGGCTGCGCGCCCAGGAGAACGCCCGGCTGGAGCGCGGTCTGCTGCCCACTCCACTGCTCCAGGGGTCGGAGCTGCGCTTCTCGGCCCGCTACCGCCCCGGCCGCTCCCGCGCGCTGCTGGGCGGGGACTTCTACGACACGGTCCGTACGCCGGACGGCACGGTCCACGCGATGATCGGCGACGTCTGCGGACACGGCCCCGACGAGGCGGCGCTCGGCGTGGAGCTGCGTATCGCGTGGCGGGCGCTGACGCTGGCGGGGCTCTGCGGCGACCGGCTGCTCTCGACGCTCCAGCAGGTGCTGGAGCACGAGCGGGAGAGCGAGGAGATCTTCGCGACGCTCTGCACGGTCGACATCTCGCCGGACGGGCGGCGCGCCGGAATGTGCCTGGCCGGCCACCCGTCGCCGCTGGTCACCCGCAAGGGCCGGGCGGCGCGGCTCCTCCCGTACGAGGAGGGCGGCCCGGCGCTGGGCCTGCTGCCCCGGGCCCGCTGGCCCCGGCGGCAGGTGGAGCTGGGCGGGAGCTGGAACCTGATGATGTACACGGACGGGCTGATAGAGGGCCGGGCGGGCCCGGGGCTCAAGCAGCGGCTGGGCGAGGAGGGCATGGTCGAGATGATCAACGCCCAGCTCGACGCGGGGCTGCGCGGCGACGACCTGCTGGCCGCGGCCGTCGCCCGGGTGCGCGAACTGAACGGCGGCGAGCTGACCGACGACGTGGCGGTACTGCTGCTGGGCCGCGGCGCCTGAGCCCCGCGCGCTTCTTTCCGGGCCGCCGCGCTCGGCCGCCGCGGATCAGCGCCCGCCGTTGTACGGACCGTAAGGGCCGTCGCTGCTGGAACCGCCGCGCCGACCGCCGCCACCGCCGGAGATCTGCTGGGTGGCAGGGCGTACGTCGACCATGAAGACGATCGTGGCGACGAGCCCGGCGATCTGCAGGAACAGCATCGGCACGAAGAGGTTCACGGCGACCGTGACACCGAGAATGATCAGCCAGAACTTCTTGGTCTGCTTGTCCGCCGCCCGGTAGGCGTCCTCGCGGGTCGTCGCGGAGAGAAACAGCGCGACGACGGCGAGGACGAGCATGGCCATATTGAGCAGCCACAGAACAGAACCGAATGCCGAGAGCAACATGCTGAGCACCGCCTAACAGTGGGTGGGACGCCTTGCGGTCCGTGCGCCGATCCGTAACGTCGAAGGTACCCGGACAACGAGCCGGACACCCGCGAGGTGCCCGGCCCGACCGGTCCCGTACCCCCGGCCGGGCACACCCGGCCCCTTGTCCTGCCTGCTGCCCCCGGCAGCCCTACTCGGCGGAGGGGGGCGTGGCCTTCTTCGCGGCAGGCTTGCGCGGCGCGGACTTCTTGGCGGCGGGCTTGGCCTTGGCATCGGCCTTGGCCTCCGTCCTGGCCTCGGCCCCGGCCGCGGGCACGGCCTTGGCCACGGGCTCCGGCTCGACGACGACGGCGATCTCGGTGATCTCGTCCGCCGCGTCGCCGCGCCACGCCCGTACGCTCTGCTCGCCGCGCTCCGCGACCTTCTCGTACGTCTCGCGCGCCTTGACCGCGTACTCCGCGGCCACGCCCACGCCCCGCAGCGCCAGGTCCTGAGCCGTCTCGCCCAGCTTCCGCAGATCGGTGTCGAGCGAACCGATCACCTCGGTGACCTTGGCCTGGACGGTCGCCTGGGCCTCCTTGGCCTGACCGGCGACCTTCTCCTGGACGGCCTTGGGGTCCGAGTTCCGCACGGCCTCGATCCGCCCCGGCGCCTCGGCCCTGATCTGCTCGATCAGACCGGGCACCTTCTTGGCCTGCTCCACGGCGAGATCGGCGGTGCCGGCCGCGAAGTAGAGGGGCTTCGGGTCGCTGAAGGTCTTACGCAGGTCATCAGTGATGGCCATGACTTGGGTCCTCCCGGATCAATCAGTGTGAGGGTGGGTGACACCACTGCCGCCGTCCGCACGGGCGGCCCGTCCCGAGTCCGACGCCGAGGCCGGACCCGCGGCCGGTTCCGAATCCGATTCCGGCGCCTCCGTGTCGAGGGCGTTCTCCTTGCGGAACGAGTCGTAGATCTGGAGCAGCACCTGCTTCTGCCGCTCGTTGATCGAGGGATCGGCGAGGATGACGGCACGCGTCTCCAGCTCCTCGCGCTCCCGCTCGTCCAGCATCCCGGCCTGTACGTACAGCGTTTCCGCGGAGATCCGCAGCGCCTTGGCGAGCTGCTGCAGGATGTCCGCGCTCGGCTTGCGCAGCCCGCGCTCGATCTGGCTCAGATACGGATTCGACACCCCGGCGGCATCGGCGAGCTGCCGCAACGAGAGCTGCGCGTTGCGGCGCTGCTCACGCAGGTACTCACCGAGATTGCCGACGTTGAGTGATGCCATGACCCCATGGTGCGTCGCCTTGCTAACTTTTGCAAGCAAGTGCTTGCAAAAGTGTGCGGCGCCACTGCACGGACGGATGTGACTCGCAGCGGCAACTGTCACTTCGCAGGGGCATCTGTCACCAACCGCCCCCAGTCGACCAGCGGCTGCGGCTGCGGCCGCCCAGGATGGTCGCCATCCGAGCAAGACACCTGTGACCAAGGGATGCCCTGCGTCGGTCAAGTCGGCACGGCCACGCCCTGTCGTAAGCCTGCGCAAGGTGCGCGTAACCCCGCGTCCGGCAGACAAGCGGCATAGCCGCTCGTACGGCTTCTCGCGTCCGAGCCGTAGCCCTTGAAGACTGCCTATTCACGACGTTCCAAGCAGGCGACCGGCCGCTGGCTGGAACGCGATCACCTGCGGCCGCTCTGGCCAACCCGGACCTGCCGGCCCGCGACGAGTAGGCTGATCGTTCGCCATCGGACGGGGGAGGCCGGCGTGGACTACGGCGACAAGCTCTTCTGGCTCTCGGTTGTG
>NZ_JBHYZP010000074.1:0-15458 GCF_042752355.1 Streptomyces sp. NPDC059255
GCGGGCGGCGGCGGGGGCTGCACCGCGCCGCCGCCGCCTCCGCGCGCGCCACGCGGCGGCACGGCGGCCTTGCTCGTCGCGGCGTCGGCGATGTCACCGCTGCCGGAACTCGCGCCCGGAGCACCCGGGGCGCCCGGCGCAGCCGGAATGCCCGCCCCCGGAGTCCCCGGAGCACCCGAAGTCCCAGGGGCGCCAGGAGTCCCCGGCATCCCCGGAGCGCCCGGAGCGGCGGGAGCACCCGAAGTGCCCGGAGCACCCGGCCCCGGGGCGCTCAGCGCGGGCGCCACCGACGTACGGGGCAACTGGCTGCCACCGGACATCAGCGCGGTCGGCGCCTCGGCGGCCACGCTCGGCGGCGGGGTGTCATCGTCGTCGGCACCGGCGAGCGGCGGCGCGAAGACCGTCGCGGGCAGCGGTACCGAGCCCTCGTCCGACGCGAAGGACGACTCGCTCGTGTCGATCCCGGCCCAGGGAGTCGCCCCGGGCGCCGTACCCGGCGCCGAGGCGGGCACACCGTCGTTGGCCGTGGGCTCGTACGCGGCGGCCCCGGCGGACCCGCCCCGCGAGGCGCCGGGCGCCCCGGCCGGGCCGGTGCCGTACCCCCCGGCCTGGGAGCCACCGCCGCCGCCCAGGGAGTTGTTGCCACCGCCTAGGGAGCCGCTCCCCGGACCACCGGAGCCCGCGACGACCGGCCCCCCTGAAGAGGCCGGAGAGGCCGGAGAAGCCGGAGAGGCCGAAGGAGTTGGAGAAGCGGGCGCCGACGACGCGCCCTCCGGGGTCCGGCGGTCCGGGATGCCCATCTTGTCCGCCGCGTCCTGCAACCACTCCGGCGGCGTCAGCAGGAAGGACGTCTGGTTCAGATCGATCCGCGCCGGTGCCTCGGGCGCCGCGGCGGCCGGCGGCTCGCCCCGCGTCCCGTACTCCTCCTCGTACCGGCGTATCACCTCGCCCACCGGCAGCCCCGGCCACAGCGTCGCCTCACCGCTGTCCCGCGCGATCACCAGCCGCTGCCGGCCGCCGTCCGACGTCGGACCGTTCTCCCGGTCCTCCGCCCACACCACGAAGCCGAGGTCGAACTCCCGCACCCGCACCTCACGGTGCTGGTAGCCGGGCAGATCGCCGTTCACCCAGTCTTCCGCGCGCTCCTGCGCCTGCGCGAAGGTCACCACCGCGCTCATCCCTCCACCGGGACGGCGCGCGCGAAGCCGCCGTCCACCATCAGGTTCGCCACGGTCTCCAGCTCCGGCGGGCTGCCCGCCAGCCGCAGCAGGAACGCGTCGAAGTCGTCGCCGCACGGCAGGAGCAGCCGCTCCACCCGCTCCTGGATGCCCCAGCCGTCCCGGTCCCGGGCGTCGTCGTACGCGGAGAACCAGACCGAACCGGTCCGCTCGCCCCGTACCTTCACCGCGAGCAGCCCGCCCTGTACGAAGCCGACCCCCAGGTAGTCCTTGGTGAGATGGTCCCGCAGACACTTGTTGACGTACACCAGGTCGTTGACCGCGGCCTCGTCCCGCACCGTGAAGAGCGGCTGGTCCACCAGGAGTCCCAGCTCCGCGTCGAGCGCGGCGCCCACCGGCGCGCAGCCGCCCGCCGCCTTCAGGAACGAGCGGTAGGCGCCCGGCAGCCGGTAGCCGAGGTCCTCCTCCACGCCCTGCACCTGCTGCTCGCTCACCGACACCGACGCCTTCGGCAGCCCGAAGTGCACCGGCCGGGTCTCCTGGAGCGGACGCGTGCCCCGCTTGCCGTGGTCCACCGGCGAGGTCGCCAGACCGCCGTGGTGCCGCAGCAGCGCCTTCACCTCGACCGGCACCAGCTCCATCCGGCGCGAGCCCGCGACGTGGTGCCAGGTCCAGCCGTGCGGCGTCGTCACGGGCGGGATCGTGTCCCACAGTTCATGGCCCGAGGCGGCCAGCGCGGCGTTCGCGGACACGTAGTCCGTCAGCCTCAGTTCGTCCACGCCGAACCCCTCCGGAGGCTCGGCTATCTCCGCGGCCGCGCGCGCGTACGGCGCGAATTCCGGGTACCCGCCGGCATCCACCCGGACACCGCCGGGATACCGGGAGGCCCGGACCGGGTCCGGGAAATGCACGACCTGTCCGGCGTAGGCCGCGTTCGGTGGCGCGGCTTGCTGCCCGAGCCGACCTGTCGTCATGGCGGTTGCCCCCTGCTGCGCTTCCGGCTGGTTCGACAGCCCTGGTTCAGGACAGCCTATGCGGTGAGGCAAGGGGCGGATCCGACGCTCCTCCGCTGTCCGGTTCCGGCCCCCGCGGGCGGCCCGATCCCGTCCTCGCCCCGCCTCCGTACGGTGACGGTCTGCTACGCCGCCACCGCGGCGCGCCCGGTCCGCGACCGCCCCTCGCACCCGGTGACCGGCGGTCACACCCCGCGTGACGCAGCGACGATTCCACGTCACGATCTACACCGATCCACGCCGATCTACGCGGATCCACTCCCCCAGCTTCCCCACAGTGCGTCACATTTGGCAGGCTGTCCCGGCAACATGGGGGGCGTGACACCAGCGGCTACCGGCCGCCGGTGAGGGGAGGGACCAGCACCATGCACACCGCACAGCACACGGAGCGTGCCGCGTACCCGGCGCGGCGCACCGCCGCCCCGGGCACCGCCCCGGAGGCCGCCGACACCGTCCCGGGTGGCCCGGGCGGCGCCGGTACCGCCCCGGGCGCCGCCGGTACCGTCCCGGGCGAGACCGGCCCCATCCTCGGCGCCGCGGGGTTCTCCGGCGACCCGCGCCTGAGCTGGCGCTCCGCCGAGGCGCAGCTCCCGCCCGTCGTCCGGCAGCGCAGGGACGGCATCCTGCCGGCCGTCGCCGCCGCGCTCTCCGTCCGCGGCGAGACCCTCACCTGCACCGCCGGCAAGGCGGACCAGCCGCCCGCCCTCCACCCTCTCGTACAGGACTTCCTCGACACCCTCACCAGCGGCCAGCGCGAACGGTTCACCGGCCGCTGCCCCGAGGCCATCCTGCTCTCCCGCCACCTCACCGCCTCCGAGGACGCCCGCTCCAAGAGAGCCAGACGAAAACCCCTGACCCACGGCGAGGCCCGGCGCTCCCTCAAGCACTCCAAGCTGACGGCACGCCGTATCCGCGAGGACGGCGACCCGCTGCACGGAAGCTACGCCCCGCCCTGCCGTTCCTGTACGGCGCTGCTCGCCCACTTCGGCGTACGGCCCGTCGACCCCACCGAGAACGGCTGACAGTGATGGCGCACCAGTCCGGTCATCCCCGTCCGCACACCAGCACCCGCTTCCCCGTCCCCGTCGACGCCGCGCTGCGCGACGCCGGCTGGCGGCCCGGCCGCTGGGACATGGAGCAGGCCGAGGAGTGGGCGGACGTCCTGGGCACCCACGTCACCCCGGCCGGTCACCGGCTCAGCGTCTTCCCGGCCGCGGTCGAGGCCTGGGCCGAATTCGGCGGGCTGCGCATCACCGCCCCGGGCCCCGGCCGGCAGATCGCCCCGGCCACCCTCCGGATCGACCCCACGGCCGGCCTCCACCACGCCCGTACCCTCACCGATCTCGGCCGGTCGCTGGAGACGGAGCTGAGCCCGCTCGGCGAGGAGGGCGAGGGCCAGGCCGTCCTCGCCATCGACAGCGAGGGCCGTGTCTACAGCATCGACCACACCGGGGACTGGTATCTGGGGCCGGACATCGACCAGGCGCTGAAGACACTGATCACCGGTCTGGAGCCGGCCCGGCTGTCCTCCCCCTGAGCCGCACCCCCACCCCTCCGAACATCACCGAGAGTTACCTTCGTACGGGGTCCGGCGGCGCTGCGGCCCGGTCGGCACACGCCCTCACACGTCCTCACGCGCCCTCGCCCACCCCCTCGCACACCTCCGTTCGCGAGCGGCCCGCGCACGGTCGCCCCAACTCCGCTGCCGGGGCGCGGATGTGACGGAGGGACGCCCGCCAGGCTCGCACACCCCCACCCCCTTTATCGATCACCCGTACGAAAAAAGTCGCTGACCGGGGAAAATGCGGTTAGAGTAATCGAACGAGAGTACGACCAAGGAGTCGGCTGGGTGATCACGACGGGGTGGAGTGATGGAGGTGCGGCATGGCGGGCTACACCCACCTGCACGTCGCGTCCGGCTACTCCGCCCGCTACGGCGCCGCCCACCCCGAGCACCTCGTCCGGCGGGCGGCGGAGCGCGGCCTGCCGGCCCTCGCGCTCACCGACCGTGACACCGTCACCGGTACCGTGCGGTTCGCGCGGGCCTGCGCCGCCCACGGGGTCCGCCCCCTCTTCGGCATCGATCTGGCGGTGGAGGCCCTCGCGCCGCCCCCTCCGGCGCCGCGGCCCCGTACCCCCGCGCGCGGCGGCGCCCATGTCGTCGAGCCCGCCCTGCGGTTCGTCCTGCTCGCACAGGACCGGGCCGGCTGGGCGCGGCTGTGCCGCATCACCTCGGCCGCCCACGCCGGGACCGCGAGCGGCGCGGCGCCGGTGGCCGTGGGCTGGGAGGCGCTGCGCGCGCACGGCGGCCCCGGCCTGACCGTCCTGCTCGGGCCGGTCTCCGAGCCCGTACGGGCCCTCGCGGCCGGCCGGGAGGATGTCGCGGCGCGGCTGCTGGCGCCGTGGAAGGAGATCTTCGGGGACGGGGTACGGCTGGAGACCGTCCTGCACTCCGGGAACGGCACCGCCCCCGGATCACTCCGGCTGGCCGCCCGCACCCTGGCGCTGGCCGACCGCACCCGTACCACCGCCGTGCTCTCCAACGCCGTCCGCTACGCCGACCCCGACCAGCACCGGCTCGCCGACGTCCTGGACGCCGCCCGGCTGCTGCGGCCCGTCGACCGGCGCCGCCTGGACAGCGGCCAACGCTGGCTCAAGGACGAGGCGGCCATGACGGACCTCGCCCGGCGCATCGCCGCATGCGCCGGGGCCGGCCCCCGGCGGGCGGAGCGGCTGCTGGCGGACACCGCCGCCACGGCGGACGCGTGCGCCGTCGACCCCGCGGCCGACCTCGGCCTGGGCTCCCGGCACTTCCCGGAACCGGCGGTCTTCGGCGCCGGGCCGTACACCCGTGGAGCCGACCCGTACGCCCGTGAAGCCGCCTCGTACACCCGTGAAGCCGGCCCGCGCACGCGTGGAGCCGGAGCCGGCCCGCGCACCCGCGGGGAGGACGGCGCCGGGCGCCTGCTGCGCCGACGCTGCGAGGCCGGCCTGGTCCGGCGCGGCCTGGACCGGGACCGGGCCGCACTCGACCGGCTGGACGAAGAGCTGAACGTGATCTCGACGCTGGGGTACGACTCGTACTTCCTCGCCGTCGGCCAGACCGTCGCCGACATCCGCGACCTGGGCATCCGGGTCGCCGCCCGCGGCTCCAGCGCCGGCTCCATGGTCTGCCACGCCCTGGGCATCGCCACCGCCAACCCCCTCGACCACCGGCTGCTGTTCGAACGCTTTCTGAGCGTGCGCCGCGACTCCCTCCCCGACATCGACATCGACGTGGAATCCGCCCGACGGCTGGAGTGCTACGACGCGATCTTCGCCCGGTTCGGCCGCGAACGGGTCGCGGTCACCGCCATGCCCGAGACCTACCGGGCCCGCCGGGCCCTGCGCGACACCGGACTGGCGCTGGGCATCGCCCCCGCGGACATCGACCGGATCGCCAAGAGCTTCCCCCACCTGCGGGCCTCCGACATCACGAGCGCCCTCGCCGAACTCCCCGAACTGCGCCCCCTGGCCGCCGAGGCCGGCCGGTACGGGCCGCTGTGGGAACTCGCCGAGGGCCTCGACTCCCTGGTCCACGGCATGGCCATGCACCCCTGCGGAGTGATCATCAGCGACGCGACACTCCTGGACCGGCTGCCCGTACAGCCCACCCCCCAGGGCGACTACCCCATGGCGATGGCGGCCAAGGAGGAGATCGAGGCGCTGGGCAACATCAAACTGGACGTCCTGGGCGTACGGATGCAGTCCGCCATGGCCCACGCCGTCGCCGAGATCGAACGGGCCACCGGCGACCGCATCGACCTGGACGACCCGGAACAGGTCCCCCTCGACGACGTCTTCGCGTTCAAACTCATCCAGGAGAGCCGGACCATCGGCCTCTTCCAGCTCGAATCCCCCGGCCAGCAGGACCTCCTCTCCCGGCTCCAGCCCCGCGACCCGCAGGACGTCATCGCCGACATCAGCCTCTTCCGGCCGGGCCCCGTCGCCGGCGGCATGCCCGAGCGGTACATCGCCGCACGCCACGGCGGTACGCCCGACTACGCCCACCCCGACCTGGAACCGGTGCTCGCCGACACGTACGGCGTGACCATCTGGCACGAGCAGGTCATCGAGACCCTGACCGTGCTGACCGGCTGCGACCGCGCGATGGCCGAGATCGCCCGGCGCGCCCTCGGCGACAAGGACCGGCTGCCCAGGATCAAGGCCTGGTTCCACGACCGGGCGGCCGCCCGCGGCTACGACACCGCCGTCCGCGACGAGGTGTGGAGGACCGTCGAGTCCTTCGGCGCCTACGGCTTCTGCCGCGCCCACGCGGTCGCCTTCGCCGTACCGGCCCTGCAGAGCGCCTGGCTCAAGGCCCACCACCCGGCCTTCCTCCTGGCCGGCCTCCTCGAACACGACCCCGGCATGTGGCCACGGCGCGTCATCGTCGCCGACGCCCGCCGGCGCGGCGTCCCCGTCCTGCCCGTCGACGTCAACCGCTCCACGGCACATCACACCGTGGAGCGCGCCGACGGGGAACGGTGGGGCGTACGGCTCGCGCTGTCCGCGGTCCACGGCATCACTGAGGAGGAGACCGCCCGGATCGAGGAGGGCCGCCCGTACGGATCGCTGTCGGACCTCTGGCAGCGGGCCCGGCCCAGCAGACCGGTCGCGGAACGCCTCGCGGAGATCGGCGCTCTCAACTCCCTCCACGACGGCCGCCTCACCCGGCGTGACCTGCTGCTCCAGATCGCCGAGCTGCACCGGCAGTCCCGCCACCGGACCGCGGGCCGGAGGCAACTGCCCTTCGACACCGGCGCCGTCGGCGGGGCGGAACCCAGCGGCCTGCCGGAGATGACCGGACGCGAGGCCCTCAGCGCCGAGCTGAACACGCTCGGCATCGACGTCTCCCAGCATCTGATGGACCACCACCACCGGCTGCTGCGCGAGATCGGCGCGACCGACGCCGCCCACCTCGCCGGAGCGCGCGCGGGGCAGCAGGTCCTCGTCGCCGGGGTGCGGGCCGCCACCCAGACCCCGCCGATCGCCAGCGGGAAGCGGATCATCTTCGTCACCCTGGAGGACGGCTCCGGCCTGGTCGACCTGGCCTTCTTCGAGGACTCCCACCCGGCCTGCGCGCACACCGTCTTCCACAGCGGGCTGCTGCTGGTGCGCGGCACGGTCCAGGTACGCGGCACCCGCCGCACCGTCGTCGGCACCATGGCCTGGGACCTGGACGAGATCGCCGCCGCCCGCCGCGACAACGGCCCCGAGGCCGCGCTCGCCCTCCTCGGCGCCGAC
Source organism: Streptomyces sp. NPDC059255 (assembly GCF_042752355.1). Taxonomy (NCBI): domain Bacteria; kingdom Bacillati; phylum Actinomycetota; class Actinomycetes; order Kitasatosporales; family Streptomycetaceae; genus Streptomyces; species Streptomyces sp. NPDC059255. The sequence continues at coordinate 7,478 of NZ_JBHYZP010000074.1, forward strand.
CGCCCGCACCCGACCCCCGCCCAGCCCCGGCGCACCCTGGTCAACGGCACCACGGGCGCCCGCCTCCACCCGTACGCCGACCTCCAGCCCGCCGGCACCCGCTCCGCCGACCTGAAGAAGTTCGGCCACCGGAGCCCCGGGAGCGCGGGATGACCAGGCGCCGGCGGCACATCGCCCACCTCCATCTGCACGCCACGCCGACCGAGGCCCAACAGGACGACATAATCGAACTGATGTGCGGCATCACGCCTCATGTCCAGGCCGTCCCGCCCCACGCCGTCCAACTGGACCTGACATCGGCGCTCCGGTACTTCGACCTGTCCCCCTACGACATGGTCCAGACGGCACAGATCAGACTGAAGGCCCTCTACGGCATCGACAGCAGCGCCGGACTCGCCGACAACCGCATGCTCGCCGCCATGGCCGCCGACGCCTCCGCGCCCGGCCGCACCACCTGGGTCCCCGCCGAGCAGGCCGCCGCCTGGCTGTACCCCCGCCCGCTCACCGCACTGCCCGGAATCGGCCGCGCCACGGCGGCCATCCTCACCCGGTACGGCCTGCACACCATCGGCCAGGTCACCGACACCCCCGCGGCCACCCTGCAGCGGCTCCTCGGCGCCGGCCAGGCCCGGCTGCTGGCCGAACGCGCCCGCGGCCACGACCCCCGCCCCGTCACCCCCGGAGAACCGGCCGCCCACCTGACCGCCGACCTCGTACTCGACCGGGACAGCCTCGACCCGGCGCAGCACCACCGCGCCGTCCTGGGACTCGCCGACCGCACCGGCCGGCGCCTGCGCGGCGAACGCCGCTCCGCCGGCCGGCTCACCCTCACGGTGCGGTACGCCGACCGCACCTCCACCACCCGCAGCCGCGCGCTCCCCGAACCCACCGACCACTCCCCCGCCCTCACCGCGGCCGCCCTGGAACTCCTGCACTCCCTCGGACTCCAGCGCGCCCGGGTCCGCGCCTTCACCCTCCGCGCCGACGACCTGCGACCGGCCGCCCGCACCCACCGCCAGCTCTCCCTCGACCCCGGCGAGGACCGCGCCCGGGCCGCCGAAGCCGCCGCGGACCGGGCCCGCCACCGCTTCGGCCCCACGGCGGTACGTCCGGCCGCGCTGGCCGGCGTGGACGAACGCGAAGGTCACTGAGCGCACCGGCCGAGAAGCCCCGCACACCCCCACACACAGCACAAACCCCTCAGGCCGCGGCGCCCCGCCGGTCCGGCAGCACCGCCGACACCCGGAAACCCCCCGCGTCCGTCTCCCCCGACACGAACACCCCGCCCAGCGCCGTCACCCGCTCCCGCATCCCCACCAGCCCGTTCCCCCCGCTCGGCAACCCCGCGTCCTGCGCCCCACCGTCCGAAGGCCCGTTCTCCACCTGCATCGCCACCTCCGCCTCCCGGTGCGCGAGCCGGACCATCACCTTCGCCCCCGCCGCATGCTTCAGCACATTCGTCAGCGCCTCCTGCACCACCCGGTACGCGGTCTGCTCCACCTCCCGCGCATACGGCCGCGACTCCCCCTGAACCATCAGCTCCACCACCATCCCCGTGTCCCGGGACTCACCGACCAGCACCTCGATGTCCCCCATTCCCGGACCGTCCTCCGCGGCCGCCGCGGCCGCCGCCGCGGCCGCCAGCCCCACCGACGCCAGCGGCACCGCCACGGGCACCCCCGCCACCCCGTCCGCCTGCCGCGCGGCCACCTGCTCCCCCGCCCGCAGCACCCCGAGCATCTCCCGCAGCTCCGTCAACGCCTGCCGGCCCAGGTCCCCCACCAGCGCCGCGTTCTTCACCGCCTTCTGCGGATCCTTCAACGCCACCGCCTGCAACGCCGCCGCGTGCACCACCATCAGGCTCACCCGGTGCGCCACCACGTCGTGCATCTCCCGCGCGATCCGCGTCCGCTCCTCCGTACGCGCCCACTCCGCCCGCTGCTCCGCCCGGTCGGCCAGCAACGACAACTCCTGCTCCAGGCTGTCCGCCCGCTCCCGCAGGCTCTCCATCAGCCGCCGCCTCGCCCCCACGTACAGCCCCAGCAGCACCGGCGGCGCCGTCAGCCCGACCGACATCAGGACCGCGACGAGGGGGACGTACCAGCGCGCCGAATCGATCCCCGTGTCCAGCACGTTCCGCGACGTCCGTACGACCGTCACGATCAGCGTCCCGACGAACGACATCCCCGCCAGCGCCCCGGTGATCCGGCGCGGCACCTCGGACGCGGCGAGCGTGTACAGCCCGACCAGGCCCATCAGATAGCCCATCTCCGCCGGGGTGATGGCGATCGCCACCAGCACCACGGCGAACGGCCACCGCCGCCGCACCAGCAGCATCGCCCCGGCGATCAGCCCGAACAGCACCCCCACGGGCACCGGCAGCACCGCGGCCTGAGCGAACCGCACCCCCTCCAGCGCGCACTCCAGCGCCGACAGGACCGCCAGCCCCACGTCCAGCACGACACTCCGCCGCCGCCCCCACCACCAGTAGCCGCGGGCAGCCATGCCCGCGGAGTCCTGATGTGCCCCCGTTGTGGTCATGCCTCCCAGCCTAAAGGGGCCCGTACCCCAATTTCCGGCGACCTTGAGACCCCGAATCACGGCATGACATGCCAGGAACACGAGTCGATCACTCGAACTGATGAATCGCCCGCACATTCGAGCCGGAGGCTCACGTTCCGCAGGACGACACGGAGGGCGAACCACCCCGGAGTGACCCAAGCGGCACACCCCGAGGGCCAACCGCAAGAACACGGGCGACGGTTACTACGGATGCGAGTCGTTCGCGTGCCACAAAGGGCTGAGCTCCACCGTCGCACCGAGGGGCGGCGGTACGGCATAGTAGGGGCTGCAGTCACAGCCGATAAGAGAAATCGGACATAGACGGCAATCCATCCCGGGTCGTCTAAAGGCAGGACAAATGGTTTTGGTCCATTGAATGAGGGTTCGATTCCTTCCCCGGGAGCCTCACAGTTCGGGTCCCGACCTCACCGGTCGGGACCCGTCCTCGTTTACGCCCCGCTACCCCCCGGTATCCTGCGATTGACCATCACCCGAAGCCGAAGGGCATCCCCGTGAGCGCCAACCGCCCGGCAGCCGTCGTCGTCCTCGCAGCGGGTGAAGGTACCCGCATGAAGTCGAAGACCCCCAAGGTCCTGCACGAGGTCTGCGGACGCTCGCTCGTCGGACATGTCGTGTCCGCCGCGCAAGAGCTCGAACCGCAGCAGCTCGTCGTGGTCGTCGGCCACGCCCGCACGCAGGTCGAGGACCATCTCTCCGCCGCGTACGAGGGCGTACGCACCGCCTACCAAGCCGTGCAGCTCGGTACCGGGCACGCCGTGCGGATGGCGCTCCAGGAGCTGGGGAGCACGCCGCACGGGACCGTGGTCGTCGTCTGCGGCGACACCCCGCTGCTCTCCGGCGGGACGCTGAACGCGCTCGCCGCGGCCCATGCCGCCGACGGCAACGCCGTGACGGTGCTGACCGCCGAGGTGCCGGACGCCACCGGGTACGGGCGGATCGTCCGGGACGGGGCGAGCGGGGCGGTCACCGCGATCGTCGAGCACAAGGACGCGACGGACGCGCAGCGGGCGATCCGGGAGATCAACTCGGGTGTGTTCGCGTTCGACGGGCAGTTGCTCGCGGACGCCCTGGGCAAGGTGCGTACGGACAACAGTCAGGGCGAGGAGTACCTGACGGATGTGCTGGGCATCCTGCGTGAGGCGGGCCACCGGGTCGGGGCGTCGGTCGCCGAGGACCACCGGGAGATCCTGGGGATCAACAACCGGGTCCAGCTCGCGGAGGCGCGCCGGCTGCTGAACGAGCGGCTGCTGGTGCGGGCGATGCTGGCCGGGGTGACGGTGGTGGATCCGGCGTCGGTGTCCGTGGATGTGACGGTGACGTTCGAGCAGGACGCGGTGGTGCATCCGGGGACGCAGCTCCTGGGGTCGACGCATCTCGCGGAGGGCGCCGAGGTGGGCCCGAACACGCGGCTGAAGGACACGGCCGTGGGTGCGGGCGCGCGGGTGGACAACACGGTGGCGGACGGTGCGGAGGTGGGTGTGGGCGCGACGGTGGGTCCGTACGCCTATCTGCGGCCGGGTACGAAGCTGGGCGTGCGCGCGAAGGCGGGTACGTATGTGGAGATGAAGAACGCGACGATCGGTGAGGGCACGAAGGTGCCGCATCTGTCGTACGTGGGGGACGCGACGATCGGTGAGTACACGAACATCGGCGCGGCGAGCGTGTTCGTGAACTACGACGGTGAGTCGAAGCATCACACGACGGTCGGTTCACACTGCAAGACGGGTTCGGACAACATGTTTGTGGCGCCTGTCACGGTGGGGGACGGCGCCTACACCGCCGCCGGGTCGGTGATCACGAAGGACGTACCGGCGGGTTCGCTGGCGGTGGCCCGTGGCCAGCAGCGGAATATCGAGGGTTGGGTGGCCCGGAAGCGGCCGGGGAGCGCCGCCGCGCAGGCGGCGGCGTCGGCCTCCGGGAATGACGCGGGGGAAAGCTGACCGGAAAGAGGCGCACCGATCACGGCGTACCGTGATAACTGCACATCTGCACGATTCGGCTGGCTTGCAGGGACTCCTCGCAGGGACGCGCGGGCTCGGCGGCCATCAACACGTCTGAGGAGACAGTGCTGTGACCGGGATCAAGACGACCGGCGAGAAGAAGCTGATGCTCTTCTCCGGCCGCGCCCACCCCGAGCTGGCCGAGGAGGTCGCGCAACAACTCGGTGTCGGGATCGTGCCGACCAAGGCGTTCGATTTCGCCAACGGTGAGATCTACGTTCGTTATCAGGAGTCGGCCCGCGGTGCGGACTGTTTCCTGATCCAGAGCCACACCGCTCCGATCAATAAGTGGATCATGGAGCAGCTGATCATGATCGACGCTCTGAAACGGGCGTCGGCGCGGTCCATCACGGTGATCGTGCCGTTCTACGGTTACGCGCGCCAGGACAAGAAGCACCGCGGGCGGGAGCCGATCTCGGCGCGGCTGGTCGCGGATCTGATGAAGACGGCGGGTGCGGACCGGATTCTGACGGTGGATCTGCACACGGACCAGATCCAGGGCTTTTTCGACGGTCCGGTGGACCACCTCTTCGCGCTGCCGGTGCTGGCGGACTATGTGGCGGCGAAGGTGGACCGGTCGAAGCTGACCGTGGTGTCCCCGGACGCGGGCCGGGTGCGGGTGGCGGACCGCTGGTGCGACCGGCTGGGTGCGCCGCTGGCGATCGTGCACAAGCGCCGGGACAAGGACGTCGCGAATCAGGTGACGGTGCACGAGGTCGTCGGCAATGTGTCGGGCCGGGTGTGTGTGCTGGTGGACGACATGATCGACACCGGTGGCACGATCTGTGCGGCGGCGGACGCCCTGTTCGCGCACGGCGCGGAGGACGTGATCGTGACGGCGACGCACGGTGTGCTGTCGGGTCCGGCGGCGGACCGGTTGAAGAATTCGAAGGTGAGCGAGTTCGTGTTCACGAATTCGCTGCCGGATCCGGGCAATCTGGATCTGGACAAGATCACGGTGCTGTCGATCGCGCCCACGATCGCGCGGGCGGTGCGTGAGGTGTTCGAGGACGGTTCGGTGACGAGCCTCTTCGAGGAGCAGGCGTAACCGAGCGGGCGTGACCGAGCAGGCGTGACCGAGCCAGGCGTGACCGAGCGGCGTGACCGCGGGCCGCTGAAGCCGGTGGCCTGCTGAAAGATCGATTTCTGGGGCGGCCTCTCCGCCGGGTAGACTCATCGAGTTGCTCGGCGAGGGAGGCCGCACCTGTGTGCGGCTGGTCCGTTATCGACGCGCTCTTCGTAGCAGGCCCGTTGTGGCCGGGTGACGTCCCGCGTTTATCCCGCTTAACTTACGAGGAGTGCGTCAGTCATGGCTGAAGTGAAGATCAGCGCCGAGATCCGTACCGAGTTCGGCAAGGGTGTGGCCCGCCGTACGCGTGTCGCCGGCAAGGTTCCCGCGGTCATCTACGGCCACGGCGCGGACACCGTCCACGTGACCCTGCCGGGCCACGAGCTGATGATGGCGCTGAAGACGGCGAACGCGCTGATCAGCCTGGATGTCGAGGGCCGCAGCGAGCTGGTCATCCCGAAGGCCGTGCAGCGCAACGCGATCAAGGGCCACATCGAGCACGTCGACCTGCTCGCGGTGAAGCGCGGCGAGAAGGTCACGGTCGAGGTCGCGGTGCACACCGAGGGTGACCTGGCGCCGGGTGCGAACCTGCTGGAGAACGTCCTCACCACGCTGACCGTCGAGGCCGAGGCCACGCACATCCCGAAGGCCGTGACGGTCTCCATCGAGGGTCTGGACGCCGGTGCGTCGCTCCTGGCGAAGGATGTCACGCTGCCCTCCGGCACGACGCTGGTGACGGACGAGGACGCGGTGGTCATCCAGGTCCTGGCCGCGCAGGCCGAGGAGCCGGCCGACGAGGCCGAGGCGGCCGAGGGTTCCGAGGGCTGATCCTCCGGACGGTTTCACGGGGTGGCGGGCCTGCCGGGCCGGCCACCCCGTTCGCTGTATCCGCAGCCTGTTGTACAGGCCTGTTGTACGAGCCCAGTTGTATGAGCCCCTGCTGTACGAGCCCTGTTGTACGAGCCCTGTTGTACGAGTGCGCGAGGAGAGACGGCGCGGATGACCACGGATGCCAACGCCCCCTGGCTGATCGTGGGCCTGGGGAACCCCGGGCCCGGTTACGCGGCCAACCGGCACAATGTCGGGTTCATGGTGGCCGATCTGCTGGCGGAGCGTATCGGCGGTTCGTACCGGCGGGCGCAGAAGGCGCAGGCCCAGGTGGTGGAGGGCCGGCTCGGCGGTCCCGGTCCGGCGGGCCGGCGGGTGGTGCTGGCCAAGCCGGCGTCGTACATGAATCTCTCGGGCGGTCCGGTGACGGCGCTGCGGGATTTCTACAAGGTGGAGACGGCGCGCATCGTGGCGGTCCATGACGAGCTGGACATCGACTACGGGGTGCTGCGGCTGAAGCTGGGCGGCGGGGACAACGGGCACAACGGGCTGAAGTCGATGACGAAGGCGATGGGGCCGGACTACCACCGGGTGCGGTTCGGGATCGGCCGGCCGCCGGGGCGGATGCAGGTGGCGGATTTCGTGCTGAAGGACTTCTCCTCGGTGGAGCGCAAGGAGCTGGCGTACTTCGTCGACCGCGCGGCGGACGCGGTGGAGGCTCTGGTGATGGACGGGCTGGAGCGCGCGCAGAGCACGTACAACTCCTGACAAGCATCCGCATTCCCGGGCTTTTCGGCGCCTGGGGTTTGACCGGGCGCGTTCCCATGGCCAAGGATCCCGCCCTATGAGCCAGAAGCGGAAGCCCAGAGCGTCCGTCGCGTCCGCCCGTATCGTCACGTTCGGTCATCGGATGGCGATGGGCGCCGTCGTCCTGCTGCTGCTGGTGGCGGGCGTGTGGACGTCGTGGAGCGACGCGCAGCACGTGGTGCTCTCCAAGGGCCGGGAGCACGGAACCCTGACGGTGACCGGATGCGGGGACGGCGTCTGTTCGGGGCGGTACGCGGCGGACGGGCCCGGCGGTGAGCCGGGGCGGATGACGATCGAGGAGTCCGTCGCCGTACGGAAGGGTGACCGGTTCCCGGTGGTGGTGAAGCCCGGGACGAACGAGCTGGTGCGTACGGGCACGGCGGGACTGCTGTACGCATGGGTACCGCTGGGCGGTGCGCTGCTGCTGGCGTCGCTGGTGATCGGGGGCGGGCTGCGGCTGACGCGTACGGCGTGGGGCGCGGCGGTGGCGGGCGGGGTGCTGCTGGTGGCGACGTTCTTCGCACTGTGAGGAGTCGGGGCGCCGTACGCGTACGGCGCCCCGGCTTCAGGCGCTACGGGACTGCCCCCGTGCCGGATCCCTGGGATGCGGCCCGGGGGCAGTCGCACATCGGCCCCCCGTGAACCGCGGTGTCAGCCGGTGTTGCGGAGTGCCGCCGCGACCCCGTTGACCCTG
>NZ_JBHYZP010000075.1:0-14181 GCF_042752355.1 Streptomyces sp. NPDC059255
CAACGCCACCACATCCCCATGCGTCACCCCCACACCCTTCGGCACCCCCGACGACCCCGACGTAAACATCACATACGCCAAAGAATCGGACGACAGCCGACCGGACAGCGACTCCCGCCCCCGATCGGGCCTTTCCTGCCCTGCCGGCTCCACGGAGACCCGAACCGTCGCCACGCCACCGACCGTGTCAACACTCCGGTCGGTCAGCACCAGCAGAGCGCCGCTCCGCTCCACGACATCACGCAGTCGCTCCTCCGGATATCCCGCATGCAACGGAACGTACGCACCGCCCGCCTTCAGCACCGCGAGCATCGCCACCACCACGTCGACCGACCGCTCCAGCAGCAGTCCCACGCGGGAGCCACCTCGGACGCCGTGCGCCGCGAGTGCCCGCGCAAGCTCGTCCGCGCGGACATCCAACTGGGCGTACGTGAGCGAGACTTCGCCGCATTCGACCGCGACATCGTCCGGCCCGGCGGTGACCCGTCCGGCGAACGCCTCCGGAATGGAGACGCGCGGGGACTCTCCCGGCCCGCGGCTCCACTCGCCCAGCACCTGTGCCCGCTCGGCCGCGCTCAGCAGATCCACGTCCCCGACCGGCGCCTCGGCGTGCTCGATCAGCCGCGTGACCGCGGTCGAGAGGTGGGCCGACAGACGTTCGGCCGTCGCGAGGTCGAAGAGTGCCGGATCGTACGCGAGTGTCATGTCCAGCCCGTCACCGACGGCCGCGGCGATCAGTGTCAGGGCATAGTTGGTCGACTCGATGGCCTCTGCCGCGCGGATGCCGATGCCGTGCCGCTCGGCTGCCGCCTCGTCCACGGGGTAGTTCTCGAAGACCACCAGGCTGTCGAAGAGCGAGGCACCGGCCGGTACGTCCGTGTCGATGTCCGACAACGCCACATACTCGTACCGGCGCGACTCGGCCTGGGTGTCCTGGACCTGTCGCAGCCAGTCCGCGACCGACTGCCCGGGGGCGGCCGTGACACGGACGGGGAGGGTGTTGATGAACAGGCCGAGGATGTTCTCGGCGCCCGGCAGATCCGCCGGGCGGCCGGAGACCGTCGTACCGAACACCACGTCCGGCGATCCCGCGTACTGCGCGAGCACCAGCGCCCACGCCCCCTGGACCAGGGCGTTGGCCGTGATCCGGTGGTGGCGTACGAAGCCGCTCACCCGCGCGGACACCGGCTGCTCCAGGGTCACCGGGACCCGCGCGCTCGACTGCCCGCGCCGGGCCTGCTCGGGTACCCGGTCGTACGGCAGCGGGACCGGCTCCTCGAAGCCGGCCAGCACGCCACGCCAGTAGTCACCGCCGACCGCCCGGTTCTGCTCCGTGAGCCACCGCACGTAGTCGCCGAACGCGCCCCGTGAGACGGGAGGTTCGGTCGCGGTTCCGTCGAGGACCGCGTACTCGGCCAGTACGTCCGAGAGGAACGCGGCGGTGCTCCAGCCGTCGAGGAGAAGGTGATGGAAGGTCCACACCACGCGGACCGTCCCGTCCGAGGTACGGGCCAGGGCCACCCGCATCAGCGGGGCGGAGGTCAGTTCGATACCGCGAGCGCGGTCCGCCCGGAGGAAGTCCCCTAGCAGGGACTCCTGTTCGGCGTCGTCGGCGCGTGTCCAGTCCAGGTGGAGCATGGGCACGGTGACCCGGCGATGCACCACCTGGACCGGCTCACCGACCGCCTCCCACACCAGTGACACGCGCAGGGCGTCGGAGCGGTCCACGGTCCGCTGCCAGGCACTCGCCAGCCGGTCGGAGTCCGTGACCCCGTCCAGGGTGAAGGCGAACTGCTCCACGTACGCGGGAGAATCGGGCTCCGCCAGCGCGTGGAAGAGCATGCCCGACTGGAGCGGCGTCAGCGGATAGATGTCCTCGACGTCCTGAGCGGCGCGGCCGCTGCCGCGTACGATCCGGTCCACCTCGGTCTGTGTCAGCCGCGCCAAGGGGAAGTCCGACGGCGAGCAGCCGCCCGCCTCCGGCTCGGCGCAGTGTGTCACGAAAGCGGTGAGCTGGGCGGCGAAGCCGTCCACCAGGGCCCGGACCGTCTCCTCGCGGTGCAGGCCGGCCGAGTAGTGCCACGAGAAGACGAGCCGGCCGTCAAGGAGTCCTGCCGTGATGTCGAGGAGGTGGGGACGGTTCTCCCGAGTGCTGTGCTCGCCCCCGGGGTTGAGGGTGGCCGAGCGGTACCAGCCATCCGTGCCGCCGCCCGCCGCCATGTCGAGTCGGCCGAGGTAGTTGAAGCTGATCAGAGGATGAGGGTGCTCGGCGAAGACATCGCCCAGATAGCGCAGCGCTCCGTACCCCACACCCCGGTCGGGAACGGCGCGCAGCTGCTCCTTCACCGATGTGACGGCCGCTCCCCAGTCGTCACTGTCGGGGAGGGCAAGGGCAACCGGGTGGATGGAGGTGAACCAGCCGGCCGTACGGGTCAGATCGATGTCGTCGAAGATCTCCTCGCGGCCATGGCCTTCCAGATCGACGGCCGTCCGGTCGCACCCCGTCCAGGTACGCAGGGTGCGCGCCAGGGCCGTCAGGAGTACGTCGTTGATCTGGGTACGGTAGACAGCGGGGACCTGCTGGAGGAGGCCTTCCGTCGCCTCCCGTGTGAGTCCGCCGGAGACGACCGCCTGCACCGCGACGGTGTTGTCGCCGTCCGGACGGTCGAGCGGTACGGTCGTTTCCGCGCCCTCCAGAACGGAGTTCCAGTACGGGATCTGGGCGTCGAAGCCACCGGCCGCCGTGTGCGCGGCGAGCCGCGCCGCCCACTGCTGCACGGAGGAGGTCTTCGGCCGCGGAACGGCGGGGGCGCCTGCGACGGCGCGGGCGTAGCCGGACCTGAGGTCTTCGAGGAGGATGCGCCAGGTCACGCCGTCCACGAGAAGGTGATGGGCGACGATGAGCATCCGTACGGACCGTTCGGTCCCTTCGGTCCGTACGGTCTCTTCGGTTCGTACGGTCCGGTCCGCGTCATCGGCGCCTCGCGTGCCCACGAGGACACGGAACAGCGGACCGCTGTCCTCCAGGCTGAAACCGGCCTGAGCCGCGTCCTTCAGGCCCTGCCAGGTCACCGTCCGCGGGCACGGGGCTTGAGCTTGAGATTCGGATTCGGATTCGGATTCGGATTCGGATTCGGCGAGGTCGTGAACCGTCAGGATGCCGTCGATGTCCGCGTCGGGGGCTATCCGTCCCGTCCGGTGTCCGTCCGGTCCGTCCGGCCCTTCCGTGAACGTCATCCGCAGGACGTCGTGCTGAACGAGCAGCCCGCGCACCGCCTCGCGGAGAGCCGACAGGTCGGTGTCCGCCGGGAGTTCGACCTCCATGGACATGTTGAAGTGGGCGGGGTGGACGGTGTGGGTGGCGAAGAACCACTCACGGACAGGTGTCGGGCCCACCTCGCCCGACACCACACCCTGGTCCGCCGACACCGCGGTGACTGACCCGGTCGCCCCGGCCCCCGCGGCGAGCGCGGAGACGGTCTGGCGGGCGAAGACGTCGCGGGAGGTGAGCTCGAAGCCGGCCTGCCGGGCCCGGGAGACGACCTGGATGCTCAGAATCGAATCACCGCCCAGGGAGAAGAAGTTGTCGTCGACCCCGACGCGTTCCACTCCGAGGATCTCGGTCCAGATCTCCGTCAGGACCCGTTCGGCCTCGGTCCGGGGGGCGACATACGCGTCTGCGGGCTCGTCGGAAGGGGCGGGAAGCGCCCTGCGGTCGACCTTGCCGCTGGCGTTCACCGGCAGTGCGTCCAGCACCACGAAGACCGAAGGCACCATGTACACCGGCAGCTCACGCGCCGCGAAGTCCCGCAGCCCGTCCACGTCGACGCCGTCCACGTCTTCGCCGTCCACGCCGCCCCCGTCCGCGGCACCCGCGGCGGGCACGACGTAGGCGACGATCCGCTTCGCTCCTGGACGGTCCTCACGCACCATCACCGAGGCTTGGGCCACCGCGTCGTGCCGACCGACCACCGCCTCGATCTCACCCAACTCGATGCGCAGGCCGCGTACCTTCACCTGATCGTCACCACGGCCCACGTACTCCAGCTGGCCGTCCTCACGCCAGCGCACCACATCGCCCGTCCGGTACAGCCGGCCTCCCGAACCGAACGGGTCGGCGACGAACCGCCCGGCGGTCAACCCACCACGCCCGTGGTATCCACGCGCCAGCCCCAAGCCCGCCACGTACAGCTCGCCGGGCACGCCCACCGGCACCCGCCGCAGCCAGCCGTCCAGCACCGCCACCCGCGCGCCACCCACCGGAACACCGATCGGCGGGACCGCCCCCGGCCCCGCACCACCGGGGAGCTCCCCGCTGATCGACGCCGCGATGGTCACCTCCGTCGGGCCGTACGCGTTGAACATCCGGCGCCCCGGCGACCACCGCTCGACCAGCCCCGCACCCAACGCCTCGCCACCCGACACCAGCGCCTTGAGCGCCGGCAGCTCGCCCGCCGGAACACTTCCCAGCACCGTCGGCGGCACCAGGGCGTGCGTCACCTCCTCACCCGCGAGCACGTCGAACAACTCGCGCCCCGCCAGGGCCCGGCCGCCCTCCGGAACGACCAGTGTCCCCCCGCCGCCCAGCGCCATCAGCAGCTCCATCACGGAGGCGTCGAAGCCCGCCGACGCCAGCTGCAGCACCCGCGACGAGCCGTCCAGCCCGAAACGCTCCACGACGGCGGCGACGAAGCCCGCCACGCCCGCGTGCGACACCACCACGCCCTTGGGCACACCTGTCGACCCGGACGTGTAGATCACATACGCGGCGGACAGCAGGGACACCACCGGGGCGACACCCGCACCGGGCCCCATCCCCGCACCAGGCCCGGGGGCCGCGCCGAAGGCCGGCAGCCCTGCCAGCCATTCCTCCGTCATCACCAGTGTCACGCCGCTGTCCGCCCGCACGAACTCCGACCGCTCCACCGGCCACTCCGGGTCCAGCGGCACATACACACCACCGACCCGCACCACCGACAGCAGCGCCACCAGCCAGTCCACACCCCGCGGCAGACACACCCCCACCCGGGTCTCCACCCCGACGCCCTCGGCGACCAGCCACCCAGCCAGCCACTCCACCCGCTCGGCCAACTCCCCGTACGACAAAGAGATTCCGCCACACACCACCGCGGTCCGGTCGGGAGACGACGTCACGCGGGACTCCACCAGGCCCCACAGGGAGACCCCCGCCGCACGACCGCCCACCCCCGACACGCCCCAGTCGCCGGCCAGCGCATCCCGCTCGGCACCCGACACCAGCCCCACACCGCACAGCCGGCGCCCCGCGCCGCCGCCCACGACCACACCGGCCAGCTCCAGCCAGTGACGGCACACCCTCTCCACCAGCACACCGTCGAACAGGTCCGTGCTGTATTCGGCCGCCGCGAGCAGCCGGCCGTCCTGCTCGGAGAACGCGAACGTGATGTCGAACTGGGACGCGTCCCTGACCGACGGGATCGCCTCGGCCCGCAGGCCGGGCAGGTCGAACTCCGCGCGCGGCGTGTTCTGGAGCACGATCATGGCCTGGACCAGCGCGGTCCTGCTGGTGTCCCGCTCCGGGGAGAGCTCCTCGATCAGCTTGCTGAACGGGACGTCCTGGTGGGCGAAGGCGTCCAGTACGGTCGTACGGACCCGGGAGAGCAGCTCCTCGAAGGTCTCGGACTCGTCGATCTCCGTCCGCAGAACGAGCGTGTTCACGAAGAACCCGACCAGGTTTTCCAGCTCCGGCCGCTCCCGGCCCGACACACCGGTGCCGAGGGCGATGTCCGTCCGGCCGCTGTAGCGGGCCAGCAGGAGCTGAGTCACCGCCGTGAGCACCATGAACAGGCTGGCGCCCCGGTCACGGCCGAGCGCCGTCAGGCCGCGCGTGAGCTCTGCCGGGACCTCGAAGGTGTGCAGGGCGCCGGCCGACGTGCGGACCGCCGGGCGCGGCCGTGACGTCGGCAGCTCCAACGGCTCCAGGCCCGCCAGCCGCGCGCGCCAGTAGTCGAGTTGGCCGTCCAGCGCGGCGCCGGCCAGCCGGTCGCGCTGCCAGACGGCGTAGTCGGGGTACTGCACCGGGAGGTCGGGAAGGGCCGGGCGCTCTCCCCGTACGGCCGCGGCGTAGAGCTCGCTCAGCTCGCGGGTGACGACACCCATCGACCAGCCGTCCGTAACGATGTGATGCATCGTCAGCATCAGCGTGTACGTATCGTCGCCCTCGCCGGTCGTGGCGAGCAGTACGCGCAGCAGGGGCCCGGTCCGCAGGTCGAACGGCTCCGCCGCCTCGGCGCGGAGTACGGCGTCCAGTTCGGCGTCCGTGGCGGGGGCGGCTGTCCGTACCGGCACCTCCACCGTGTCGTGGACCAGTTGGGTCCCCCTGCCGTCCACCGTCTCGAAGGTGGTGCGCAGCGCCTCGTGGCGGGCGACGAGGCCCGCGACGGCGGTGGTCAGCGCGGTGCGGTCCAGGGTACCGGTCAGCCGCAGGGTGCCGCAGACGTTGTACTCGGCGGCGCCGGGCGCGAAGTCGTCGAGGAACCAGAGGCGTTCCTGGGCGTAGGAGAGCGGCAGCCGGCCGTCTCGCGGCGCCGGGGCGATCGGCTCGTACCGGCCGGCCGTGGTGGCGCGTACGTCCGCGACGGCCGTCGGAGCCGCGGACGGCTCGGCACCGACCCCGGCTCCGGCCTCGGCCGCGAGCAGGCCGTCCACAGCGGCGGCGAGGTCGGCGAGCCGCGGCGCCTCGAAGAGGTCGCGTACGGTCAGTTCCGCGCGCAGGCCGTTCCTGATCCGGCTGATCACCCGGGTGGCGAGCAGGGAGTGTCCGCCGAGCGCGAAGAAGTCGTCCTCGGCGCCGACCCGTTCGGTTCCGAGCACCTCGGCCCAGATGGCCGCGAGCGCCGTCTCCGTCGCGGTGCTCGGCGCGACGTACGCGGCGGAGTCCGCCCAGTCGGGGGTGGGCAGCGAGCGGCGGTCGAGCTTGCCGCTGGAGGTCAGCGGAAGGGCGTCGAGCGGAACGAACGCGGCGGGCACCATGTAGTCGGGCAGACTCTGCCGGACGAGGTCGCGCAGTGTGCGCGCCGCCGGCAGGGAGTGCCCCTCGGCCGGTACGACGTAGCCGGCCAGCCGCGCCGTGCCCTGACCGTCCTCCCGTACGACGACCGCGGCATCGGCGACGGCGGGGTGCAGCCGCAGGGCGGCCTCGATCTCGCCGGGTTCGATACGGAAGCCGCGCACCTTCACCTGGTCGTCCGCGCGTCCGAGGTGTTCCAGGGTGCCGTCGGTGGCCCAGCGGACGAGGTCGCCGGTGCGGAAGAGCCGCCCCGAGGCGTCGAACGGGTCGGCGACGAACCGTTCCGCCGTACGGTCGGGCCGGTTGGCGTACCCGCGCGCGAGCCCGGCTCCCGCCACGTACAGCTCGCCCGGCACCCCGCGCGGGACGGGCCGGAGCCTCGCGTCGAGCACGTACACCTGGTTGTTCCAGACGGGCCTGCCGATCCGCACGTCCGGTCCGTCCGCCTCCCACACCAGGCTGTCGGCGCTGATCTCCGACGATCCGTAGAGGTTGAGCAGCCGTGCGTGCGGCAGCCGTGCGCGGAAGCGGGCGGCGAGGGCGCGGCTCAGTGGCTCACCGCTGCTGATCCAGCTGGTGCAGGAGGCGAGGGCGGCCGGGTCGACCTCGTCGAGGAGGACCGACAGCAGGCTGGGGACGAGGGTCAGCCGTTCGACGCGGTGGCGCTCGACGAGTGCCGCCAGGGCGAGGGGGTCCTTGGCCTCGTCGTCGGAGGCGAGGACGATGCGGCCGCCGTGCACGAGGGTGCCGAGGATCTCCGTCGCGCTGTCGAGGAAGCTGACGGAGCTCTTCGCGCACACCACGGCGTCGCGCCACTCGGGGTAGGTCTCGGCGAACCACGCCCAGCGGCTGAGCAGCCCGCCGTGGAGACCGAGGACCCCCTTGGGCCGGCCGGTGGAGCCGGAGGTGTAGATCACGTAGGCGCTGTTGCCCGCGGCGACGGCCACGTCGGGGGTACGGGTCGGCAGCCCGGCGATCCGCTCGCGCAACCGGTCGACGTGGACGACGGTGCGGAGTGTGACCGAGGCGTGGGGGGTGACCTGGGTGTGGGGGGTGGCCTGGGTGTGAAGTGTGTCGGGGGTGTGGGGTGTGACGGGTACGTCATGGCCGCTCGGGGTCGCTTCGGGCAGCAGCCCGGCGAGCGAATCCACCGTGACCGCGACGCGGACGCCGCTCTCCGCGAGCATCCACGCGACGCGGTCGCGCGGCAGCGCCGGATCCACCGGCAGGTAGGCGCCACCGGCCTTGAGGACGGCGAGGATGGCGACGACGAGATCGGTGCCGCGCGGCAGGCAGATCGCGACCGGTTCCTCGGGGGCGACTCCGCAGTCGAGCAGGTGGTGCGCCAACTGGTTCGCACGTGCATGGAGTTGGCGGTACGTGAGGGTCTCGCCGCTCACGCCGGTGAGGGCGGGCGCGTCGGGCGTACGGGCGGCCTGCTCGGCGAAGCGCGCCGGTATCGTGCCCTCGGCCGCCTCGGGACGGGTGTCGGACTTGCCGTCGGCGAGGAGACCCGCCAGTTCACCGGGGGCGAGCGGCGCGGCTTCGGCCAGTGGCCGTCCGGGGTCGGTGACGACGGCGTGCGCCAGGGCGATGAAGTGCCGGCCCATGCGTTCGACGGTGGCCGCGTCGAAGAGGTCGGTGCTGTACTCGATCGCGCAGTGCAGTTCCTCCCCGCTCTCCTCGAATTCCCAGCTCACCTCGTACGGTGATTCCTGCCGGGCGAGAGTTCCGCGCTCGACCCGCAGGCCCTCGAAATCCCCCGACTCGGTGGGGGTGTTCTGGAGCACCACCATCGACTGGACGAGTGGTGTACGCGAGGTGTCGCGTTCCGGAGCGAGGATTTCCACCAGCCGCTCGAAAGGAACGTCCTGGTGTTCGAATGCCTCCAGTACGGTTTCCCGTACCTGGGCGAGATAATCGGTGAACGAACGGCTCTGATCGATCCGGGAGCGCAACACGAGAATATTGATGAAGAAGCCGACGAGATTCTCCACCTCGGCGCGCTCTCGTCCGGGTACTGCGGTGCCGACCGCGATGTCGTTCCGGCCGCTGCGCCGGGCCATGAGGAGCTGCGTCACGGCGGTCAGGGTGACGAAGAGGCTGGCGCCCCCGTCCTGGCCGACGCCGCGCAGCCCGGCCGCGACATCGGCGGGCAGCGTGAAGGCATGCACGGCGCCCGAACCCGAGCGGGCGCCCGAAGCCGAGTCGGAATGCGCGGCCTCGGCGGTCGCCCCGGCGGTCGCCTCGGCGGTCGCCCCGGCGGTCGCCCCTGAGGTCGGGCGCGGCCGGTCGGTCGGCAGCTCCAGGGGCTGGATGCCGTCCAACTGGGCGCGCCAGTAGTCGACATGGCGGCCGAGCGCGTCGCCGGAGAAGCGGGTCCGCTGCCAGGCCGCGTAGTCCGCGTACTGGACGGTGAGCGGCTCAAGTCCGGCCGCGCCGAGGTCTCCGCGCAGAGCGGCGGCGTAACTCGCCCTCACTTCACGGACGATGATCTCCATGGAGGCGCCGTCGGTGACGATGTGGTGCATCGCCAGCAGGAGCCGGTGTGCGTCCTGACCGACGCGAACGAGCAGGACGCGTACCAGTGGGCCGGTCGCCAGGTCGTACGGTTCGGCCATCGCGACGGAGATCAGCCGGTCGCACTCCTCCTCCAGGCCCTCCCGTGCCTCCCCCGACGCCGTCAGGTCGACGTACGTGAACGGCAGTTCCATCGCCGGATGGACGATCTGCCGCGCCACGCCCTCCTCCGCCGCGAAGGTGGTGCGCAGCGGCTCGTGCCGCGCCACGATCGCGTCCAGCGCGGCGCGGAGCGCGGCGACGTCCAGCGTGCCGGTCAGCCGCAGGCTGAGCCCCGAGTTGTTCTCCGTGGAGTCACGCTGGTACTCCGTCATGAACCACAGCCGCTGCTGGGCGAAGGAGAGGGGGAGTGTCCCGTTCCGGTCCACCGGCCCGATGGTGTTGCGGTTCCGGCCGCTCGCGCGCCCCGCGAGCCGGCTCCGGAGTTTCTCCTGCACGTGTTCCGGCAGCGAACTGATCCGGGCCTCGCGCGAAGACGCGGCGTCCATGGAAAGCTCCCTCATATCCACATCATGAAAACAAGCAGGCAGAAGCGCGCGTGCGCGGTCGACGGAACCGGATGTCTCCCGATCCCGTCGACGCGCACGCGGATAACGCGTTGGTGTGTGTCCGGGCCTCTCCTAAAGGGCCACGTCCTCGCCATTCTCGATTTCCGCGATAATCAACTCCTCGACCTTCCCCGCGAGTTGGCCAATCGTCGGGAAGTCGAACATCACACGCGCCGAGGGGTCGATGTCGAACACTGTCCGGACCCTAGCAATCACGCGAAGACTGAGGACCGAGTTTCCGCCCAGGCTGAAGAAGTCCTCCTCGACCCCCACCTGCCCGGGCTCCAGTCCCAGCACCTCGGCCCAGATCTCCGCCACGGCCTCTTCCGTCGGGGTGCGCGGCGCCACGTACGTGTTCCGGCCGCCGTACGCGGGGGCGGGCAGAGCACGGCGGTCGAGTTTGCCGTTCGTGGTCAGCGGCAACCCCTCCAGCACGACGAACGCGGCCGGGACCATGTACTCCGGCAGCGCCGCGGCCAGCGAACGGCGCAGCGCGCTCTCGTCGAAGTCCCGCGCGTCCCCGAAGTCCCGTGCGCCTGTGCCCTGTTCCGGAGCGCCCGGGTCCCCGCCTGCCGGGCCATGTCCCGGCACGACGTACGCCACCAGCCGCTGGTCGCCGGGCTGGTCCTCCCGTACCACCACGGCACCTTGCGCCACGCCCGGGTGGCGCACGACCAGGGCCTCGATCTCGCCCAGCTCGATGCGGAAGCCGCGGATCTTCACCTGGTCGTCGTTGCGCCCCAGGTAGTCGAGGCTCCCGGCGCTGTTCCAGCGTGCGGTGTCGCCCGTCCGGTACATCCTGGTCCCGGGCGGACCGAACGGATCCGCGACGAAGCGTACGGAGCTGAGGCCGGGCCGTTCCAGATAGCCGCGCGCCAGACCGCCTCCGGCGATGTACAGCTCGCCCCGGACGCCCGGCGGCACCGGGCGGCAGGACGCGTCCAGGACGTACGCGCGCAGGTGGGGCAGCGCGCGGCCGATCACACTTCCCGCGCCGGCCGCGGCGTACGCCGGTTCCGCCCGGCGGCTGGTGACATGCACGGTCGTCTCGGTGATCCCGTACATGTTGACGAGGACGGGCCCGCCGTTGCCGGACCGCTCCACCCACCCGGCGATACGCGTCCAGTCGAGCGCCTCTCCGCCGAACACGACAACGCGCAGGGCGAGTTGATCGCGCGCGCCGGGCTGCGCGTCGATCTCTTCGGCGAGCCGGTAGAACGCCGAGGGGGTCTGGTTGAGTACGGTCACCCGCTCGTCGGCGAGGAGCCGCGCGAAGTCCGCGGGCGCGCGGGCCACGTCCCTGCCGACCACGACCAGCCTGCCCCCGTAGGCGAGGGCGCCCCACAGCTCCCACACGGTGAAGTCGAACGCGTAGGAGTGGAACATCGTCCAGACGTCGTCCGCGCCGAAGGCGAACTCCTGCTCGGTCGCGGCCAGCAACCGGGCCACGTTCCCGTGTGAGACGACCACTCCCTTGGGCCGTCCGGTCGATCCGGAGGTGTAGATGACGTACGCGGCCGCCTCGGCGCGGACGGCCGACGCGGGCGGATCTCCGGGGCCGGCGGCGAGCGCCCGCAGCGTCTCGGGGGCGTCCAGCACCACCGTACGGGCGCCACCCGGCCCGTCGGGGATCGCGCCTGCGGTCTCCCGGGACGTGACCACCAGCTCGACCGAGCTGTCCTCGAAGATGTACTCGATCCGGTCGGCCGGCGACGCCGGATCCACCGGCACGTAGGCCCCGCCGGCCTTCAGCACGGCCAGGACGGCGACCACCAGATCGACCGAGCGCGGCAGCACCAGCCCCACCCGGGACTCGGGGCGGACCCCCCGCGCGGCCAAGTGTGCGGCGAGCCGCGTGGCGCGCGCGTCCAGCTCGCCGTAACCGATGGTGGCACCTTCGTACGTCACGGCGGGCGCGTCCGGCGTGGCACGGGCCCGCTCCTCGAACATGGTGAGCGGCGACACGGCGGGGGTGCCCGGGTCCCCACTCCCGTTCCAGGTGTCGAGGAGTCGGGCGCGCTCATCGGCGGAGAGCGGGTCGTACTCCCGGAGGGCCCGGGCGGCCGGCACGTCGGCAGCGAGCAGGTCGGCAGTCAGCAGGTCGGCCAGGGTCAGCCAGTGCCGGACCATCCGCGCGATCGTGGCCTCGTCGAACAGATCACTGTGCACCGCCACGGCCTCCAGGCCGCCGTGCGCGCCGGGCTGGAACTCCAGGTGGAGATCGAACTGCGCGGTGTCGCGCGGCGGCAGGAACTCCTCCGCGCGCACACCCGGGAGGTCGAAGCCGGCCCGTGGCGTGTTCTGGAGGACGAGCATGGCCTGCACGAGGGGCGTGCGGCTCGTGTCCCGCTCGGGCGACAAGGTCTCTATCAGCGTGCTGAACGGTACGTCCTGGTGTGCGAAGGCGTCGAGGACGGTGCTCCTCACCTCTGCCAGGAACGCGCCGAACGTGCGCGACTCGTCCACCCGCGAGCGCAGCACGAGAGTGTTGGCGAAGAAGCCCACCAGCCCTTCCGTCTCGGCCCGCTCCCGGCCCGACACGACCGTGCCCAACGCGATGTCCGCACGGCCGGTGTAGCGCGCGAAGAGCAGTTGCGTGACCGCGGTCAGCACCATGAACAGGCTCGCGCCCTCGCGCTGCCCGGCCCGTACCAGCCGTTTCGCCAGCTCCTCCGGTACGTCGAACGCGTGCAGCGCCCCCGCGGCGGACCGCACCGCGGGCCGAGGCCGGTCCGTCGGCAGCTCCAGCGGCTCCAGACCATCCAACTGGGTGCGCCAGTAGGCCAGGTCGTCGTCCAGGGACGACCCGGAGGCGAGCCTGTCGCGCTGCCAGACCGCGAAGTCGGGGTACTGCACCGGCAGTACGTCGAGGTCGGGCTCCTCGCCGCGTACGGCGGCGGAGTAGAAGGCGCTCAGTTCCCGCGTGATCACCCCCATCGACCAGCCGTCGGTGACGATGTGGTGCATCGCCAGGACGAGAACGTGCTCCTGCTCGGAGACGTCCGCGAGCAGCACCCGCAGCAGGGGCCCCGTACGCAGATCGAAGGGGATGGAGACGGCGATCGCCAGCGCGTCGTCCAACCCGGCCGACCGCAGCGGCACTTCGACGGAGTCGTGCACGATCTGCACACCCCGTCCGTCGACGGAGTCGAAGGTCGTCCGGAGGGATTCGTGCCGGGCCACCAGCCGCGAAACCGCGGTCAGCAGTGCGTCCCGGTCGAGATCCCCGGTGAGGCGGAGCGCGGTGACGACGTTGTACTCGACGCCGTCCCGGGCGAAGTCGTCCAGGAACCAGAGGCGTTCCTGCGCGAACGACAACGGCAGGCCGCCCGCCGTCCGGGGAGCCGGAGCGATGCCGGCCTCCTCGGGCTGAGGGTGTACGGCTTGGGCCAGGCGGGCGACGGTGGGGTGGTCGAAGAGCGCGCGCGGCGTCAGTCCTGCCCCGAGAACCGCACGGATCCGGGAGGCCACGCGCAGGCTGGAGATGGAGTCCCCGCCCAGTTCGAAGAAGTCGTCCTCGACCCCCACCCGCTCCACGCCGAGAACCTCGGCCCAAACAGCAGCAAGAGTCCTCTCCGTCTCGGTGCGCGGAGCAACGTACTCGTCCCCGGCCTCGAAAGACGGCTCCGGCAACGCCCGCCGGTCCACCTTCCCATTGACCGTCAACGGCAACGCCTCCAGCACCACGAACACCGACGGCACCATGTACTCCGGCAAGGAAGCTGCCACGTACTCCCGCAGACCGCCCACGTCCAGATCCCCGTCAGCCACCACATACGCCACCAACCGCTTCACACCCGGCCGATCCTCACGAGCCACCACCACAGCCACACCCACCGCAGCATGCCGGACCAGCACCGCCTCGATCTCACCCACCTCGACACGGAAACCCCGCACCTTCACCTGACCGTCACCCCGGCCCAGGAAATCCAGCCGACCATCCCCACGCCACCGCACCACATCACCCGTCCGGTAGAGCCTGCCTCCGGAACCGAACGGATCCGC
>NZ_JBHYZP010000076.1:0-12318 GCF_042752355.1 Streptomyces sp. NPDC059255
CCGCGGCTCCGGCCGCCCCGGCCCCCGCCGCCGAGGCCCCGGCACCGGCCGCCCCGGCCGCCGAGCCCGCGCCCGCAGCGCCCGCCGCCCCGGCCGGTGGCGCCTCCGGCACCGATGTCACGCTGCCCGCGCTGGGCGAGTCGGTCACCGAGGGCACCGTCACCCGGTGGCTGAAGGAGGTCGGCGAGGAGGTCGCGGAGGACGAGCCGCTGCTGGAGGTCTCCACCGACAAGGTCGACACCGAGATCCCCGCCCCGGTCGCCGGTGTGCTGCTGGAGATCGTGGTCGGCGAGGACGAGACCGCGGAGGTCGGCGCGAAGCTGGCCGTCATCGGCGCCCCGGGCGCGGCCCCGGCCGCTCCCGCCGCCGCTGCTCCGGCTCCGGCGGCTCCGGCCGCGGCTCCGGCCGCCCCGGCCCCGGCTCCCGCCGCTCCGGCTCCGGCCCCGGCCGCCCCCGTACAGGAGGCCCCGAAGGCTCCGGCGCCCGCGCCGGCCGCCCCGGCCGCCCCCGCCGCCCCCGCTCCGGCTCCGGCCGCGCCGGCTCCGGTCACCCCCGCGCCCGCCCCGGCGGCCCCCGCGGGCGACGACGCCGGCGCGTACGTCACGCCGCTGGTCCGCAAGCTCGCCGCGGAGAACGCGGTCGACCTGGCGTCCGTCAAGGGCACCGGCGTCGGCGGCCGGATCCGCAAGCAGGACGTCATCACCGCCGCCGAAGCCGCTGCCGCCGCCAAGGCCGCCGCTGCCGCCCCGGCTCCGGCCGCCGCCGCCCCGGCGGCGTCCAGGGCGCCGAAGCTGGAGGCGTCCCCGCTGCGCGGTCAGACCGTCAAGATGACCCGCATGCGCAAGGTCATCGGCGACAACATGGTGAAGGCGCTGCACACGCAGGCCCAGCTCACCAGCGTGGTCGAGGTCGATGTCACGAAGCTGATGCGGCTGCGCGCGCAGGCGAAGGACTCCTTCGCCGCCCGCGAGGGCGTCAAGCTGTCCCCGATGCCGTTCTACGTCAAGGCGGCGGCCCAGGCGCTGAAGGCCCACCCGGTCATCAACGCCCGGATCAACGAGGGCGAGGGCACGATCACGTACTTCGACTCGGAGAACATCGGTATCGCGGTGGACTCCGAGAAGGGTCTGATGACCCCGGTCATCAAGGGCGCGGGCGACCTGAACATCGCCGGCATCTCCAAGAAGACCGCGGAGCTGGCGGCGGCCGTCCGAGCCAGCAAGATCACCCCGGACGACCTGGCGGGCGCGACGTTCACCATCAGCAACACGGGCTCGCGCGGCGCGCTCTTCGACACGGTCATCGTGCCGCCGACCCAGGTCGCCATCCTGGGCATCGGCGCCACCGTCAAGCGCCCGGTGGTCATCAACCACCCGGACCTCGGCGAGACCATCGCGGTGCGCGACATGACGTACCTCGCGCTCTCCTACGACCACCGTCTGGTGGACGGCGCCGACGCCGCCCGCTACCTGACGGCGGTCAAGGCGATCCTCGAAGCCGGCGAGTTCGAGGTGGAGCTCGGCCTGTAAGAGGTGGAGCCCCGGCCTGGGACGACCGCGGGAGCGTCGCAGGCATCCCCCGTACGGCAATGGCGCCCCCGCCCGGAGAAAAGTCCGGGCGGGGGCGCTGTCGTTCGGTGCGTACCGCCGTATTGTCCAGACATCTTCCCGGCCCGAGGAGCCCTTCATGAGTCCGCCTGTCGTCCACTCGCTGCGCGAACAGATCCGCGAGCACATCGTGGAGGGGATCGTCAGCGGTCGCTGGAAGCCGGGCGAGCGGATCGTCGAGCGCAGGATCGCGACGGAACTGCAGGTCAGCCAGACGCCCGTACGCGAGGCGCTGCGCGAGCTGGAGTCCCTGCGGCTGATCGAGTCGGCGCCCAACAAGGGCGTACGGGTCCGGAACCTCACCGCGGCCGACCTGGAGGAGAGCTACCCCGTACGGGCCGGTCTGGAGCAGATCGCCGCCGAGCTGGCCGCCGAGCGGCTGGCCGTGGACTGCTCCGCGCTGGAGCCGCACGTGACGGCACTGTACGCGGCGGACCGGGCGGCCGACGGGACCGCGCAGGTACGGCACACGGTGGGCTTCCACCGGGAGCTGGTGCGGGCGGCCGGTAACGCTGTGCTGCTGCACACCTGGGAGGGGCTCGGCATCGAGGTCTTCACCGCGCTGTCGATCCGCTGGCTGGGCACGGTGCAGAAGTCGTACGCCGAGGAGCATCAGGAGCTGGTCGAAGCGTTCCGCAGACGGGACCCGGGCATCGGCTCACTGGTGAAGGACCATGTGCTCGGATGCGCACCGCGCGCCTGAATCATCACCTTCTGCCCCACTTCTGTCATGAATTACCGTCCGTCACTCCGTGCCCTTTCGTGCGGCACGGGATGCCAATTTCTTGAGATCGAGAAGTTTTGCCGTTCAACCCTTTGATCGATCATCGATCAGCGTTTTACAGTCGACGACGGGCTGCACCCAGCCCAGCGTCCTGTCCTGCCAGACATGACCACTTCTCCACCCCCCTCCTGTCCGGAAGGCGGCGATGATGCCCGACCCCGTAGGCAAGCTTCCGAGCGAGCTGGACCAGCTCCCGGACCGTGACACCGAGGAGACCGCCGAATGGGCGGCCTCCCTGGACGCCGTCACCGAACACGCGGGCCCGCACCGCGCCGCGTACCTGATGCGGCGCACCCTCCAGCATGCGGGAACCGCCGGGGTCCCGGTGCCCGAGCTGCTGGAGAGCGACTATGTGAACACCATCCCGACCGCCGCCGAGCCCGCGTTCGACGGCGACCTGGAGATGGAGTCCCGGATCACCGCCTGGAACCGCTGGAACGCGGCGGCGATGGTCACCCGCGGCGCCCGGTACGGCGTCGGCGGGCACATCGCCACCTTCGCCTCCGCGGCCTGGCTGTACGAGACGGGCTTCAACCACTTCTTCCGCGGCAAGGAGGGTGACGGCTCGGGCGACCAGCTCTACGTCCAGGGCCACGCCTCCCCCGGCATCTACGCCCGTGCCTTCCTCGACGGCCGGCTCACCGAGACGGACCTGGACCACTTCCGCCAGGAGGCGGGCGGCCAGGGTCTCCCCTCGTATCCGCACCCGCGGCGGCTGCCGTGGCTGTGGGAGTTTCCCACGGTCTCGATGGGCCTCGGCCCGCTCTCCGCGATCTACCAGGCGCGGTTCAACCGCTATCTGACCAACCGCGGCATCAAGGACACCTCCGCCTCGCACGTCTGGGCGTTCCTCGGCGACGGCGAGATGGACGAGCCCGAGTCGACGGCGGCCCTCGCCCTCGCGGCGCGGGAGCGGCTCGACAACCTGACCTTCGTCATCAACTGCAACCTCCAGCGCCTCGACGGCCCGGTCCGCGCGAACTTCCGGGTCGTGCAGGAGCTGGAGGCCCAGTTCCGCGGCGCCGGCTGGAACGTCGTCAAGACGCTGTGGGGCTCCGCCTGGGACGAGCTGTTCGCGCTGGACACCACGGGCGCGCTGGTCCGCCGGCTGCGCCAGGTGCCGGACGCCCAGTTCCAGACGTACGCCACGCGGGACGTCGCCTACATCCGTGAGCACTTCTTCGGCGCCGAGCCGGCCCTCGTCGAGCTGGCGAAGCTGCTGACCGACGCGAAGATCGCCGAGTGTTTCTTCACCTCGCGCGGCGGCCACGAGGCCCGCAAGGTGTACGCGGCGTACCGGGCGGCGCTGGCCCACGAGGGCGCGCCGACCGTGATCCTCGCGCAGACGGTGAAGGGCTACACGCTCGGCGCCGGCTTCGAGTCGCGCAACGCCAACCACCAGATGAAGAAGCTCTCCGGCGAGCAGTTCCGCACCATGCGCGACCTGCTGGAGCTGCCGATCCCGGACGCGAAACTCGACGACAGCCTGGTGCCGTACGGCCACCCCGGCGCGGACTCCCCCGAGGTGCGCTACCTCCAGGAGCGGCGCGCGGCGCTCGGCGGCCCCGCCCCGGCCCGCCGGGTGCACGCGGTCGCGCTGCCCCAGCCGTCGGAGAAGCCGTTCCAGGCCGTCGCCAAGGGCTCGGGCAAGCAGTCCGTGGCGACGACGATGGCGTTCGTCCGGCTGATGAAGGACCTGATGCGGGACAAGGAGACCGGCAAGCGCTGGGTCCCGATCGTCCCCGACGAGGCCCGCACCTTCGGCATGGAGGCGCTGTTCCCGTCGGCCGGCATCTACTCGCCGCTGGGCCAGACGTACGACCCGGTCGACCGCGACCAGATCATGTACTACAAGGAGGCCAAGGACGGCCAGATCCTCAACGAGGGGATCACCGAGGCCGGTTCGATGGCCGACTTCATCGCCGCCGCGACGTCGTACGCGACGCACGGCGAGACGATGATCCCGTTCTACATCTTCTACTCGATGTTCGGCTGGCAGCGCACGGGCGACCAGATGTGGCAGCTCGCCGACCAGCTCGGCAAGGGCTTCATCGTCGGCGCCACCGCGGGCCGGACGACGCTGACGGGCGAGGGGCTCCAGCACGCGGACGGCCACTCGCACCTCATCGCGGCCACCAACCCGGCGTCGCTCAACTACGACCCGGCGTTCGCGTACGAGGTCGCGGTGATCGTCAAGGAGGGTCTGCGGCGGATGTACGGCGAGCCCGTGCCCGGCGAGGACCAGAACGTCTTCTACTACCTGACGGTCTACAACGAGCCGATGCCGCAGCCCGCGATGCCCGAGGGCGTCGAGGAGGGCATCGTCAAGGGCCTGTACCGCTTCAAGGAAGGCGTCCCGGCGGCGGCCGACGCACCGGCGATCCAGCTCCTGGCGTCCGGTACGGCGATCCACTGGGCCCTGGAGGCACAGGAACTGCTCGCCGCCGACTGGGGCGTGACGGCCGACGTCTGGTCCGCCACCTCCTGGAGCGAGCTGCGCAGGGACGCGCTGGAGGCCGACGAGGCCCTGCTGCGCGGCGAGGAGAAGGTGCCGTACGTGACGCGCGCGCTGGCGGGCGCCCCGGGCCCGGTGCTCGCGGTCAGCGACTGGATGCGGCAGGTGCCGGACCAGATCAGCCAGTGGGTGGAGCAGGACTACAGCTCGCTCGGTACGGACGGCTTCGGGCTCTCGGACACCCGCGAGGCGGCGCGCCGCCACTTCGGGGTGGACGCGCGGTCGATCGTGGTCGCGGCGCTGGCGCAGCTCGCGCGGCGCGGCGAGGTCAAGCCGGAGCGGATCGCGGAGGCGCGGGAGCGCTACGGCCTCTGACGGCCCTTGCACGGGTCGGCGTTCCACGGACCGCCGACCCGTCAGATCCCCTATAGCAGGCCGGGGAGCCCCTGTCACTCGGTGGCGGGGGCTCCCTGCATGATGGACGTATGCGTGCTGCCCGCCTGATCAAAATGGTCCTTCTCCTCCAGTCCAGACCCTCGATGACGGCCGGCGAACTGGCCCGTGAGCTGGAGGTGTCCGAACGCACGATCACCCGGGACGCCCAGGCGCTCTCAGAGGCCGGCGTCCCGGTGTACGCCAACCGGGGCCGGTCCGGGGGGTACCGGCTGATCGGCGGTTACCGCACCCGGCTGACCGGCCTGGCGCGCGGTGAGGCGGAGGCGCTGTTCCTCTCCGGGGTGCCGGGGGCGCTGCGCGAGATGGGGCTCGACGACATCTCGTCGGCCGCCCGGCTGAAGGTCTCGGCGGCGCTGCTGCCGTCGCTGCGGGACGCCCCGGCCGCGGCGGCGCAGCGCTTCCACCTCGACGCGCCCGGCTGGTACCAGGAGCCGGGGACCCCGGAGCTGCTGCCCGCGATCGCGGAGGCGGTGTGGGGCGACCGGCTGGTGGCGGCGCGCTATCTGCGCAAGGACGTGGAGGTGGAGCGGGAGCTGGCGCCGTACGGTCTCGTGCTGAAGGCGGGCGTCTGGTACCTGTGCGCCGCCACGGAGGGCACGTTCCGGGTCTACCGGATCGAGCGGTTCACCGCGGTCGAACCATTGCAGGAACGTTTCTCTCGTGAGGAGACCTTCGATCTGCCGGCGTTCTGGGAGGAGCGCGCGACGGAGTTCGCGCGCTCCCTGCTGCACACGGAGGTCGAGGTGCGCCTCTCCCCCGAGGGCGCCCGCAGGCTGCCGTACGTGGCGGACCGGGTGGCCGCCACGGAGGCGGTCGAGGCGGCGGCCCCGGCGGACGCGGAGGGCCGGATCACCGTGACGCTGCCGGTGGAGTCGGAGGAGGTGGCGTACACCCAGCTGCTGACGCTGGGCCCGGACGCGGAGGTGCTGGCGCCGGACACGCTGCGGCACCGGTTCGCGGAGGCGGCGGCGCGGATGCGCGACCTGTACCGGTAGCGGGGGCGCGGGGCCGGCGGGGGTGGCGAGGGCCGGGCAGGGAGTGCGGGAGCCGGGCAGGAGGTACGGGTGGGCGCGGCAGGGGTGGCGGGGCGCGGCAGGTCACAGAAGTCCTGCGACTCGCGGCTCCGCGTGCGCCGCTCCTCCTCAGGCACGATGCTTGACCCGTGATGGACGAGACGGAGTTCTGGGAGATCGTCGACAGCACCCGCGAGGCCGCCGACGGCGACCCCGAGGACCATGCCGACCTGCTGGTCGAACGGCTCCTCCAGCTCGACCCCGACTCCGTACTGGACTTCGCGCGGCACTTCGAGTCGCGCTACAACCGCGCCTACCACTGGGATCTCTGGGGCGCGGCGGCCGTCCTGCTCGACGGCGCGAGCGACGACGCCTTCGACTACTTCCGCTGCTGGCTGATCGGGCAGGGCCGGGAGGTCTTCGAGGGCGCGCTGCACGACCCGGACAGTCTGGCCGGGCTGCTGGACGAGTTCGACGAGACCGTCGACGGGGACGGCGAGGAGCTGGGGTACGCGGCGGACGAGGCGTACGAACAGCTCACGGGCGTGGTGGCGCCCGCCCTGGGGATCGCGGCGCAGCTCCCGGAGCCGGAGGGCACCCCGCTGGACTTCGAGGACGAGGCGGCGCTTGCGGAACGCTTCCCCAGGCTGACGGAGCGCTTCGGGGGCGAGTGAGCCCGGCCGCTTCCCGTTCGGGGGGCCGCGCCCGGCGGCTCACTCCAGCGGGAGCCCCATGAAGACGTCGTCGACGTACGCGCCGTCGAGGAGGAACTCCCCCGGCAGGATCCCCTCGACGCGGAAGCCCTCGGCCTCGTAGAGCGCCCGTGCGGGTGCGTTGTGCCCCAGGACGCGCAGGGTCAGCCGCCGCGCGCCCTGGTTGCGCGCGTGCAGCGCGCCCGCGCGCAGCAGGGCGCGCGCCACGCCCCGGCCGCGCGCCCACGGGTACACCGTGAGGCCCTGGATCTGCCGTACGTGCGCGTTGCTGGCGAGGGGCGTGGGGCGGGCGACGCGGATGTACCCGACGATACGGTCGGCGGACTCGCCGCCTCCGTGTCCGGTCCCGTCACCGCGCCCGCTCCCGTCACCACGTACCGTCCCGCCCCCGTCACCGTCGATCTCGGCGACCAGGAAGTCCTCCGGCCGGTGCTGGGCGTCGAAGAACGGTCCGTACGGCGGGCGCGGGCGCGGCGTGACGGCGTGCAGCGGTGACCAGGTCGCGCGGTCGAGCGCGCCGAGGGCGTCGTCGTCCGCGCGCTCGGCGGGACGTATCCGGGGTTCCACCATGGCGCAACTGTGTCACGTGATGTTCCGGAGGCAGGATGGGTGCATGAAAATCGCGGTCACCGGTTCGACCGGGCTCATCGGTACGGCACTTGTCAGCTCCCTGCGCGCGGACGGGCACGAGGTGACGCGGCTGGTACGGCACGCGGCCCGCGCGGTGGACGAGATCGAGTGGGACCCCGTGCGGCAGACGATCGACGCGGGGAAGCTGAACGGCTGCGAGGCGGTCGTCCACCTCGCCGGCGCGGGCGTCGGGGACCGGCGCTGGAGCGACGCGTACAAGCGGGAGATCCGGGACAGCCGGATCCTCGGCACGGCCACCCTCGCGGAGGCCCTCACCACGCTCGACTCGCCGCCCCGGGTGCTGGTCTCCGGCTCGGCCATCGGGTTCTACGGCTACACCGGGGACCGGAAGGTGGACGAGGGCACCCCTCCGGGGGACGGCTTCCTGCCGTCGCTCTGCGTGGAGTGGGAGGAGGCCGCGCTGCCGGCGGAGGAGGCGGGCATCCGTACGGTCTTCCCGCGCACCGGTCTGGTGGTCGCGCGCAAGGGCGGCGCGTGGGGGCGGCTCTTCCCGCTCTTCCGCGCGGGGCTCGGCGGCCGGCTCGGCTCGGGCGACCAGTACTGGAGCTTCATCTCGCTGCACGACGAGGTGGCGGCGCTGCGGCATCTCGTCGACACGGACGGTCTGGAGGGCCCGGTCAATCTGACGGCCCCGGAGCCCGTCACCAACCGCGAGGTGACGGCGGCGATGGGCCGCGTCCTGCACCGCCCGACCCCGTTCCCGGTGCCCACGGCGGCGTTGCGGCTGGTGGTGGGCGGCCTGGCGGACGACATCGTGGGCAGCCAGCGGGTGGTGCCGTCGCGGCTGCTGGAGTCGGGCTTCACGTTCGCGTTCCCGACGATCGACGAGGCGGTACGGGCGGCGGTGTAGCGGGCGGGACAGGAGGCGCCCGGCGGGGCGACCGCGCGGGGCGGGACAGGGCGGCGGCACGGGGCGGTGTGGCGCCCGCGGGGCCGGTGCGGCGTCCCGGGGGCCGGTGCGGGGCGCTCCGGCCCGGGAGCGGGTCCGCCGTGCTCGTGGCCGGGGCCGGGAGCGCACACGGAACGGGCCGGAGCCCGGGCGGGGTCTCCCGCGCCGTCCGGCCGCGTCCGCCGTACGGGGCCACGCACCCCCCATGCATCGGTGCCCCCGCCCGCGCGCGTCCGCCCGGCGCCCGTCCGTCCCTACGCTCGACCCGGAACTCGACGAGTGAGTCCGCGGTGGCGCCGCGGGCGGGACTGCGGACTGGCTCGTCCGGGGCGTTCCGGGTGGTCCGGTGCGGGCATCGGATCCGGTGCGGGCATCGGACCACCCACCCAGCCGCGCTGACCTCGGGGAGGGGCACGTGCTCAGCACCGCACTCAGCACCGCGCACCACGCAGACGTCGTCATCATCGGAGCCGGCCTCGCAGGTCTGTCCGCCGCGCACCACCTCACCAGCGCGGGCGTCACGGTCAGCGTCCTGGAGGCCGCCCCCCACATCGGCGGCCGGATGGCCACGGACCAGGTCGACGGCTTCCGGCTGGACCGCGGCGGACGGCTCCTCACCACCTCGTACCCGGATCTGCTCCGCACGCCGGGGCTCGAAGGCGTGGCCGTGCGGATGTTCTCGCCGGGCGTGCTCGTGCACAGCGAGGGCAGGAACTACCGCACCGGTGCGGTCGGGAGCGCGCGGAGCGCACTCACCGTCGCGCGCGCCCTGGCGAGCGCCCCCCGTCCACCGCTGGGCGGCGCGGTCGACCAGGCGCGGCTCAGCGCCGCCCTGGGGCGCCTGGCGGCGACCCCGACGGCCCGGCTGCTGGGCCGCCCCGAGCGGACCGCCGGGGAGGCGCTCGCGGTGCGGGGGCTGCCCGCCCGTACCGTCAACGGCTTCATACGCCCGCTGCTCACCGCGCTGCTCTGCGACCCGGAACTCCGGACGTCGAGCCGGTGCGCCGATCTCGCGCTGCGGGCGTTCGCGCGGGGCCGGCTCTTCGTTCCCGCCGGCGGCTCCGCCACCCTGCCGGACATGCTGGCGCGGACCCTGCCGGAGGGCACGGTCCGTACGGACGTCTGTGTCACGGACACCTCGATCAACTGCGTGAGCACCAAGGAGCACGGCGAGATCGCCTGCCGCTCGCTGGTCCTGGCGACGGGCGCGCGCACCGCGGCCGAGCTGCTGCCCGGGCTGCGGGTGCCGGACTTCCACTCCGTGACGGTGCTGCACCACACGGCGCCCGCGCCTCCGCTGGCCGAGCCCGCACTGCTGCTGGACGCCGACCGCGAGGGCCCCGTCACGCACACGGCCGTGATGAGCGCGGTGGACCCGTCGCGCGCGCCCCAGGGCCGCGTGCTGATCTCGTCGACGGTGCTCGGCACCCCTCCCCCGGCCGCCGAGCTGGACCGTACGGTCCGCGCGCACCTCGCCCGCCTCTACGGGACGCCGACCGACGACTGGGAGCTGCTGGCGGTCCATCACGACCCGGAGTCCGTACCGGCGATGAACCCGCCGCACGACCTGCGCCGACCGGTCCGGCTGCTGTCGGGGCTGTACGTGTGCGGCGACCACCGCGACATGAACACCGTGCAGGGAGCGCTCTTCTCGGGCCGCCGTGCCGCCCACGCGATCCTGCGCGACCTGGGCGTACGCCCGGCGTACGAGACGGCGCCGATCGCCGCGGTGGCGTAGCGGCGCGCCGGGCGCACAGCTCCGGTCCCGTCCGGGCGTCGACCTCCCCCGGACGGGACCGGCTCACCACGCGGCCCAGCACGCGGCGCTCCTCAGCCGATCGCCGCCACCCGGTCGCGGTAGTTCCGTACGGCCGTGGCGTCCCGGTACGGCTCCAGCCGCCGCTCGAAGTCGCGTACGTACTCCACCGCGCGCGCCGACCGCATCTCCGTGGCCTGCCGGGCGGCCTCCGCGCCGAGCACGCACGCCTGGTCCAGCTCGCCGAGGCCGAGCCGCCCGCAGGCGAGCACGACCCGGCAGAAGAGGCGGCTGCGGGCGTACTCGGGGGCGCGCAGCTGGAGCGAGCGCTCGGCGTGCTGGACGGAGACGCGGTGCTGCTGGAGATCGCGGTGGCAGTGGGCCAGCTCGTCCGCGAACTGCGCCTCGTCGAAGAAGCGCGCCCAGCGCGGCGTCTCGTCGCCGGGACGCGCCGCCTCCAGGGCGCGTTCGGCCCGTACGAGCGAGGCGGAGCAGGCCCGCGCCTCGCCGAGTACGCCGTGCCCGCGCGCCTCGGCGGAGTGCAGCAGCGCCTGGACGACCGGCGGCGCGGACGCGCCGATGCCCTGCTGGGCGACGCGGGCGAGCTGGACCGCCTCGCGGCCGTGGCCGAGGTAGACGGCCTGCCGGCTCATCGTGACCAGGACGTACGAGCCGTACGCGCGGTCCCCGGCCGCCTGGGAGAGCCGCAGCGCCTGGACGAAGTAGCGCTGGGCGAGGCCGTGCGCGGCGATGTCGTACGAGGTCCAGCCGGCCAGCCGGGTCAGATCGGCCGCGGCGGCGAAGAGCCTGCGGCCGGTGGTCTCGCCGTACAGGCCCCGCAGCATCGGTTCGGCCTCGTGCTCCAGATAGCGCACGAGGGCCTGGCGGGCGTGGCCGCCGCCGTAGGCGTGGTCGAGGGTGCGGAAGAGGTCGCCGACGGAGCGCAGGGCCTCGATGTCGCCGGTGGTGACGCGCTGGCCGACGGCGCGTTCGGTGCGCTGGCGCGGGACGCCGGACAGCGCGGAGAGGGCCGACGGGGCGGGCGGGACGTGCTGGGCGTGCTGGGCCGCGAGGGCACCCTGCGGCCCCTGCGCGGCGTGCCCCGGGGCCTGAGGTCTTCCCTTGGCGAGCGCCTGCGCCTGAGCCTGAGCGGGCACCCGGGCGGCTCCCGGCCCCCGGCCGGGGCGCGGCGGGACGGGACCGGGGGTACGGCCGGAGGCGGCTCCGGTGGGTGCGGTGCCGGCCCCTGCCTGGCCGCCGGGGCCGGCCGGAGCGGCGGGGCCTGCGGACCCGGCGGGCGCGGCGGTGAGCCCCGGGTGGGCCACCCGTTCGTCGGGGCGTCCGATCAGCCAGTCACGGCTGGGGACGACGAGGCCCGCGGGGGTGAACGCGATCTTGCGGAGTTCGTTGTGGCTGCCGGAGTCCTTGCGCCACAGTCCGCCGACGATGTCGACGGCTTCCTCGGGGGTCGAGGCGAATTCGAGGCCCGCGTAGACCGGGGCACAGGCGTCCAGCCCCAGATCCTGCGCGGAGAGCCGGCGTCCGAGCCGGCGGGTGAAGACCTCGGCGATCAGTGCGGGGGTGGTGCCGCGCGGCTGCTGCCCGCGCAGCCACCGGGTCACCGACGTTTTGTCGTACCGCAGATCGAGGCCGTGCTCAAGGCCGAGCTGATCCACCCGGCGGGCGAGACCCGCGTGGGAGAATCCGGCTTCGGCGATGAGGGCGGCGAGCTGGCGGTTGGGGGTGCGCTGCGGAGGTCGTTCCGACATGTGCTGTACGGTCTCCTGCCTTCCGGGCCAAGGAAGCAGCCCTTATGGAACGGCGCGAATGTAGTAGCCGTGACGGGTCTCACTGCCACGTTCGCCCCACATTCATCCGATCGTGTGAGGATCGATTGCGTCGCTGACGTGGGACAAGTCCATGAATCCGCGTCGGCGGCGGGCGGCGGCCCCTGGACGGAGGGCCGGGCACCTGCCCGGCCCTCCGTCCAGGGG
>NZ_JBHYZP010000077.1:0-11004 GCF_042752355.1 Streptomyces sp. NPDC059255
CGGCATCACCGATCTTGACCTGCCGGGGAGGCGTGAGGGAGGGGTACATCGCAGACAGAGCCTTTCGTGCTGTGGTGCCCCGACCCCACCACATGCCGCTACGGCATGTGCAACAACCCCATCCAGGTGCCACCGGAGCCAGCCAGGCCCTAGCTGCCGCCGGGACCGATCAAGAACGACGAACCATCCGGGAACGCAGAGTGACCACTGGCGGCCAGATAGCTCCCCGCCAAGTGGCCGCCGCTGGGGAATTCCCACTGACCGCCGACACTGGTCGACCGTGTCCAGGTGACACTCTTCCCTGTGATCATCGGTCAGACCGGAGATCACCCGATCTTCCAAGGTGCGGCCGACTTCGACCTCGAACTGCTCGACAGCCGGACACTCGACGGCAGCATCCAAGAACTTACCTACCGGCCCCACCCTGCATACCTGAAGCCATCCGCGCACCCACCCGGCCGGGACGAGCATTCGACTCCCACCCACCAAGATCGATAGAGCAACAGGCTCTCAGTCAGCCCAGCAGCACGACGCCCTCGTGGCCGTTCAGGCCGACTCCGCCGTCGGCGAACAGGGCGTGGGAGCAGCGCTGCAGGACGGCGCGGCGGGTGCGGGCGGTGCGGCTGCCGGCGGCGCCGGACGAGGCAGTGCCGGCACAGCCGGCCCATCGGCATGTACGGGATCTCCGGATCAATTCGGCAGTGGCGGTCACCGCCGCCGCCCAGGGTCGTCCGGCTTCCTCGGCCTGCCAAGTAGGCAACAACTGCCGACGCGAGTGGACGCACGCCAAGGCGATCGTAGTCCGGGATCGAGAACAGGCTCTTCAAGGCCCCCGCTTCCGACGGGCCCCAGCCGCCGCGATCTGATCTCCGGTCTCGTAACCCCGCTTCGTACGGGGTGCCCGACGACCGGAAGACGTCGAGGGAACCTAGCTCGACGCTGGACGACATGGAGATGAGCACGATGAGTACACAGGATCCGGTCGAGCGCCTCGTAGAGGCGATCAACTCGCATGACCCTCAGAAGGTCGCGGACTGCTTCACCACGGACTACCGAGCCGAGGTGCCGCACCGCCCCGCGGAGGGGTTCACCGGTAACGAGCAGGTGCTCGCCAACTGGACCGCGATCTTCAGCCGCCTCCCCGACATACGGGGCCGGGTACTGCGCCGCGCCACCGCGGGCCCGGAACTCTGGGCGGAGTTCGAGTATGTGGGTACCGGACCGGAGGGCGCGACCACTGTGCTGGGCGGGCCCGCCATCATGTGGGCCCGGGACGGACTGATCGCCCGGTCACGGTTCTACCTGGCTCCGGTCCCGGCTCCGCAGGCCGCGCCGACGGGAGGCTGACCGCCGCCCCGGCCTGCCGGACCCGCGTCGTCAGGTGCTCGCCGTGCTCACGGCGGGCTGATCTACGACGCGGGTGTCCGTGGCCGAGTTCGTTACGCGGTCCCCTCCACTTTGGAGCGGACCGCGTAACGGGCCTTCCAGTTGAGTCTGCTGTTCACCACGGGCGAGTTCCCAGCCGTCGTCGGGCCGGGGGTGTAGACGGGTGAGGATAACGGTGTCGGAGTCGGCCGGTCTCAGGTGGGCCTGGGCGTCGGCTATTCGACGGAATTCACGTTCGACACCAACTTCCGCTACGAGTACGGCATCTCGCCCGGGCGTTAGCGCAGCATCGAGCAGGACGGAGCTCCGCAGGCTGACCACCGAACACAAGTGGACACCTCCGAGAAGGCTCATCCACAGCCGCCCCAGATGCCGACCCGCCTGGGCCCACTGCGGGAACTGAAAAACCCGACAGCACATCGCCTGCATCAGCCTCCGCAGGGCGCGTTCTGGCACAGGTCTCACGGGGCTGAACATCACTCTTTACGGTGAACATGGACCCCACCGGCATCGAGGTGTGAAGCACCACTTCCGGTGTCGACATC
The DNA here is from genome assembly GCF_042752355.1 of Streptomyces sp. NPDC059255. Taxonomy (NCBI): domain Bacteria; kingdom Bacillati; phylum Actinomycetota; class Actinomycetes; order Kitasatosporales; family Streptomycetaceae; genus Streptomyces; species Streptomyces sp. NPDC059255. The sequence continues at coordinate 1,932 of NZ_JBHYZP010000077.1, forward strand.
CCGACTCCCCACTCGAACCCCTGGGCGGTCTCGCCCTCGCTGATCGCCGTCATGGACAAGGCGAGCATCCGGAACCGCCTCGGCCAGTACGCGATCAAGAAGGCCAAGCTTGTGCCAGGGCACGAGAGTTCGGTTCCTTCAGCGAGTCGGCGTGCCGAAAGGGGATCAGCACTCGCCCGTTGACGACCGCCAGGCTGTATGACGCCCCCTTGGGCTTGCGGGCCTCATAGCCGGGGAGTTCAGCCAGCTTGAACTGCACGACTACCTGTCCGTAGCGCGTGGCCCACATGCTGCCGTAGGCGCGCTTGTCCTCGACCCCCGCCTTCTGGGCCGCCACCTGCACCTCGTAGGCGCTTTGCTGACCAGCTGCCAGACCCATGACCACATGCCGTATTACCTCCGCGGCGTGATCACCGAACTGCTCAACGGCCCACTGCGACGGCGTAATTTCACCAGCCAGCGGGTTTGCTCAGGCTCTGCCGAGCCCGTACGGAATCGTGGGGCCTGGCCTGCGTGCCGCCCCGGCGCAGCCCGCGTCCGTGGCTCCGAAGCGCCGGCCGGTGCGGGAGCACCACGAGGAGTGTGACGGGGAGCTGTACGAGGGCAGGAACTGTACCTGCTGGTCCGTCAAGCCGTTCGGGCCTCCCTGAGCGGGAGAGCTACTGGGAGAACCTCTGACCGCTCCCCCGCCCACGCGAGACTCCGGGCCCGTCGTGAGGGCCCTGGGGTCTCGTACGTCACCGCGCGGCGTTGCGTGGCGGGGCGGGCCGTTACCGGCGGCGCGGGAGGGTGACCCGGGCCTCCGCCAGGACGGTGCCGGTCGCCGGGGCGCGTTGCGCGGGGACGTACAGGCCCCAGTCGGCGTCACCGGCCGTGAGCCAGTCTCCGGCCCGGGGGTGCTGGTGGTCCTCAGCACGCGACCGGCGAGCGGGCCGCCCAGGAATCGGACGATCACGGTGGTACCTCCATCCGGCGGGGCTCTCCCGCCTCATCCCCTGGTGGGGCTCAGCACCCGAAGGACAACACCGGAGTGCCGGCGAATTCCGACCCGGCCCCGGCCGCCGCGCCCTAAGCCGGACACGCCGACGCTGCGACCGAGCGTCCCCCACGGCGTCGATCCGCTACCAGGCTCCATGTAAGGAGCAGGCTTCCACCGCCTTGATACACCGCTTCCTCGACGGCTCGTGCGGGGTTCACTCCCCCACGGAGACATAACGCCGAACGGTGCCGTCGTCATCATCGTCCTGCTCCGCGTCGCCCCGGTCGACGTCCACCTCAACGCCTGCGGGTTCGAGCATCTCGCGTATCCGTTGCACGAACGGTTCGTTCAGGAAGTTGTGGTGCAGGTCGAGCTTCTTGAGGTGGGTGAGTGGCTGGCCGGCGAGAAGGGCAGTGGCGCCGTCGTCACTCAAGGTGCCCATCGACAGGTCGAGCACCTCGAGCCGGGCGACCACCGGGGCGCAGGCCATGGCGGCGGCGACCTCGTCCTGGAGCTCGCTGTTGCGCAGGGCCAGGTGCCGCAGCCGGGGGAACCGGGCGCCGGACAGGAACGGCTCCAGGTCCGCGACCTTGCAGTCGCCTCCGTACTCCGAGATGCCGAGCCACAGGTCGAGGTGCTCCAGCGCGGGCAGTTCGCTCGCCCCCACACCCCTGACGACGTCCACCGGCAGACCGCCGCTTTGCACGGTCAGGCTGCGCAGCGCGTCGTGGCGCAGGGCGGGGAACTCCAGCCGCAGTGCTTCTCCCAGGAGGTTGCCCTCTCCCGCGCGCACACCGAACTCCTCCAGCGCGGGAAAGCCGGCCAACAGCGGTGTGACGTCGGTCTGGCTGATCCGGGAGATCTCGCACTCCTCGGCCACGATGTCCCCGAGGAACAGCGACCGCAGGGCTGGCAGCCGATCACGCGCGGCCAACAGTACTTTGATTGCCTCGGAGGGATTCATGTCATCGGGGTCGTCCCAGTTGCCGACGATCAGGGCACGGACCCGCGTGGTGTCGACCTCGGTGCAGAAGCGGTCGAAGACCTCGTCCCAGCACTCTTCTTCGGGCAGGGGCTCCCCTTCAGAGAACCGCCAGGCCACGGCGTCGGGTTGGCCGGTGATCCGCCAGGCCACTGCGTCGGGTGCGGGCAGCACTGTCGTCGCGCCCTGCGCGGGAAACGTCAGGGCGGGGAGGCCGTACAGCTCCTCCAGGCGGTCGTAGAAACCCATCCGGGCTGCTCCTGTCCTGTGGTGTGACAAGGGGAAATCTGCCAGGTCCCACTCTGGCATGAGGGTCCGTCAGTGTGCCGACAGAACCTTCGTTCAGGCGGCCTCCTCGCACTCGGCGCCCCATCGCCGTCACGGTCCTCCGGCGTGCCGAAGCCGGCACATCGACCTGTGTATCGGCCCTCTTGCCGGGTGAGCGCCCCGTGCTGGTCGATCGAGCCGGTGCCCGAACAAGACGCACGTCGCTACCGGCGTGAGCCGGCTTCGCGTCCGGTCGACGAGGTGGAGCGACTGTGGATCGTGGACGGCACCCTGATCCCGGTCCGCGACCGCAAGACCGGTGCGTCCTCACGCAACTACCGGTTCTCGGCGAACGTGCAGGTCATCATTGACGCCGACACCAAGCTGGTCATCACCGCAGCCCTGCCGGTGCCCGGCACCGCCGCAGATGCGAAGGCCTGGCGCGACTCCGGCCTGGCCCGGCACTGCGAAGGCGTGACCGTGCTCGGCGACGGCGCGTACATCAGCACCGGCCTCGTCGTCCCGCGCCGCAAACGCCCCGGCAGGGCCCTGCTGCCCGGTGAGGAAGAAGACAACGCCGAACACCGCAGAGTCCGGGCCCGCGTCGAACCCGCCTTCGCCCGCATGAATCACTACAAGATGCTCAGCGACTGCCGCCAGCGTGGCGCCGGCCTCCACCACGCTGTCCAAGCGGTCGCTCACATGCACAACCTCGCCCTCGCCGCATGACCAGACCGGCCACGATCCCGGCCCTGGCCTGCCCGCCCGCAGCCTTCTGCAACACGCTTTAGGCCTCTGGCGGTCTGACGCCGCCGCTGTCGGAGGCCCCAGTTACGGTTGCCAGGTAAACGGATCGAATGCACCAGCCGACGTACCCGCCCACCACGGCGCGTTGTTGCCTCTCCTGGGTACCGACCAGGAGGTCGTTGACTGCTTCGCCAAGGTTGCGGATCCCGACGCGACGACCCGACCGACCAGGAGCTGGAAGGCGGGTTCCGACTTGCCTCTGGAGCCCGGCTGGAGCAGTTTGCGCGGGCGGGCTCAGGTGACGCGTTCTGCTTCGTCGGCGAGGGCGGGGAGGAACGCCCCGTGGTGTACGTCAGCCTCGGCGGCGAGGCCGGACCGCTCGCCCTCGGACTATCAGAGTTGGTGCGGCTGTGTCTGGTGGCACCGTGGTGGCGGGATGCTCCCGGACGGACGGCCGGAAAACTCCAGGCGGTCGCCGACGAGTACCGGGAGGACATGCCCGACCTCGACCGGCGACGCGACCGCGCGGCCCGGGCGCTCGGCCTCGATCCGGCCGGACTGCCGTCCGAAGCGGCAGCCCTGGCCCGGCTCGTGGAGCTCTCCCGAGGACCGGTCGCCGCGGCTTGCCTCGGCGTCGGGTACGAGGGCGATCCGCTCGATCCCCTGTTCGTCAGCACCCCCAGCTGACCGGCCATCCGGGCCCGGAGCCGTGTGTGGTCGGCCAGTTGTCCGCAGCCCGGGCCAGAATCGGCGGGCCACAAGCGAGCAGTCAAACCTCATGTCCTGTGTCAGCGAACCTTGAGCGTTGTCACCGAAGGCAGGTGATCAGGCTGGACTGTCCTCGGCAACGAGTTGAACCACGCCCACCCACACGGACTCGGTCTTCGCGTGGACTGCACGGACATGCCACCGTCCTGCCGGAATCTGCACAAGAGCCTGTTCAGGCTGTCCGCCGCCCGGATAGGCCACTCCGAGATCGGCACCGGCTACGGCCGAATCCAGGAGCGCCGCCGGACCATCGGAGACCCACAGCCCAGCTTCCTCCCAAGGCGTGTCCGGGGCAGCCAAGACCGCCTGGGCTCCGGCGAGCAACTGTTCCTCCGAATCCGCAGCCAACCACCGTACGAACAGCAATCCTTCAGGCATGAAGCACGTCATCGCAGGTTCATCGGCCAGCACAAGCGCGGTGGCAACTCCCTCACCTACAGCGATCACTCCAGCCCATCCGTCCACCGCGCAAGCCCGGTCGTAGTCGTCACAACCATCCTCTTCACCCAGGACAGAGCCATCCTCCGTACATCCACCCCAAGTGCTGACGCAGGAATCCGGAAGGACAATCAACGGGCCACCCATCGAGCTGACCCAGGTCACCCTGGCACGGTCACCGCGACCACATTCATGAGAACCATCCATGCACGCAGTCTGCCGCCAGCCAGTGACATAGAACGGCGCCGGTCAAGCGCCGTGGGGAGCAGGCCAGCCCGCCTGTCCTTTGACATCCAGCCTAGTCGCCCCAGGTCAGGGCATCGCACCGGACCAACTTGGCTGTCAAAGGACAGTTCTCATCGAACATTGAGTGCCATCGGGTCGGCGAGGTCGGCGGTCATGACCTATGCGCACCCGGCCGAGGCGGTACCGGCGGGTTTCCTCGTGCTGGGCGAGCTGTTCAACCCGGCCGCCGCCGGGAGTAGTGCCGATCCGGCCGGGCAGCGCGCCGGCGGTCTGTCGGTCCCGTCGTCAACTCCGGCTCACCCTCCGCGCGATGGCATCCAACAGCTCATCCAGCGCCTCGTCGTGGGTCCGCCCCCGAGGCCGGGCCAGCCCCACCCGGATCGGTGAGAGCCCGCGGACCGGACGGAACACCACATCAGGGTGGGAGTAGAAACGGGCCGCCGACGCCGGGGCCAGCGCCACGCAGCCGCCGGCCACCGCTCCGAGCCACTCGTCGGGACGGCTGGTGACGGCGCCGACACGAACGGGGTGCCCGTCCCGCTCCTCCACCGCCAGCCAGTGCTCCCTCCAGGCTCCGGTCTCGGCTCCGGCCGCGACGAACGGCTCGTCCCACAGCTCCCAGAACTCCACCGTCTCGCTGTTCGCCAGCGAATGCCGAGCCGGCAGCAGCACTCCACGCTCCTCAACGAACAACTCCCGCACCCTGAAGCTCTCCTGTCCCGGAAACGGCAGACGCACCACTGCCGCATCCACCTCACCCCGGGCCAGGCCGACGCTCGGTTCCGACCAGTCGAACTGTCGCAGTTCCACCCGCCACTCCGGCTGCGCCTGGCGGAACTCGGCGATGACCTCGGGGACGGCACCCACCGCGCCCGCGTCCAGGAAGCCCAGGCGCAGCACCCGCGCCACCCGGCCGGTTGCCCGCACCGCCTCGTCCCAGCCTTCCAGCAGTGCGGGCACCCGCGAGGCGAGCTCACGACCAGCCTCGGTCAGCGCCATCCCCGACCGTGAACGTGCGAAGAGCCGTACCCCGAGATCGTCCTCCAGGCGCCGGATCTGCTTGGTCAGCGCGGGCTGCGAGACGAACAGCCTCTCCGCTGCCCCGGTCAGGCTGCCCTCCTCCGCCACTGCGGCGAAGTACCGAAGCAGGCGCGTGGTCACATCCATGCCGCCAGGTTATAGAAGCAGGTATTGGACGGTGCCGAAGCGCCCGCGGACCCTGAAGGCATGACCGGTACCCAGCTCGCGCTCCTCGTCGTCACCCTGCTCACCGCCGCCGTCAACGCCGGTAGCGCCGCCGCCGACCTCGCCGGGGCACGCTTCGTGCTGGCAAACTCGGCAGAGGTGGGTGTCCCCCGATCCTGGCTGCCTAGGCTGGCCGCCCTCAAACTGGCGGGTGCGGCGGGCCTCCTCCTCGGCCTCTTCGACGCCGCGCTGCGCCCCCTCGGCGCCGCCGCGGCCTGCGGTCTCGTCCTGCTCTACCTGGGCGCGCTCGCCTTCCATCTGCGGGCCCGCGTGCTCTACAACCTCGCGTTTCCCGGTTTCTACTTCGCCACCGCCGTCGCCTCGCTGGCCTTGACCGTGTCCTCCTGACGGCAGCACCACTCAATGTTCGATGAGAACACTCACCCTTCGCTGCGACAGGTCAGTAAGCGGTTGACCTCTCGCAGCGGAGGGTGAGCATTATCAGCGAAGTTTGAGTGATGTGGGTCACGTCTTGTCGCTCGCCGGGTTCGGTGGGCCGGTCCGGGAATCGGTCCTGGAGCGATCCAGGAACCGCGCCCGGACCCGACCCGACAACCTGAGCGAGGCTGCCGAGCGGTGCGTTGCCCAGCACCGCCGTTGCCTTGGAGTCCTGGCTCGTGAGCCAGCCGAGTCCGCTGCTGCGGCTCCACCGCCCAAGGAAACGACCGGATCACCACGGCCAACAGGGCACCGGTTCACCGACCGTATTCGGGACAGGCATGCCACCGTCCACACCCTGCTGGCGGCAGAACACAGCCGACGCTCAATCGGCAGCCGACTCCACATGATCCACCGCACCGTCAAGCGCCTGGCCGACGCCGCCCCCGAAGACCTCTTCCAGGGGCAGTGGCAAAACCTCCCCACCGTCCTCGATGAATACAAGCCCTACCTGGACGACCGCTGGAACCAGGGATGCACCAGTGCTTGGGCATTGTGGGAAGAGATCGTGCCATTCGGCTACAAGGGCTACAAGGGCAGCTATTAGCGAGTTCGCGCTTACCCGCGGGAGAATCGCTTCTCACCTGGAACGGCGTCCGCCCGGCCGCCGACCCCTCGGACGGTCTCAGGGTGGATTCTGCGGCACCCCGAGACCCTCACAGAGAGCGAACAGATGCGGCTCAAGGCCGTGCTGGTCAATTGCCCGGAGCTGAACGCCCTCACCTGGCACGTCCGGTTCTTCGCCCGGATGCTCACCGAGCGCGGGCGCGAACGGCTACCGGAGTGGCTCGACGCCGTTCGCAAGGACGACCTGCCCAGCCTCCACACCCTCGCCGCAGGCATCGACCGCGACCGTGACGCCGTCATCGCCGGCTTCACCCTGCCCTGGAACTCCGGCGTCGTCGAAGGGCACGTCAACCGGATCAAGATGCTCAAGCGCCAGACGTTCGGCCGCGCCGGCTTCCAACTCCTCCGCAAACGAGTTCTGCTGTCGTAAGGAGAGAGGCAGCACGTACTCAGCCGTAACCAGCTCTTGTTCGTGAGATGACTGGCACCCAGTTGGTCAGCGCAAGGCACGATCCATATCGTCCTGGTGATCGGAGACCCACTGATACGCCTCCTGCACCTCTGTCACTGCCCCAGCGTCACGGAGACGGATCATCGCGAAGTCCCCAGAGTCCGCAGCAGCCTCAATACCGCGCCAGCACCTGTCCTGCCACCACAAGATCGCAGAGACGAGATCACGACGGTCCACGAGCTCATAGCTGTCAGCGATCAACCGCAACCGTCGCGCAGCTTCGGAGGCGTCTCCGACGCTCGGCCCGAGTCCGAGGTACTGCCAGCAAACGTGGGCGACATCATGGATGCGCGCGCCTGGGGCTGCCAGATCCCAGTCGATGAAGGCCACCGGGCGCAAGGCACCGCTGACAGGCCGATAGACCGTGTTCTTGGGCGCGAGGTCGTTATGACATACGACCTCATGTGATCCGGCCAGTGCCGTGCCTGCTGTCAGGTCGTGGAACTCCCGCACAAGCTGCGTGACCCGCAGCAGACTCTCGTCGGAGTACACGGCCGGGGGCTGCTGCGGTTCCCAGGCCACATGCCCATCGAGGTAGGTGAGGACCTCCCGGCCCTCCTCGTCGATGCCGCAGTAGCGCGGTGCACCGGGCCAGCCGCTGGCCTCAAACATCTTCAGCAGGTCGCCGATGAACCCCGTACTGGCCGACGCGGGCCGGCGCACCGTGGCGCCGACACGCACCACGTGATTGATAAAGCCACCAGGCAAGGACGACTCGGACATCCCTCTACTGTGCACGATCTTGACCTCGAACTCTCAAAAAATTCACCGCTACTCAACGTGTGCGCGTCACGGAATGTGGCTCTGTGGCTGATTTGGGGGTGGTGGCTGTTTGATCAAGGTGACAGGAGGATTCGGCGTCGCAGGAGGTCGAAGTTGGCCTGGCCGTACATCTGTCTCTTCAGCAGTTTGATCCTGGTGACGTTGACCTCGACCGCTCCCGAGGTGAAGGTGGTGGTCAGGGCGGCGAGTACGGCTGCTCGGTCGCGCCGTACGCCGGCGGCCAGGGTGCGGAGTTCTCGTTGTCCGTCGAGGCGGACATCGGCGGGCCAGACGTCGAGTGCCAGGTGCTCGCTGCGGCGTTCGCGCACCATCGAGGCCAGGCGGCGGGCGTACAGGGTGGTCGTGGCCAGGGCAGGACTGCGTTCGCACAGCTCGTCGAGGCACTTGCGCTCGGTCTCGGTGAGGTCAGTCCGCTCTTGCGGGGGTAATCCCCTGGCGCCGCATGCTGCCGCCCGCCACCCCGAAGGCGACTGCCGCCTGAATCAGGGCCCGTCTGCTTCCTGTCTGTGCTGCTTGCCCGCGACGCAAGAGACGGGAGCACTTCATGCTCCGCCCACCGTACGACCCGATCTACCGGAGGTACCGCTGCGTCCGCACCGACCACCCCGCCCGCTCCCGAGCCCACATCCACCCCCGGGCCCGGCCCGGACCACCGCCCGCCGGTCCCGGCGCCGTCCGTGAACCTGTTCGAGGCGCTGGCGGTGGGCACGGCCTGCGTCCTGCTCGGCTACCTCGCCTACGTCCACCCCGGCGTCCGCGAGCCCCTTCTGGTCGGCCTGGCGATGCTGGCCGTCTTCGTGCCGTCGCTGCTGCGCCGGTGACGTCGGGACGCCGGTGGGGCCGTGCGCACGGCCCCACCGATACCAGGCTCTGTTACTCCGGTACTTCCGGAGTAACAGGGTCCCGGACTCCCGAAGTACGGGACTCCGTGATTGGGTGTGAGCTCTCACCGAATCTGATCCATGCTGAGCGGCGCTGAACTGCGGTGGATCGGATTCGGTGAGACATGAGGTAGCCGACCATATGTCAATGAAGTTGATCCGCCTCTGGTCAGACGGAAACAAGGCCTCAGCGGCGGTCAGAGAGGCGCCGAGCACCGTTG
>NZ_JBHYZP010000078.1:0-8970 GCF_042752355.1 Streptomyces sp. NPDC059255
GCTTCCCGGCCGTACGGAAGCCCCCGGCGCCCCGGCTCCCGGGCGTACCGAGCGACCGGGCGACCACCGAGATCCTGCGCGCGACGAACGGCTACCTGCTCACCAGAACGCACCGGGGCGAGCGAACGGACCTCCTGGCGGTCTACGCCCCCACCTCCGGACCCGACGCGAAGGCACCGGCCTTCGCCCCCCACCCGCTGCTCACCTTCAGCACGTCGATCTTCCTGCCTGACGGCCCCTGACGGCCCCTGACGGGCTCCAAGGTTGCCGGAGAACACGTAACACCCCCTGGGGAGAACCCCCCAGGGTTCCCCTAAGGGATGTCACAGCTCGGCCGCAAAGGCCCTCCTGTTCCCCACCTCCGTCACCGCGCCTGTCAGGAGCGGGTACGTTCGATTGCGTGGCTGGATTCAGGATCGGACGCGGCCGGGACAACCGCACGTCGCAACAGCAACCGCAGCAGCAGCCGTACGGACGGCAGGCGCCGCCCCCCACATACGGGGGCGGTCAGCAGGGCGCGCCGTCGTACGGCCGGCAGCAGTGGCCCCCCGCGGGCGGTGGTCCGCAAGGGGGCGGCGCGCAGTACGGGGGCGGCGGCCGGCAGGGGGAACCCGAGTACTTCGGTGACCCGTACGGGCAGCAGCAGGGGCACGGCGGCGCGCCGCAGCACCACGGCGACCCGTACGCCAACAGCCCAGGGCACACCCAGCAGTTCAGCATCGACGAGGACCGTTACGGCGACGGCGCCCCCTACCAGGCCGGCGCGGCCCCGGCTCCGGCCGGCCCGCGACTGCCCTGGAAGGACCTGCTGAGCGGCATCGTCCTGCGCCCGGCGCAGACGTTCCTGCAGATGCGCGACTACCCGATCTGGGGCCCGGCCCTGATCGTGACGTTCCTCTACGGGCTGCTGGCGCTGTTCGGCTTCGACACGGCCCGTGAGGAAGCGATCAACGCGACGCTGACCACGGCCATCCCGTACGTCCTCACGACGGCCGTCGCCTTCGTCATCGGCGGACTGATCCTGGGCGCGGTCACCCACTCGCTCGCCCGCCAGCTCGGCGGCGACGGCGCCTGGCAGCCGACCGTGGGCCTCTCCATGCTGATCATGTCGATCACGGACGCCCCGCGCCTGCTCTTCGCGCTCTTCCTTGGCGGCGAGAACTCTCTGGTGCAGATCATCGGCTGGGCGACGTGGGTCGCGGCGGGCGCGCTCTTCACGGTGATGGTGAGCAAGTCGCACGACCTGCCGTGGCCGAAGGCGCTGGGCGCGTCGGCGATCCAGCTCATCGGGCTGCTGTCGCTGCTGAAGCTCGGCACCCTGTAGGGGCCGTAGGGGCTATGGGGGCCGTAGAGGCCGGGGGCGGGCGCACCGCCCCCGGAAGTCCCTGAAGCCCCCTGCTTCCCCCTGGCTAGTCCTCACCGCGGCGCACGACGGGCGGCTCGACGCTCCAGGGGAAGTTGATCCAGTACTCGGTGCGCCTCCACACGTACTCGCACTTCACGAGCGAGTGCGGCTTCTCGTAGATGACGGCGCTGCGCACCTCGGCGACATGGCCCGTGCAGAAGTCGTGCACGAGCTTCAGGGTCTTGCCGGTGTCGGCGACGTCGTCCGCGATCAGGACCTTCTTGTCGGAGAAGTCCACGAGATTCGGGACGGGCGCGAGCATGACGGGCATCGCGAGCGTGGTCCCCACACCCGTGTAGAACTCGACGTTGACCAGATGAATATTTTTGCAGTCGAGTGCATAGGCGAGCCCGCCGGCGACGAAGACCCCGCCGCGCGCGATGCTCAGTACGACATCCGGTTCGTAACCGTCGTCCGCGATGCTCTGCGCCAGCTCGCGCACCGCGCGGCCGAACTTCTCGTACGACAGGTTCTCCCGGCGCTCGGTCATGCCCGTGTCACACCTGCGTCCGGTGGAAGTTGAGGTACGAACGCGAGGCGGTCGGCCCCCGCTGCCCCTGATACCGCGACCCGTACCGCTCGGACCCGTAGGGGAACTCGGCCGGCGAGCTGAGCCGGAAGAGACAGAGCTGCCCGATCTTCATCCCGGGCCAGAGCTTGATGGGCAGGGTCGCCATGTTCGACAGTTCGAGGGTGACGTGCCCGGAGAACCCGGGGTCGATGAAGCCGGCGGTCGAGTGCGTCACCAGTCCGAGCCGCCCGAGGCTGGACTTGCCCTCCAGCCGGGAGGCGATGTCGTCGGGCAGCGAGATGACCTCGTACGTCGACGCGAGCACGAACTCGCCGGGATGCAGGATGAACGGCTCGTCGCCGGCGGGCTCGACCGTACGCGTCAGATCGACCTGCTCGACGGCGGGGTCGATGTGCGGATAACGGTGGTTCTCGAACACCCGGAAGTACCGGTCGAGCCGTACATCGATACTGGAAGGCTGCACCATCGTCGCGTCGTACGGATCGAGGCGCACGCGCCCGGAGTCGATCTCGGCCCGGATGTCCTTGTCTGAGAGAAGCACGCCCCGAGGATACGCAAGGCGCGCGAGCCCACCCCAATCGGGCAGCCCCGCGCGCCTCACCCGCCCAGGGTCAGCGCTGCTCCACCTGACCCCGCTCCACCTTGTTCACCGTGTTCACCCTCTCCACCGACAGCTCCACGGGCACGGCATGCCGCAACCGCGCACACCGCGGACACCGGATGAGCCGGCCGGGGCCGATCCGTCCGGCACCGAGCTGCTGCATCGGGAACGAAGCAGTACTGAACACGTGCCCTTCGGCACAGCGGACGACGGTGCGTTCCATCAAGTCCATCAAGTCCCTTCCCCAACAAACGCGGACGAACGCCCACACTAGGGGATGATCGGGACACCACAAGAAGCGGCACTCCGCCCCGACCCTACGCCCCAACTCCCGCCCCCACCGCCCGCCGAACGCACTTCCCGACCCCCGACGACACCGACCGAACCGGGGAGCGAGCGACACCCGGGGCCGGGGATGAGGTAGAGTGTCCGACGATGCGAAGCCGATCACCGGCTCGCCAAGCGGGTGTAGTTTAATGGTAGAACATGAGCTTCCCAAGCTCAGAGCGCGAGTTCGATTCTCGTCACCCGCTCCACAAAGAACCCCCATGTCAACGACCCGGGGGTTCTTTTTTTGTCTAGACCTCTCTTAAGGAGTCCTTTCAGAAAGCTGGGAGTCTGCGAGCGAGCGCCATGCAGTGCGCGAGCTGGAGGAAGGCATCGTGCATGTCGTCGCGTGCATCCCAGCGGATCCGTAAGCGGCGGGGGCCGTGGAGATGGGCGATGACGGACTCGGTGACCCAACGGACGCGACCCAGTCCCGAGCCGTGCGGCTGACTGCGGTGAGCGATCTTCGGGGTCGCGAAGCTGTCGGTGGTAGATGTCGTGAGCGTACCCGCGGTCGCCGTACACCGCGCGCGGCTTGCGGCGGGGACGGCCCCGTTTGCCCCGCACCGGCGGACGGCCGTCGACCAGGGGCAACAGCTGGGTGACGTCGCATCCCAGACGCCGTCCGCTTGCCACTCGGCCATTCGCCGCCAGGACGTCGGCCCCGAACCGAAACCCAACTCCTGCGGCAGGTAATCCCGCTGAACGCCCGTGTAGAGGCGAACAGGATCCCCTGCAGCGTCTTGCGGTCGTCGATCCGCTATCGGCCCGGATGCCGGTAGCGGCGTTCGCGCCTGGGCAGGAGGGTTCGATCACCGCCCACAGCTCGTCACTGATCTCCCATGGCTTCGGCCCAGCCATCCTCACCCCGAGGAACGAGGTCACCTGCCCCTCTACCGTGCCACATGAAGATCATTCTGCAAGGACTCGTTAGCGGGTACGCCAAGAGCTGCCCGATCCGCTGGCAAGCTCCAGCCCCAGACCGACCTCGAACCGCCACCTACAGGTTTATACGCAGTGGAAACTCCCTGACACTGCCAGCAACAGTAGGTCAGTATGGAGGTATGACCAGGATTGCAGATACCGAGTGGGCTATCAGTCAGCTCGACCGATTCATTGAACTCACAACCCTTCGAGGAGCGGACAGGTTATTCGGGATTCGAAAAAGGCGGCGCAAGGATGAGATCATAGAGCTTTACCACATCGTAGAGAAAATCTTCAGTCACGTTGACCCGAGATGGAAAAATAAACGAAGTATTCACCTCGATCGCCGCTGGGAACCAGACCGAGAGATGGCTATTCAGATTCGCACCCGCATCCTCAAGGAGGAAGACACCAAGGAGAAGCTGGGCGACAATTCCCCCCGCCTTAGCGCTGGATCACTCCATCCTTGGGTGTGGGATGGAGCAAGATCACTCTGGCAGAGTAAACACTTCCGAGAGGCTGTTACCGCTGCAGCGAAGCAAGTAAATGCAGAGACGCAGAATAAGCTAGGGCGTCGGGATGCATCGGAAACAGCACTATTCAACTCGGCTTTCTCTACTGATCGCCCAAAACCTGGCCAGCCGCGCCTCCGGTTGACTACAGATGATGGAAGTGACACTTTTCGCAGTATGCAGAGAGGGGCACGGTCTTTTGCCGAGGGATGCTATGCGGGAATCCGGAACCCTAATAGCCATGAAGTCATTCTTGGCGATTTACCCGAACATGAGGCGCTAGAGCATCTTGCTGCTTTCAGCATCCTGGCCCGCTGGGTTGACAATTCATCCGTTGAACTTTTCTAGAGCCACCAAAAAGAATTTTCGAGGCACTGAACGACCAGTGATTCCACGCTCGCGCCCTCGACCAGGTTCAACAGTGACGAGGCGCTGTTTGCGGTACAGCACCGAATTACCGCAACCTCGGTACTATTGGTGTCTTCCCGCGTACCGTCCCGAGCTGATGCGAGGCTTTCACGCGGGTTGGCGGCCGTTCGGGTTCTCTTACGAGCTGATGCTCATCGGCAGCGGGCTGCTCTACCCGTTCCGGTACTCCAAGACCAAGTCAGACGTACGCAGCGCGCGCATCCCCAGCCAGTCCCGGCTGGTACAGGAGCTCTTCACCTTCGCACCGGCGCCGAAGCACACCCAGGACCCGTTCGACCTCGACTTCGGACCGACCATCCCGACCGCCGAACCGCGTGGCGCTCTGGCGACCGTCCCGAAGGGCACCCAGCTGATCCTGGTGCCTTTCGCCTGCAACGCCTCCGAGCTCCTTGAGGCGTACTGGGGCATCGCGGCGCCCGGAATGAACCGGCGGCTGGAATGGGCCACCGATCCCGAGCCGCTCCACCTGCCTCAGGCGGTCACCTCGTACACGCTGCGGCCGATCAGCATTCCGAACCAGGTCACGGCACATACCAGCTTCGCCGACGGAACAGAACCCACCCTTACGCTGTCCTCTCGTACCGCCTCGGACCAGGCCCTGCACGTACCCGTGCAGACCGAGGCAGAACCCGTCGAGGACCAGAGCAGCGAAGACGATGCGACCCATTAAGCAAGACCTCATTCCCGGTACGGAAGAACGAGGCACCACACCACGTGCTGTCTCCGACGCCTTCGATCCCACCCGGCTGACACAAGCCCGTCGGCTGGCGGAGATGACGAAGAAGGACGTGGCGGCCCAACTCGGGGTGACGCCTGCCGCTGTGGGGCAGTACGAGACGGGGGTGTCGAGGCCACGACCTGACTTGATCCCCCGGCTCGCGGAGATCCTCGGGGTTCCGGTGACGTTCTTCCTGCTGGGAAGACCGGCCAATCGGCTCGACGCTTCCATGGCACATTTCCGAAGCCTGCGCAGCACACCGAAGTCCCAGCGAGAGCGTGCGCTCGCCTTCGCCGAGCAGGTCTGGGAGCTTACGTACGCGCTGGAACAGCGGATCCAGTTGCCTCTCGTCGATCTGCCCGGTTTCGCCGGCGGGGAGGTCCACCCCGGCGAGGAGCTGTCTACCGACCCCGCGTCCGCCGCCCGCGAGCTGCGCAGGCGCTGGGGCCTCGGCGACGGCCCCGTCACGCACCTGGTGAGGCGGATGGAATCCCACGGGATCGTGGTGGTCATGCCACCTGCCAGTGATCCTTCCGCCGCGAGTGTGGACGCCTTCTCCACCCGGGCCGCGCGGCCACTCGTCGTTCTGACCGCCAACCGGGCCGATGGCATCTATCGGCACCGGTTCACGGCTGCCCATGAGCTGGGCAACCTTGTGCTTCACGGCGACGCCACCGGTGACAGCCGCCAGGAAAAGGAGGCAGACGCCTTCGCCGCCGAGTTCCTGACCCCCCAGGACAGCATCCTGCCGCTCCTGCCTCGACGAATGGATCTTGCACGCCTGGCCGAACTCAGAGGAGTCTGGGGAGTCTCCCTCCACTCGCGCGTCTACCGCTGCCGCGAGCTGGGGCTGATTTCCGACGCCACCGCCAGCAGGACATATCAGCGCCTACGCGCTCTCGACGGCCAGCCGGGCTTCACCGCGGAATCCGTCTCGAACTTCCCCGGTGAACGGCCTTCGCTGCTTGGGCAAGCCTTCGACCTTGCTGCCAGGGAAGCGGGCCTATCGGATTCCCGACTGGCTCATGAACTCGCCTGGACAAGCGAGAGGGTGCAGAACCTGCTGGGCGTCCAGGAACAGAAGCCGGTGCTCCGGCTGGTCCAACAGCCGTCGCCGATCGACCTCAGGAGCCGCAGGCGCGGTTCGCTGCCGGATCTCCGACAAGTCCTTCCTACATCAACACGGCGCCAAGCCAGCGGTGCATCGAAGGCCATGAACTCGCACCGTACGCCCCAGGCCCGATAACGGGCCCGTTCGCCACAACCTCCGCCGCCGGTCGGCATTACCTCGCCGCGCGGACAGAGCTGTTCGCCACGGTCAAACAGGTGGACGGTCACCCAAAGCGATGTTGCCGCCGGGTCCCGGCTGATGCGCGCGGAGGGGGTTCCTCCCCTTCGCGGGAGCACACCTCCCTGCGGCCCCAGGCCCGAAGCCGCTCGTCTACTGCCCCAGCCGGCCCTGAGCCGGTCCACGGAGCCGCTCGTTGCGGGCCAGCCCCATCCCAGCCCTTCAAGGCGGTACACCAGGGTCAGAAGCGGTCAATCCAACCGGCTCCCGTACACCTCGCGGACACACGTAATCCCTGGTCAGAGCACTGCGGCACTCCGGAGCGCCGTTGATTCCCAAGCTCAGAGCGCGAGTTCGATTCTCGTCACCCGCTCCAATGACTCAGGCCCAGGTCAGGGACGTGATCCCCAACCCGGGCCTTTGTGCTGTCTAGACCGGTCTAGGCGTCGCGCACCACCTCCGCACCACCCTCCCGCTCCTTTTGCTGCTCAGCACCCTTCGCACACGCGGCCCGGACCATCTCGTCCAATCCGCTCGCCACCTCTCGCTGCCGCTCATGGTCCGAGTGCTGGTAGATCAGCGCGGCTTTCTCGGACGACTGTCCGGCACGGACCATCGCGTCTTTGAGCGTCGCCCCGGACCGGGGGGCCATCGTGTGCCCGGTGTGACGAAGATCGTAGAAGCGGAGGTCGTCCGGCATCCCCACCACGCTCCGCGCCTTGCGCCACTTCCGTCCGAAGGTGAGCGCCGGAACGGTGCTCCCTTCTCTCCCACGAAGAGCAGCCCCTCCGGCCCCTTCTCCGCGTACCAGTCGAGATGCCTCTTCAGGTCCAGCGAGAGAAAGGCCGGCAGAACGACGTACCGCTTCCCCGCCTCCGACTTGGTCTCGCCCACGGCACGTTCGCCTATGTTCAGTTCCGGCGCCGCCTTGCGGACCCGGATCGTCATCGCGTCCAGGTCGACGTCTTTGCGCCGAAGCTCCGCCTGTTGGGCCGCAGCGGACCGTAGCCACCGAGATAGACCATGAGGCGCCACCGGATGCCGACCGCTTCGGCGAGCGTGTCCACCTGCTCTACCGTGGCGATCTCGCGTTCGGCAGGCGACTCCTTGCCCGCTCCTCGGATGCGGCAGGGGTTGCGGCGAATGGGTTCGTCATCGGTGGCCGTTTCGAGGATCGCTTTCAGCAGCCGGTACGCCTTGGCCACGGTCGTCGCCCCGGTCGCCTTGCGGCGTTCCGCGCGCCACTCACGCACCTTCGGCGGGGTGATCTGGTCAAGGTTGACCGTCCCGAACCGAGGAAGGAGGTGGAGCCGCAGCAACCGCCGGTACAGCTCAACCGTGGTTGCCGAGAGCTCCCGTTCGTCCACCCATTTCAGCGCGTACACCTTGAAGTTGACCCCACCCGCGTCGGGGTCTCGCCAGTCTCCACGGGTGAGATCGGCCTCCACCTGCGACAGCCAGACCTCGGCGTCGGTCTTCGTGCCGAAGACATCCGGGGCCCGCCGCCGCTCCCCCGTCGAATCGAGGTAAGAGGTGGTCCAACGACCGGAGCGGTACTGACGTACTGCGCCGAATCTCCGCATGCTCTTGCCCTTGCTGGGGCCTTTCCTGGGCACTTACGCGACCCTCCTGGCACTGCGGCGGGGACGGATCGGCTCGACGGTGTTGGCCGCGATGTACGCGGAAAGCGCGCTCTCCGCGATGCGGACGTGCGCGCCAAGCTTCACGAAGGTGATACGACGCTCAGCGACGAGCCGCCGGTGGAAACGCTCGGTCGTCCCCAGAAGCTCAGCCGCTTCCGGGATAGACAGGTATTTCTCACGCAAGAGGTGCTCCTTGTTGGCGCGGCGGCGCGCGTGGATTCAGCCCTTGCTGTGGTCGATGACGTTGCCATTGGAGCAGTTGCTGAAGTGGACCCCAGTCACCCAGCACGCGCACGACGGCGGCTTCCTGCAGGCAGGCGAGGGCGGCGGTCGTGAGGTTCTGGTCGCTGGGCGCGTTGCTTCCGGCCCGGAAGGTGATGTCGTCGTCGACACGTGCAGGCGTGGCCAGGCCGAGCCGGGCAGAAGCCGACACGGCGACCGTGATCCTCTTCTTCAGGGCAGGTCGGCGACCACGCGACAGGCGGGTAGCGCCGCAGTTACTGAGGTTGAACTCGTGGAGTCGTAGGGGCTGACGGTTCGTCGCTCGTGCGGTATCACCGGGGCATGCGGTATCCACAAGGGGGCGGGCTG
>NZ_JBHYZP010000079.1:0-8454 GCF_042752355.1 Streptomyces sp. NPDC059255
CCCTCACCAGTTGGTGAGGGAGGCGGGCCTCCGGCCTTCACAGACGTCAGCTGCGTCAGCCTGCCACCGGCACGTACGGTGCGAGCGCCGCGGCCAGCTCCTCGTGGACCCGCGCCTTGAGCAGCGTGCCCTCCGGGGTGTGCTCCTCGGAGAGCACCTCGCCCTCGGCATGCACCCGCGAGACCAGCGCGCCCGCCGTGTACGGCAGCAGCACCTCGACCTCGACCTCGGGCCGGGGCAGCTCCGCGTCGATCAGCGCGAGCAGCTCCGCGACGCCCTCGCCCGTACGCGCGGAGACGGCGATCGCGTCACGCTCCGTGCGCAGCAGCCGCTGGAGGACCAGCGGGTCGGCCGCGTCCGCCTTGTTGATCACGACGATCTCGCGCACGTCCACCGCGCCTACCTCGCGGATCACCTCGCGCACGGCGGCGAGCTGCTCCTCCGGCACCGGGTGGGAGCCGTCCACCACGTGCAGGATCAGGTCGGAGTCGCCGACCTCCTCCATCGTGGAGCGGAACGCCTCGACCAGGTGGTGGGGCAGATGACGGACAAAGCCGACCGTGTCGGCGAGGGTGTAGAGCCGGCCGCTCGGGGTCTCGGCCCGCCGGACGGTCGGGTCCAGGGTGGCGAACAGCGCGTTCTCCACCAGGACACCGGCTCCGGTGAGCCGGTTGAGCAGGGACGACTTGCCCGCGTTGGTGTATCCGGCGATGGCCACCGAAGGCACCCTGTTGCGTCGGCGCTCCTGCCGCTTGATCTCGCGGCCGGTCTTCATCTCCGCGATCTCCCGGCGCATCTTCGCCATCTTCTCGCGGATCCGCCGCCGGTCCGTCTCGATCTTGGTCTCACCGGGACCACGGGTGGCCATGCCGCCACCGCCGCCGCCGCCCATCTGCCGGGAGAGCGACTGGCCCCAGCCGCGCAGCCTCGGCAGCATGTACTGCATCTGGGCGAGCGCCACCTGCGCCTTGCCCTCACGGGACTTGGCGTGCTGGGCGAAGATGTCCAGGATCAGCGCCGTACGGTCGACGACCTTGACCTTGACGACGTCCTCGAGGTGGATGAGCTGGCCGGGGCTGAGCTCTCCGTCGCAGACGACGGTGTCGGCGCCGCTCTCCTCCACGATGTCCCGCAGCTCCTGGGCCTTGCCGGAGCCGATGTACGTCGCGGAATCGGGCTTGTCGCGGCGTTGGAACACCCCGTCGAGCACGAGCGCGCCGGCGGTCTCGGCGAGGGCGGCGAGCTCCGCGAGGGAGTTCTCCGCGTCCTGCAGGGTACCCGAGGTCCAGACACCGACCAGGACGACGCGCTCCAGGCGCAGCTGCCGGTACTCGACCTCGGTGACGTCTTCGAGCTCCGTGGAGAGACCCGCCACGCGCCGCAGCGCGGCCCGCTCCGAGCGGTCGAACTGATCGCCGTCCCGCTCTCCGTCGATCTCGTGGCTCCAGGCGACGTCCTCTTCCATCAGGGCATCGGCCCGAAGGCTTTCCGTGCGGGAGTCCGCGAAGTTCTGCGTGTCCTGGGAAGGGGAGGAAGAGGAGGTCATTGGATCCTTACGTCGAAGGAAAAGTCCGTTACGTCAGTCACAACGCGTGACGGCCTGGATTGATTCCCGGCCGCGTCGCCGACTCGTCGATGGTGGCACGCTTCGACCCCGCCGTCACTCCGGTTTCCCCGCTCTTTCCGCTCTTCCCGCCCTTGCCTGCCTTGGGCGGGTCGCTGCGCCAGTCGGGGTGGCCCGGCATCGGCGGGGTCGTCCGGCCGTACAGCCACGGCCTGAGGAAGCCGGCCAGGTCACGCCCCGCGACCTCGGACGCCAGCGCGGTGAAGTCGGCCGTGGTCGCCGTGGAGTCCCGGTGGATCCGTACCCAGTCGCGTTCCAGCCGGGCGAAGGCGTCCTTCCCGATCTCCTGGCGCAGCGCGTACAGGACGAGGGCGCTGCCGTCGTAGACGACCGGCCGGAAGAGGCTGATCTGATCCCCCGGTGTCGGCGGCTTCGGGGCGGCCGGCGGGCCGCCGTCCGCCCGCCAGCCGTCGGACCGCCGGTAGGCGTCCCGCATCCGGGTCTCCAGCGCCTTGCCCGCGTGCTCCTGCGCGTACCTGGCCTCGTACCAGGTGGCGTGTCCCTCGTTGAGCCAGAGGTCCGACCAGGTACGAGGGGCGACGCTGTCGCCGAACCACTGGTGGGCCAGTTCGTGGACCATGACCGAGTCCACGTACCACTCGGGGTAGACGGAACCGGTGAACAGGGAGCGCTCGAAGAGAGAGAGGGTCTGTGTCTCCAGTTCGAATCCGGTGTCGGCGTCGGCGATCAGCAGGCCGTACGTCTCGAAGGGGTACGTCCCGACCTGTTCCTCCATCCAGCGGATCTGGTCCGGGGTCTTCTTGAGCCAGGGCTCCAGCACCTCGCGGTCGGCGGCGGGCACCACGTCGCGTACGGGGAGGTCGCCGGGGCCCTGGCGGTGCACGACGGCCGAGTCGCCGATGGAGACCTGCGCCAGCTCGGTCGCCATGGGGTGCCGGGTGCGGTAGACGAAGGTGGTGCGCGCGCCGGCCACGGCCCTGGCCACGGGAAGACCGTTGGCGACCGCGGTCAGCCGCCCGGGCACCGTGATCCGGAAGGTGAAGTACGCCTTGTCGGCGGGATGGTCGTTGCCGGGGAAGACCCGGTGGGCGGCGTCGGCCTGGTTGGCCATCGCCAGCCCGTCGGTGGTCCGCACCCAGCCGCCGCCCTCTCCGCCGGGGTCACTGGTGTGGCGGACGATGATCCTCGTCCGGTCGCCCGCCTCCACCTCCTCGGCGGGGGTGATCACCAGGTCCTCCCCGGCCGTCGCGAACCGCGCCGGGGCGCCGTCGACCTCGACGGAACGGACCGTGCCGTGGGTGAAGTCGAGGTTGATCCGGTCCAGGTGCTGGGTGGCGGTCGCGTCGATCTTGGTGACGGCGTCGAGGGGCTTGGTGTTGTCGCCCCTGTAGGTGAAGGCGATGTCGTAGGCGAGGACGTCGTAGCCGGGGTTGCCCAGGTACGGGAAGAGCGGATCCCCGATGCCGAGCGGCTGGGGCGGGGGCAGGGTCGCGGCGACGAGGGTGGCCGAGGCGGCGGCCAGCAGGGCGGCACGCAGTCGGCGGGAGGTGGAGAACGTTGACAGCACGGACCACGGCTATCAGCGGCCGCCCGGCGCGCGGCGGCGGCGCGCGCCGCCCCCACCCGAAAGGGGCAGGTGGTGGGTGGACCTGGCGGCCGGATGCCCCGAGGCGCGAAGTTGACGGCGGGTGAGGGCCTGAAGGAGCCCGCCGCGCGACGCCCGTCCTGGGGGACGTGCGGGCACGGCGGGCGCTCAGGCGGTCGCGGGCTGCTGCTGGGCGCGGCTGACGTCGTACACGCCCGGTACGTCGCGCATGGCGCGCATCAGACCGGGCAGGCCCGCCGCGTCCGGCAGCTCCAGCGTGTACGTGTGCCGTACGCGCTGTTCGCTCGGCGGCTCCACCGTCGCCGAGACGATCGCGGCGCCCGCCGTGGCGATGGCCTCCGTGAGGTCGGCGAGCAGCCGGGGCCGCCCGAACGATTCGGCGTACAGCGTCACCCTGCACTCCGGCGCGTCGCCCCAGCTCACCGGGATCGGGCGCCGGTCCAGCGCCCTCATCCGGTCCACGGCACGGCACTCCTGCCGGTGGACGGTGACCACGCCGCCGCGTACGGAGAAGGCGGTCACCGCGTCGGGCGGTACGGGCGTACAGCAGCCGGCGAGCCGTACGGTGGCGCCCGGCAGGTCCACCACGGCGTTGGGCTCGCCCCGCCGGTCGGCGGTGACGGCGAGCGCCGCGCGGGGCGCCGCGTCGGGCGTCCCCACGGCCTCGGGGTGGGCCGTCAGCCAGCCGGTGATCGCGATCCGCGCGGCGGGCGTACGGGCGTGGTCGAGCCACTGCGGCGAGGGCCCCGACGCGGCGTCCTGGGCCAGCAGCAGCTGCACCGTGTCGCCGTCCCGCAGGACCGTACTGAGCGGCGCCAGACGGCCGTTGACGCGCGCTCCGAGGCAGCCGTGCGCGGCCTCGCCGTGCTGCGCGTACGCGGCGTCCACGCAGCTCGCCCCCGCGGGCAGGCCGAGCAGCCCGCCCTCGGCGCGGAAGACGGTGATCTCCGCGTCCTGGGCCAGATCGTCGCGGAGGGTGGCCCAGAAGGCGTCCGAGTCGGTGGTGGCCTCCTGCCACTCCAGGAGGCGGGAGAGCCAGCCGGGCCTGGTCGGGTCGGCGCGTTCGCCGTCCTGCGGGTCCGCGGCGGAGGCGCGCTCCGTGCCGTCCTGGCCCCCCGTGGCGTCGGCGGACGCGTACGGGTTGCCCAGGGCAACCACCCCCGCCTCGGCGACCTTGTGCATCCGGTGCGTACGGATGAGAACCTCGGCGACCGCGCCGTCCGGGCCCGCGACCGCCGTGTGCAGCGACTGGTACAGATTGAACTTGGGCGCCGCGATGAAATCCTTGAACTCGGAGATCACCGGGGTGAAGCAGGTGTGCAGCTCTCCCAGCACCGCGTAGCAGTCGGCGTCCTCGGTGACCAGCACCAGCAGCCTGCCGAAGTCCGTGCCGCGCAGCTCGCCGCGCTTCAGTCCGGAGCGGTGCACGGAGACGGAGTGCCGGGGCCGCACCAGGACCTCCGCGGTGATGCCCGCCTCGCGCAGCACGCGCCTGACGTCCTCGGAGATGGCCGCGAGGGCGTCCCCCGCGGTGGCGTTGTCCGCGATCAGGGCGCGGGTCTGCGCGTACTCCTCGGGATGGAGGATGGCGAAGACCAGGTCCTCCAGTTCGGTCTTGAGCGCCTGGACGCCGAGCCGTTCCGCGAGCGGGATGAGTACGTCGCGGGTGACCTTGGCGATGCGGGCCTGTTTCTCGGGGCGCATCACCCCGAGGGTGCGCATGTTGTGCAGCCGGTCCGCCAGCTTGATCGACATCACCCGGACGTCGTTGCCGGTGGCGACGAGCATCTTGCGGAAGGTCTCGGGCTCGGCCGCCGCCCCGTAGTCGACCTTCTCCAGCTTGGTCACGCCGTCGACCAGGTAGCAGACCTCGTCGCCGAACTCCGCCTTCACCTGATCCAGCGTCACATCGGTGTCCTCGACGGTGTCGTGGAGGAGGGAGGCGGTCAAGGTGGTGGTCTCGGCGCCCAGTTCGGCCAGGATCAGCGTGACGGCGAGCGGGTGGGTGATGTAGGGCTCGCCGCTCTTGCGGTACTGCCCGCGGTGCGAAGCCTCGGCCAGGACATACGCCTTGTGCAGTACGGCGAGGTCGGCGTCCGGGTGGTGCGCGCGGTGCGCGTCGGCGACATGGCCGATGGCGGCCGGCAGCCGGTCCCTGGTGGCGGGGCCGAGTAACGCGGCCCTGCCGAGCCTGCGGAGGTCGATCCGGGGAAGACCGCGTCTGCGGCTGTGGGCACCAGGGCTGGTTGCCTCTGCGCTCATGGGGCACCTCCGGGCAGCATCGACCGGCGGGGAGAGGGCGGGGACGCCCTCCGGGCCGGTGCTTGATGCTATCGACCCCGTGGCCTGCGGCGGTCCCGGTCCCGCCCGACGTGAAACGGATCACCCATCCGAGCGAAGACTTAACCGAAGGCGGATTCGAGCCAGACCGGGTCGATGTGACCCTCCGCCACGATCTCGGCGGGCCCCGTCATCTCGATCCCGCCGTCCGGGCGCTCGGTGATGACGAGCCGTCCGCCGGGGAGGTCCACGGTGTACGTGACGGGCTCGCCCGTCACCGCGGGGTCGGCACCGTCCCTGCGGGCCGCGGCGACGGCCACGGCGCAGGCGCCCGTACCGCAGGAGCGGGTCTCGCCGGAGCCGCGCTCATGGACGCGGAGGGCGACGTGGCGCGGTCCGCGGTCGACGACGAATTCGACGTTCACCCCGTCCGGGTAGACGGACGCGGGGCTCACGGGCGGCGCCGTGAACAGGTCCCCCGCGTGAGCCAGGTCCTCGACGAACGCGACCGCGTGGGGATTGCCCATGTTGACGTTGAGGGCGGGCCACTGCCGGCCGCCGACCGTGACCGTCGCCTGCTCCTCGGGGAGCGCCGCGCGCCCCATGTGGACGGTGATGTCACCGGCCCCGCTCTGCGCACCGCGCCCATCCTTGGCGAGGTGCGCCTTCTTGACCCCGCCGCGGGTGGCGAAGGCCAGATCTCCCGCCTCCACGTGTCCGGCGCGCTGGAGGTACCGGGCGAAGACCCGCACTCCGTTGCCGCACATCTCGGCGACCGACCCGTCGGCGTTGCGGTAGTCCATGAACCACTCGGCCTCCCCGGCCATGGCACGCGCCTCGGGGTGGGCCGCCGACCGTACGACATGGAGCAGCCCGTCACCGCCGATCCCGGCCCGGCGGTCGCACAGGGCCGCCACCGCGCGCGGGGAGAGCTCAAGGGCGTTCTCCGGGTCGGGAACGATCACGAAGTCGTTCTCCGTCCCGTGTCCCTTGAGGAAGGCGATGGGCGCGGTCGGCCGGGCTGCGGTCTGCGAAGTGCTCACGGAATCCATCGTACGAGGCAGGTCGGACATCGCCGTCCGGAGCCGCCGACCATCGCCGTCCGGAGCCGCCGACGCGGCGGGCCCGGGACCACTCGGGGCCAGGACCGCGGCCCGCGCGGTACGGGGCCCCACGTCGGTCGCTTTATCGTGCCGGTGCGCGCCGTACGGGGCGGTCAGCGCAGCCGGGCGACCCGCCAGACGGCGAGGGCGACCAGCGCGGCGCCCACGGCGACGTACAGGGCGAGGACGCGCCAGTCGGGGCGCTCGCCCGAGGACCGGCTCGGCAGCCCCGGCCACGTGTGCCCGACGCGGCGCGCGGCCATCATCCCCGCGCCCGCGGCGCAGCAGCTGATCAGCAGCCCGAGCATGGCGACGACCGCCCCGCCGTCCCCGGTGCCGAAGGCGAGGGGGAAGGCGAACATGAGGGAGCCGACAGCGGCCAGCGTCACGATCGGGGCGAGCTGCCAGATCCGCAGCCGGGGCCGGGGCCTGAGTTCGACCTCGACCTCGTCGGCCAGGGTCTCTTCCTCCGGACCGTCAGGACTCAGCCTGGGGCCGTCCTCCGACGTCTCCGAGGACGTGGGTTCTCTGTCGCGAGGGCCGGCCTCCATCGCCACGCGCCCTCCCAAGTCGGACTCCACTGGTCGATCGATCGATGCCCGATGGTCGACCGTTGCTCGATGATGGCACGCCCGCGGGGACCGCACGGACGCCCTGAGCGTCCCGATGCCATCACGTGATCAGGCTGTGACCGCTCGTTCGACCAACGCGAGCGCCCGGTGCGGGAGTTCTTCGCGTTGCTCCGTTCCGCCGCCCAGCCAGTGCACCCGGGAGTCGCGGCGGAACCAGGAGTCCTGACGGCGCGCGAAGCGTTTGGTGGCGCGAACGGTCTCCACGCGCGCCTCCTCCTCGGTGCACTCGCCGGCCAGCGCCGCGAGCACCTGCTGGTAGCCGAGGGCGCGGGAGGCGGTACGTCCCTCGCGCAGCCCGCGCGCCTCCAGGGCGCGTACCTCGTCCACCAGACCCTCGTCCCACATCCGGTCGACCCGGCGCGCGATCCGCGCGTCCAGTTCGGGGCGGGCGACGTCGACGCCGATCTGGAGGGTGTCGTACACCGCGTCGTGACCCGGCAGATTGGCCGTGAAGGGCTTGCCGGTGATCTCGATCACTTCGAGCGCGCGGACGATGCGGCGGCCGTTGCTGGGCAGGATCGCGCGGCCCGCGGGAGGGTCGGCGGCGGAGAGCCGGGCGTGCAGGGCGCCGGAGCCGCGGAGCAGCAGCTCCGCCTCCAGCCTGGCGCGCACCTCGGGGTCGGTGCCGGGGAAGTCGAGGGCGTCGATGGCCCCGCGTACGTACAGCCCGGAGCCGCCCACCAGGACGGGCGTACGGCCCTGGGCGAGCAGCCGGTCGATCACCGCCCTGGCGGAACGCTGGTACTCGGCGACGCTCGCCGCCTGGGTGACCTCCCAGATGTCCAGGAGGTGGTGCGGCACTCCGGCGCGCTCCTCCGTCGTCAGTTTGGCGGTGCCGATGTCCATGCCCCGGTAGAGCTGCATGGAGTCCGCGTTGACGACCTCACCGTCGAGTTGCCGGGCAAGGTGTACGCCCAGATCGGACTTGCCGGCCGCGGTGGGACCGACGACGGCGATGACCCGCGGTGCGGTAGGTGCGCTTCTCACTGCCCCAGTCTCGCAAACAGCGGTCCTCTGCCTGAACGAGTTACGTGACAGCACGCCTCCGGGGCCGGCTCGGGGCAGGGCGGATCTTCATTCCCGCGAGTACGATATGGAGAGGTTAAGGGCGTTTTTTCATGGTTCGACAGCCGGCCCGGTGCCTCACCGTCCGCAGTCGGCTCCGTCAGGACGGAGCGGACGGCGGGCCGTGAGGCGGGGGAAAATCACCCCCAATTTGGCGGGTTTTTACTGCGTGGGGAGCGGGGC
>NZ_JBHYZP010000080.1:0-8321 GCF_042752355.1 Streptomyces sp. NPDC059255
GCTGGACGTTGACCGCCCCAAGGCGATGACGTGAATCGTGCCAGGTTCGCACGAGGCTGGCACTCGACCGGCCAACTGAAGCGCTCAGTCACACCCGGTGTGACTGAGCGTTTTAGTTGGCGGGTGAGCGCTGTACTTGGCGAGGTGAGCGCTTGCGGTCCAGGCGCCTTGTGCATCCTGCGAGTCGGAGTGCCTGAATGCGGATGCGAAAACGTCACCTTGACGATAACCTGGCACTAGGTCTTTGGGATGACAAGGAGCAGCAGTGCGCGCGTTCGTTTCCCACAACCATAAGGACAAGCCTGCTGTTCGCTCCTTTGCCACGAAGCTGCGGTTGGGCGGCGTGGACATCTGGCTCGACGAGTGGGAACTGAGCCCCGGCGACTCCATTCCTGGCAAAGTCGGGGTCGCCTTGGACACGGTCAACACCGTGCTCGTCTGCTGGTCCGAGCACGCCAGCACGTCGGAGTGGGTCAAGTCCGAGTTGGAGACTGCGATCATCCGGCGACTGGAAGACGGGCTCAGGATCATCCCAGTCCGCCTGGACGACACGCCACTCCCGGCGCTCCTCCGCCCCCTGTACTGGGTCTCCGTGACCGAAGACGACGATCAGACCGCCGTCAACAAGATCTTGGGCGTCGATACCACCGGATTCCTTCAGGGCGTTCAACAGCTTCTGAACGAGGCGACCATCGAGGCCGTGTCCTTTCACGGAGCCGGCGTCTACGTGATCTGCCCCAACTGCGGCGCTCCGCCAGCCAAGCTCGAACAGTGGGGTGCGACCGACTACGACCGCGGAGACCACTACGCCGGGGTGCGCTGCACTGAGTGCCGTTGGGAGGAGGGCGGCGAGGTATAGCAGGTTCGTGCTTGCCGCGACCAATCATGCCTCGGTACAGCCGCTGTGCCGGGCCAAGGCGCGGCCTCGCTCAACCCGCCAACTGAAGCGCTCAGTCACACCCGGACCGCCGATGGTCTGGGGCTCGCTCGGTATCCGCAGTAGGCCGTATGCCGACTGCTCGATCCCCCTACGATGGCTTCGTGCGGAATACCAAGGCGTTCAAGGAAGCCGTTGCCCAGACGCTCACCGAGCTGGCCCACCGCGGGGTGACTCTGGCACCGGCGACCGTGGCGGACACCATCGAGCAGCAGATCACCACCGTGTCCGAACGCCTCGGCATCCAGGTGCGTTCCGCCTGGCGCTACTTCGACGCCTCCGTCACAGCCGACCGTCTCGCGCAGAGCGTGCGTTCCTACGAAGAGAACAGCAGCGAAAAGGGCACAGGGCAGGCCCCCATGCCGCCGGTGGGCAACCCCGAGCTGGCCCTGGTTCTCGCCGGGGTGCCGGACACATTGGTCCAGACGAGCGGCGACCTGTACGCGGTCATCATCAACGTGGCCGTCAACGCCTGGATGGCCGGCCACATCCACGGCGAGGACGGCTGCACCGGATGCGGCGACCGAGGCCCGGCCGGACACGACTGGGAAGCCCGGATGCGCGTCATCACCGACATGCAGCCGAACATCGCCAAGTGGTTCGACCGCGACGTATGGACCGCCGCCGTCAACGACGCTGGCTACACCGTCACCCGGCGCTGACCCGACGCTCAGGTCTCCTCGAAGCCGTGTGTGACTGCTCACGTTTGTTGGCGAATCGCCTCTGGAGTCTGTGCAGGTCACGGCGATTCTGTTCATCGCAGTTGGCGAGACCTGCTCACGATAGTTGGCGGATCTGGGCCCTGGTCCGGCGTCTTCACCAGCGAAGACGCAGTTCAGGTGATCATCGCGGCGGCTTCGCCAACAAGCGTGAGCATCCGCCATCTATCGCGAGCGGTCACACCGTGATCGAAACCCCGGACGCGCAAACGGGCTTCGATCTCTGTCCACAGGACTTCGCTGGCCTGATGGTTCACATGAGCGATCACGAGCAGCAGCCGGCCCCGCGCCGCGGCAAGGTCCTGGAGGCCCTCGCGCGGGCGGAGCGGAAGCTCTTCACCCGGCCCGCCCCGAAATCGGCAAAGGCACGTATGAAATTCCTGCGCACGCGCGAGGGCGGGTCCACCGCAGCCGTAGCGGAGCGCCTGGGCACCTCACGCCGGACGGTGGAGCGATACCTCGCCGGGAAGCTGACGAAGCCACAGAAGCGCCTCCAGGCCGCCTTGACGGAGGAGACGGAATCCGAGTGGCAACCGCAGGTCAGAGCGCAAGCGCGCGCGCAGGCGTCCACCTCCAGGGGGATGATGGTGGATGTGACGGCGTACTTCGGATTCACCTGCACAGGCAGCTCGGACGACGGCCGCAAGCGCCAGATCACCACGGACATCTCACCCACCTACGTGAAGCAGATCCTGAAGCTCCAGGAGGCCGGTGCGACGGAGGAGGATTTGCATCCGATCGTCGCGGAGGCCATCACGGAGTCGTATTTCACGGAATGGGGCACACGGGCCGACGGCCTCCGCGCGGATTTCACGTCCGTGTCGTCAATATCTTTCCGCTTCTGACCCGACCGAATTCCGGACCTGCTATAAACCAGATCTGCGGGCCGCCGTACAGAGCTCTGGCGGCGGCCCGCTCGAATCCGTTCCACGAATACGAGGCCGAAGATGACCAGGATGTGGCCGCCCGGCGACGGCATCCGTCGACCGCTCGCCCCGCGCGTCTCCGCGCTCCGAGAGCCGGTCGACCCCGCCCGCATCGGCCGCCGCGTCGTACGGCGCCAGGCGAAGGGCATGGACGCCGACGCCGTCGCGGCCGCCCTCGATGACGCCCGGTTCGACGCACGGCAGGCGTCCCGGCACGAGGACCTGGCCGACGACGCCCGCGGCCCGGCGGAGCTCGCGGAGTGGGAACGCATCGAGCAGCTGCTCGCCGACGCCGTCCCGGGCACCGTCTACGACCCGGACACCGACCCCGTCGTCCGGGCGGAACTCGAAGCCGACGCCGCGGCCGCCGCCGCCCGCGAGACTGAACTGCGCGAGGCCGCCCGGGTCGCGGCCCGCGCCGACGAGCTCCAGGCGCTGCGCGAGCTGGGCACGCTGGAGCAGACCGAGCCCCGCATCGGGGACGAAGCCGCCCGGGACGAACTCACCCGGCGAGCCGGCGGGTACGTCCAGGCCGACGTCGACGGCTGGCTCGCGCACGCCCTGGCCGCACACCTCGGGCACTACCGCGACCCGGCCGCCCGTGAGGAAGCAGCTGGCCTCCTCACCCCGCCGGTCCTCGCGCACGCCGCGCTGCTCGCCGAACTCGCCCGCCTGGTCCCCGGCGCCGACGTCGACCAGCTGGCGTTCGCGGCCCGGCTCGCCACCACCGAGCCCGAAGCCGCCGGCGCCCTCGCCGCGTTCCTCACCCGCGCCCGCCCGTAGCAGCGTCCGCGATCACCGAGGGTCACTGTCACGCTGTCACGCCCACCCGTGTCACGCACCCCGATCCGGTTGTCACGTCGGGGTGTCACGCTGCCAGTCGGGCCCGGAATCACGGGCCCGACCCCGGATTTGGGCCACCTCGCCGATCAACGTGACACCCTCCCGGAGCGACTACGGTCCGCATCCGGCTGCGGTCCCTCACCCGCCTGAACAGTGGGCCGATCTGTGTCATCAACCCCCTGTTTCCCCAGGTGGACACGCTCACCTGTGTCACTGTTCAGCTGATCTGTGTCATCGGCCGACGGGCAGGCACCGCCGCGCGGCAGCACCCCGAGACCGGGGTCTCCGCCGCCCGGGGCCTCGCTCTCGTACGAGCCGCCGGGATCGTCCCCGGGCGGCCCGGCGGGTGCGGAAGAATCGCCGGAGTGAGCATCGACAGCGCCACCGCCGCGCTCTACGCCCAGGCCCTGCAGAGCACCGTCGCCGACCCGAGCCGGTGCACCGTGCCGTGGGGCGTGTGCCCCGAGCACGGCGCCACCCTCAAGTCCCGCGCGCGGGCCACCGAGGGCTTCGACTCCTGGTGCACGGACTTCACGTGCTTCAACGTCTGGCAATACGACCGGCTGGACGCGGCCTGCACCGAGCCGTCCACCCACACCATCCAGGCCGACAACGGCGACCGCTACGTGGTGTGCGACGGCCACGCCCTGACCGCCCGCCCCCAGATCACCGACGGTCAGGTCCTGCCCGGCCTGCCCACCCCAGCGCCTGGAGGACAGCGCCGTGAATGAGAACGAGTACCCGCTGAACGTCATCGTGGACAAGATCCGCGACTACCTCGACCAGTCGGGACTTCTCGACGCTGAGGAGTTCGGGGCCATCGAGGACGACGTGACCGAGCTGGCCCGCGGCATCGTCAGCGAAGTCGAGTCGTCGTTCGGGATGTGACCCGGCCCGCCCTGCGGCGGGCCCCGGTTCGTCCGTACCGGGGCTCAGCGGCCCGTCCCGGCGATACCGTGGCGAGACACGCCAGTTCTGCCCTCTGGAGCCCTCGATGAGCGAACAGCCGGCCTCCGCCGACACCGCCGCCCGGCAGCTGGAGCCCGCGGCCGCCGACGCGGTGCGCGCCTACGCCGCCAAGACCCGCGCCGACGCGGACCGCCTCGCCGCCGTCCTCGAGGACATCGCCGCCAACGGCCTGCCGGACCCCGAGCAGTGCACCCCGTGGGAGGAGCTGCGCGAGGCCCACCTCACCCGCCTCGCCGCACAGCGCCCGGCCGTCGCCTGATGCCCGCACAGTACGGCCCGCGCCGCGCCCGGATCACGTTCTCCGACTCCGCCGCGAAGCAGCTGGAGAACCTGACCAGCGAGGCGGAGATCCATGCCCTGGACCGCGCCCTGGTCGTCGTCTCCGTCAACCCGGACGTCGGCGAGCCGATCCCCGGCAGCGCCGCCGGGCCCCAGCTGCGCGAGTACGCCGACGAAGTCGAGCGCGTGCGGCTGTTGTACTGGGTGACGGCCCTCAAGACCGTGGTCGTCGTCGCGTACATCGAGGTCTGACTGCCGTCCGTCCAGGAGCTCTCCGGCCATCAGGGCCTGTGTCCTCGCTCGGCACCCGGCCTTGCACCCTTGCACCCATCGCCCGGGTGCCGCTCCGGGACCATGGCCGGCGGTTCGTCCGGGGCCCGGTCCGCAGACGGCCTTGCACCCTATTAGTGAGTAGTACAGGTAGTACTTATGTGCGGGTTGTAGATCGCTCCCCCCTGAGAGCGGAGCTCGCCGCGCGGGCATCGCCATCTGCCGCTCACCTGTACCGACACCCGGTCGCCGTCCGGCGCACATGATCCTTCCCGACGCTGTACGGCCGCCTGAGGCGTTCTGACGCCCTCCAGGCCCTGAGCGACGATCAAGGGCCCCAGAGACGCTCACGGCGGCGTACAGCGGTTCGAGCGGGCTGAGGAGCGCTTGGCCCTCGGTAACGGCGCTACGACCGCGGCGCCACGCGTCCCGATCCCGGAGCTGCACCCTCGCTGTTCCCGGCCCGAGCTCCGCGTCTCAGGGGGGAGAGATCTACAACCCGCACATAGGTACTACCTGTACTACTTACTAATGGGGTGCAAGGCCGCTCCCACCAGGGCCAGGGCCCCGTCTGCCGACGGTCGTCACCAGCCAGTGCAGCACCATCGCGCTGCTCTGCCCGCAACGTCCTGCTGCTCCTGGTGGTGAGGGGTGCAAGACGCCTGCTGCCGGTCTGCTGTGAAGTGAGGCGCAGTAATCGCACGGTCCAGGCGGCACACGGGTGCTGCACGTGTAGCAAGGCCGGCCTCACCGTGGAGCTGGTGGTTGCTGCTCCGGGATGGCTACGCGGTCGCGGCTGCTGCTGTCGGCGTGCTGGCGGGCCGTCCGCTGCTGCGCGAGCACGCCCGCAGCGCGCAGTTGAAGAACACGTCGACGTCGACGCCGGAGTCCCGGCGGGTGACCTCGTGCAGCGCCTTCGTCGCTTCGAAGGCGGCCACGACGGGGAGGGTGGGTTCTTGGTGCGGGTGCGCCTTGGTCTCCAGGTGGTGGGCGAAGCCGAAGTGATGGGTCCGGTCCTGCTCTGCGGTCACCACATGCTGGTGGGCCTTGCGGGCTGCCTCGAACCATCGCGCCGCGTCGTCCGTGCCCAGCGCGTTGACGACGATCGCGAAGAACGGGGTCACCTGCTCCGCGCTCGCGGGCCAGCTGTCGGTGTCCGGGCCGAAGCGGTTGCCCAGCTCCTGGGTGAAATAAAGGCCGAAGTCGTACGTCACGCCCCACTCCTACCGCGAGGGCCGGGCCCCGCGCGAACGGCACGCGGAGCTCCAGCTCGGAAACGCTCGTACGCACCGTGCTGCCTGCGCCTTTCCCCTCCAAGGGAACGGCGTACTACTCCGGGCACGAGAACGGCGCCGCACCAGGAGCGCAGCGCCGTGTAGCCCGGGCGGCCGCCCGCCCGGCCGCCCGGCCGGGTCAACGGACGCGTTTGAGGCGGGTCTTCTTGGTGATGGGCGTGACGTTGCCCTTCGCCTTGGCTTCGGCTTTGCGGGCCTTCTCGTCCAGATGGAGCTGGAAGCGTCGCTCGTACTCGTCTTCGAAGTCGCCGGCGTCCAGTCGCATGTCCCGGGGCAGCGCCTTGACGGCTCGCTGCTGTTCTCGGGGGTCGTTGAACGCGGCGATCATCGGGTGGAGCTGGAAGCGGCCGCGGCGCACCACGGTGACGAGCCGGGCTGCGGCCAGGTGTGGCATGGCGCGGCTGATCATTCCGCGCTCCATCGCGAGGCCAGACGCGAGTTCGTCGTGCGTGGCGACGACCAGGCCGCCGGGCTCCTGCTCGGTCATCATGTGCAGCAACAGGGTGTAGGCGGTGGGAGGTAGGCGCGGTACGTACGCGAGACCGTTGAAGCTGCCCCACAGCACGTTGCGGCGCGGAACCCATTCCTCGGCAGCGGACGTCATGACGTGGCCTTCCCTTCCCCATCCGACTCCTTGCGCACTTCCAGTTTCGCGCCGGGAGCAGCCATCGCCCGGAATGCGTCGGGCGCGTCCGGGTCCTCCATGATCTCGCGCAGCAGGTCCAGCTGCTCCACCCTGTCGCTCAGACCCGCCTTGGAGCGCTTCTTCTCGGCCTTCTGAGGCTCCCTCAGCCCGCCCCTGAGCGATGCGGCCGGGTTGAGCTGGTAGAGGCCCCGCTGGAGCTTGCGCAGCGCGCCGTCGGCCTCCAGGACGTTGAAGACGCGGCTGATGTGAGGCCGGCTGTACCCGAGGGCCTCAGCAACATCGTCGTGCTTGGCCTCGATCAGTCCCCCCGGCTTCTGCGAGCCCATCAGATGGAACAGCACCACGAGCACGAACCGGTCGTCGTCGTAGCGGACGGCAGCCCAGCGCATGAACTCCAGGCTGTCCATGGAGAACGCCTCGCCGATGAACCCCGTGCTGGAGCCGACCGGGAAGACCTGGGCGGCATGGCCGGCGGGCAGATCGATGGTGGAGCCGGAGGACCTGTTGTAGGCGGTGGGCGGCGGCTTCGGACGCCGCCGACGACGGGGCGGGGCGCCGGGCAGCTTCGGCGCTGCGCCGCCGTCCAGAGGCCCTGAGCTCATGGGGTCGCTGCCTCCTTGATCGTTGTGGTGTCAGAACCATAGCGGAGAACCGTGGCAGCAGTGCCACCAAAACGCGGCAGTGCCGACACGAAAGTCACCCGTACGTCAGCCCTGAACTGACCTCTGCTTCCGGTTAGGGCCCGAACCTCCCGCTGACGCACGGTGCGCCGTTTCGTGGCAGTACTGCCACGAAACGATGTTGCTCGGTCAGGACCGGCTGACGTCGCAACCGAGATATGTCAGTCCAGGGCTGACATATCTTTCTGAGCTCGACTCCTTGACCTGCAGAAACGCAGGGCTCTCGTCTCTAGAGCGTGCGCGCGCGTGATACCGGTTCTCCCCACCGTGATCAAGTACCGCCACGCCGTGGGATCCGCCCACCAGCAGCAGCCTCGAAGTCTGTCGACCGGACCCCGTCGTGGCGGGCGCGGCTTCGCGTGCGGCCTCGTCGGCCGACTGCGGGCCGTGGACGGCAGCAGCGGCGCTGAGTCTCGGGTGGTGCCGGCCGTGACGCTGAAAAAGCAAGGAAGCGTGGCCGGTGACGGTGGGCGGTTCCGCCGCCCGGCCCTGGGGGCCGTTCGGCTCCGGTACCTCCGCACGCCGGAATTCGAGCTTTCCGATATCTGAGGTACCGTTCTGTGGCTCGGGTCCACAACTTCCCAATTCGTTATTCCTCGCGAGAGCGAGGGAAAGGGAATTTTGTTGTTGGCCTTTCATCAAAAGCCGCGTCCCGTCCGTCTGGTTGGGGGGTGTCCTGTGTTTCCGCCAACGGTACATGCTGCATCAACCCGATGCACTCACTACACTAGAACCCACACGAACGAGCGACCCCCAC
>NZ_JBHYZP010000081.1:0-6666 GCF_042752355.1 Streptomyces sp. NPDC059255
GACGACTTCTTCGAGCTGGGCGGGGATTCCATCTCCAGCTTGAAGGTGGTGTCGCGTATCCGGGCCGCGCTGGGGGCCGGGCTCTCGCCGCGCGCACTGTTCGACCACCCCACCGTCGCCCGGCTCGCCGCACTGACGGAGGCCGAGCAGAGCGGACCGGCAGCAACAGGCCCGGCCGACCCGGGCGCGGTCGTCCCGGTGGCCCGGGGCGGGCAGCTTCCGATGTCGCTCACCCAGGAGCGGCTCTGGTTCCTGGAGAACTTCACTCCGGGCGCGATCGAATACAACATCGTCGGCGCACTCCGGCTGGCCGGCGTGCTCGACGAGGCTGCGCTCCGAAGCGCGGTCGTGGGCCTGGTCGCCCGTCACGAGTCGCTCCGTACGACATTCGACTCGGTGGACGGCCGCGGGGTCCAGGTCGTGCACGACGCCTTCGACGTGCCCGTACGCACGGTCGCGGTGAGTGACCCGTCCGAGCTCGATGCGGAGCTGCGGACCGAGGCCGTCACTCCGTTCGACCTCCGCACCGGCCCCCTGGTGCGGGTACTGCTCGTACGCCTCGCCCCGGACGAACACGTCCTTGCCGTCTCGATGCATCACATCGTCACCGACGGCTGGTCCATGGGCGTGATCACCCGTGAGCTGAGCGATCTGTACGCGGCGGCCGTACGCGGCGAGGACGTGGCGCTCGCCGATCTTCCGGTGCAGTACCCGGACTACGCGGTGTGGCAGCGCGAGCGCCTCGCGGGAGATGTGCTGGATGCCCAGATCGGTTACTGGCGAGCCCAGTTGGAGGGACTGGAGCCGCTGGAGCTGCCTACCGACCGGCCGCGACCCCTGGTCAGGACGGCGTCAGGGGACACGCATGTCTTCTCGGTTCCGGCGGAGCTGACAGAACAGCTCACGGCGTTCGGACGCCCTCGCGGCGCGAGCCTCTTCATGGGATTGCTGGCAGTGACGCAGCTTCTCCTCTCCCGCTACAGCGGCCGGCGCGACATCGCGGTGGGAACCGCGGTCTCCGGCCGCGAGCGAGCCGAACTGGAGGGGCTGGTCGGGTTCTTCGTCAATACGCTCGTACTACGGGCGCGGATCGACGAGGCACGCTCGTTCGGTGAGCTGCTCACGGACATACGGGACACCACGCTCGATGCCTTCTCCCATCAGGACGTGCCGTTCAGCCGGCTGATCGAGGAGCTGGCCCCGGAGCGGGACACCAGCCGGACCCCTCTCGTCCAGGTGATGATGACGCTCCAGAACACGCCGGCCGGGGCCTTCGAGCTGCCCGGGCTGCATGTCTCGGAGTACGAAGTCCCCCGTACCGCAGCCCAGTTCGAGTTCGGCCTGCATTTCCAGGAGGGCGGGGACGGCGGACTCGTCGGCGTGGCGGAGTTCAACACCGACCTGTTCGATGTGGTGACGGTGGAGCGGTTGTGTCGGCATTGGGTGGCGTTGGCGGAGCGGGTGGTGGCGGAGCCTTCGGTGCCGTTGGCGCGGTTGGGGATGCTGGATGGGGTGGAGCTTGAGCGGTTGTTGATGGGGTGGGCGGGTCCTGGTGAGGGGTTGGGTGAGCGGTCGGTCGTGGAGGTGATTCAGGACCGGATTGCGGAGTCGCCGGATGCGGTTGCGGTGATGGGTGGGGGTGAGGTTTTGACGTATGGGGAGTTGGGTGTTCGGGCGGGCGGGTTGGCGGGGCATTTGAGTGTTTTGGGTGTGGGTGTGGAGTCGCGGGTGGGTGTGTGTTTGGGGCGGTCGGTGGATTTGGTGGTGGGGGTGTTGGGTGTGTTGTGGGCGGGGGGTGCGTATGTGCCGTTGGATCCGGGTTATCCGGTGGATCGTCTGGAGTTCATGAAGGCGGACAGTGGTGTGCGGGTGGTGGTGGACGAGGAGATGCTGGCGGGTCCGCTGCTCGGTGAAGGTGTTTTTGCCCCTGTGTCTGTGTCGTTGTTGTCTGCGGCGTATGTGATTTATACGTCGGGGTCGACGGGGCGTCCGAAGGGTGTGGTGGTGTCGCATGGGGCGATGGCTGGTCTGGTGGACTGGGCGGTCGGGCTGGGGGCGGAGAAGTTCGCGCGGACGTTGTTCTCGACGTCGTTGAATTTTGATGTCTCGGTGTTCGAGTTGTTCGGGACGTTGGCGGCGGGTGGGACGGTGGAGGTTGTCCGGGATGTGCTGGCTCTGGCGGAGGGGGAGGGTTGGTCGGGTTCGTTGG
This sequence comes from Streptomyces sp. NPDC059255, assembly GCF_042752355.1. Lineage (NCBI taxonomy): Bacteria > Bacillati > Actinomycetota > Actinomycetes > Kitasatosporales > Streptomycetaceae > Streptomyces > Streptomyces sp. NPDC059255. The sequence continues at coordinate 2,210 of NZ_JBHYZP010000081.1, forward strand.
TGTCGGCGGTGCCGTCGGCGTTCGCGGGGGTGCTGGGTCAGGGCACGGAGGTGTCGGCCGATCTGGTGGTTTTGGCCGGTGAGGCGTTTCCGGCGGGGTTGCTGGAGCAGACCAGGCGGGCGATCCCGGGTGCTGTGGTGGCCAACATCTACGGCCCCACCGAGGCGACTGTTTATGCGACGGGTTGGTTCTCGGATGCTGATGCGGGGCCGGCTGGTCCGGTGGTGCCGATCGGTCGGTCTGTGGCCGGCAAGGCTGCGTATGTACTGAGTGGCGGTTTGTCGCCGGTTCCGGTTGGTGTGTGGGGTGAGTTGTATCTGGGGGGTGGTCTGGCGCGTGGGTATCACGGGCGTCCGGGTCTGACGGCTGGGCGTTTTGTGGCTGATCCTTTTCGTTCGGGTGGGCGTTTGTACCGTACGGGTGATGTGGTGCGGTGGCATGTGGATGGGTCGTTGGAGTATGCGGGGCGTGGTGATGACCAGGTCAAGGTGCGGGGTTTCCGTATCGAGCTGGGTGAGATCGAGGCCGTGCTGGCGGGGCATCCGGGGGTGGCTCGTGCTGCGGTGGTCGCGCGGGAGGATGTGCCGGGGGTGAAGCGGCTGGCCGCTTATCTGGTGGCCGAGCATGTCGGGGACGTCGATGTCGCTGCCGTGCGTGCGCATGTGGCGTCCGTGCTGCCGGAGTACATGGTCCCGGCTGCCTTCGTCGTGCTGGGCGCGCTGCCGTTGAATGCCAACGGGAAGCTGGACCGGCGTGCGCTGCCCGCACCCGAATTCGAGTCCCCGGGAACGACTTTCGTCGCTCCGCGCAACGAGACCGAGCGTGTCCTGTGCGGGGTCTGGGCCGAAGTCCTCGGGCTGGAACGGATCGGAACCGAGGACAACTTCTTCGACCTCGGTGGCGACTCCATCATCAGCCTCCAGGTCGTCTCCCGAGCCCGCCGCGCCGGACTCGCCCTCTCCTCCCGCGACGTTTTCCTCCACCCCACTGTCAGTGCTCTCGCGCTGGCGGCCCAGCCCTCCGACGGCGACACGGAGACCCTGGCCGAGCAGGGCGTGCTGTCGGGGGTGGTGCCCACCCTGCCCGCACGCGAGTGGTTCTTCGAGACCCATCCCGTGGCGCCCGGGCACTTCAACCTCTCCGTCGCGGTCGCTCTCGCGCCCGGCTACGACGAGGGCGCGCTACGCGCCGCGCTCGCCGCCGTACTCGCCCACCACGACGCACTGCGCATGACCTTCGGAGCGCCGTCGACCGTCGACGGCACCAGGAGTGCCGTCTACGGGGATGCTCTGAGTGTGGAGTCCGTGCTGGAGGTCCACGCTTTGACGGACTCGCCCGAGTCGCCGGAGCGTCCGGAGCTGGAGGCCGACGCGGACGCGCGCTGGCACAGGGCCGTCGTCGACGCGCAGTCCGGCCTCGATCTCGGCCGGGGGCCCCTGATCCGGTTCATCCTCGGCGGGCACGGTTCGGACAGCTCCGACGAACCTGCCCGGCTCGCCGTGATCGCGCATCACCTGGTCATGGACGGAGTGTCGCTGCGTGTCCTGATGGAGGACCTGTCGACGGCGTACGACCAGATCGTGGCCGGCCGGCAGCCTGACCTCGGTCCCAAGGGCACGTCCGTACGGCAGTGGGCGACGCGGCTCGCCGAGCACACGGCGGCCGGCGGCTTCGACGATCAGATCCCGTACTGGCAGGCGGTCACCGACGGCGCCCTGACCCGGCTCCCCGTCGACCTTCCCGACGGACCTAACACCGTCGCTTCGCAGCGCGCCGTCTCCGTGGCGCTCACACCGGAACACACCGAGGCCCTGCTCCACCGGGTCCCTGCCGTCTACCGCACCCAGGCGAACGACGTCCTGCTGGCCGCCCTCGCCCGTGCCCTGCGTACGTGGACCGGGCATGACCGGGTCGCGGTCAACCTGGAGGGGCACGGCCGGGAGGAGATCTTCGACGACACGGATCTGACCCGTACCGTCGGCTGGTTCACCTCCATCTACCCGGTCGCGCTCTCACTTCCCCCGCTTCCGGCGGGTGAGGACCGCTCCGACGCGCCGGAGGCCGACGACTGGGCCGCCACGATCAAGAGCGTGAAGGAGCAACTGCGGGCCGTTCCCCACCGGGGTGTCGGCTACGGCGCGCTGCGCTACCTGGGCGACGCACCGGTCGGTGTCCTGGCCGCCCTGGACCCGCAGATCAGCTTCAACTACCACGGTCAGTTCGATGTGTCAGGCGACGGTACGGAGAGCGGCCTGCTCAGGGAGGCTCTCCCCACGGAGGGCGCCGACCATGCCCCCGCCGAGTTCCGGCCGCATCTGCTCGACGTCGTGGGTGCGGTGCAGGACGGCCGGCTGGTGTTCTCCTGGCTCTACTCCGCCGCCACCCACCGTGAGGAGACCGTCCGGAGCGTGGCGGAGGGATTCGCTGCGGAGCTGGTGGCGTTCGCCGAGCACTGCGCCCGGCCGGACGCCGGCGGCTGCACCCCCTCGGACTTCCCCCTGGTCCGCCTCACGCAGGACGAGGTGGACCGGATCGCCGGGGACGGAAGCACGGTTGAGGACATCTACCCGCTGACACCCCTCCAGTCCGGCATGCTCTTCCACGCCTTGGCCGAGCCCGACTCCGCCGCCTACCTGGAGCAGTTGGCCTTCACCCTGGAAGGGGTCAGCGATCTCGAACGGCTGACCCGCGCCTGGCGGCGCGTGATCGAGCGCTCGGACGCGCTGCGCGTATCCCTCGTCTGGGAAGGGGTGTCCGAACCCGTACAGGTGGTGCACCGCCAGGCGGAACTGCCGGTCAGGACCCTGGATTGGTCGGACGCGAGCGAGACCGAACAGGATCAGTTGCTCGCGGACCTGCTGGTCGAGGACAGGGCCCGGGGGGTCGACCTGACAGCGGGCCCCCTGCTGCGGGTGGCGCTCGCGCGGCTCTCCCCCCAGGACGTACGCGTGGTGTGGACCTTCCACCACCTGCTGCTCGACGGCTGGAGCAACGCGGCGCTGCTCTCCGACGTGGTGGCCGAGTACGCGGCGCTCGGCGGAGCCTTGGAAGCGGCGCCGGTCGCGCGTGGATCGTTCGGTGACTACGTGCGCTGGCTGGCCGGTCAGGACCAGAAGGCCGGACAGGACTACTGGCGGGCGGCGCTCGCCGGGTTCGGCGATCCGGTGCAACTGCCGTACGACCGTGCGCCCGAGCATGCCCGGCGTGGGCAGTCGAGCGCACGGGTGCGGTTGACGGTGGAACCGGCGGTGGCTGCGCGCGTGAGCGCCTTCGTACGGCGGCACCGCCTCACGGTGAACGCGGTGGTGCAGGGCGCCTGGGCGCTGGTTCTTGCCCCGTACGCGGGCACGTCCGACGTGGTGTTCGGTACGACGGTCTCCGGCCGCCCGACGGATCTGCCGGGCGCCGAGGACATCCTCGGCCTCTTCATCAACACGCTGCCGGTGCGCGTGAAGGTGAACACCGACCGGTCCACCGCCCGTTGGCTCGGTGAGGTACAAGCAGACATGGCCGAGGCGCGGCAGTACGAGTACGTGGCGCTCACGGACATCGACTCGGGCGTGCAGCCCGGGGTCTCACTCTTCGACAGCCTGGTGGTCTTCGAGAACTACCCCGTCGACACGGAGTCCGCCGCACGCCACGGGTTGAGCGTCAGCGGCGTACAGGCCGTCGAGTCGACGAACTACGCCCTGACGCTGGTGGCTTCGGCGATGGGCGACCAATTGGACATGGTGCTCGCATACGACCCCGCTCTTTTCGACGCCGGTACGGTCGAACTCCTCGCGGGCCGGCTGAACCAGGCCGTCACCACCCTGACCGAGGACGCGGATGCTCCTCTGGGCGGGCTCCCGCTCCTCCCGGAAACGGAGTGGCAGCAGGTGATCCAGGAGTGGAGCGGCACGGTCGAGGAGACTCCTTCCCGCCGCACGGTGGTGAGCGCGTTCGCCGAGCGGCTGGCGCTCGGACCGGACGACGTGGCTGTCGAGTGCGGCGAAGTCTCGCTGAAGTACGCGCAGTTGGACGAGCAGTCCACGCGGCTGGCGCGGGTGCTCGTCGAGCGAGGCGTCGGTGCGGGTACGAGTGCGGGCGTGGAGAGCCGGGTGGCCCTGCTGCTGGAGCGCTCGGTGGACGTGGTGGTCGCGATGCTCGCCGTGCTGAAGGCGGGCGGTGCGTACGTACCGCTGTTCCCCGGGTATCCGGACGAGCGGATACGCCAGGTGGTGGGGCAGAGCGGCGCGGCCCTCATCCTGACGGACCAGGCCCTGAGGGCACGGGCCGCGATCGCCGGCGTACCGGTGGCGGAGGTGGACGCGGAGCCGGTGGGTGAGGTGCGGCTGCCGGATGCGGTACGGGCCGCTGGGCTGGCGTATGTGATGTTTACGTCGGGGTCGTCGGGGGTGCCGAAGGGTGTGGGGGTGACGCATGGGGATGTGGTGGCGTTGGCTGCTGATTCGCGT
>NZ_JBHYZP010000082.1:0-6585 GCF_042752355.1 Streptomyces sp. NPDC059255
TCGGCTACTCCGGCGTCATGTCCGGACCCCTGGTGCGTTCGTCGTACCGCGCGGGGCGGCTCTACCAGCAGGCGATCGAACGGCGCGGCGCGACGCTCAGCGCGTTGTCCATCTGAAATCCGGCACGGAACCATCCACTCCACGCCAATCTGCGCCGATAGGAACGTCGGCCACAACACCGCCCGGGGCGCTTGGTTACGGGGCCCGGGCGGCATTTCCCGCCCCGCAACATCATCCGCCTGATCCGGACAATCGGCGTCGGCGTCTACTCGCCATCAGAGCCGCGTGGTCAAATACTGAAGGCGAGGGGGATCAACTCGACGGAAATCGGCCCCCGTACGCCGGTCGAAACTCCAGGAATTATCCGCAACACGGAGTGGCGGAGGAATCCACCGAGTTGGGGTGAGCGGGTGACGGAGCGGCAGACTTTCACGAACGCGTCCTTCGGCTCATCTCTCCGGCACCTGCGCACGGAGCGCGGGCTGTCCCTGGGAGATCTGGCACGATTGGTGAATTACAGCAGAAGCCACCTGAGCCGGGTGGAGACGGGGAACAAACGGCCCACCGAGGGACTGGCCCGGCGGTGTGACGAGGTTCTGGGCGCGCAGGGCAGCCTCTCCCAACTGGTCGTCCGACCGCCGCGGCGGCGACGGGGGCGGATCAGTCCCGCTCAACTTCCCAGGAACATCTCCGACTTCACGGGGCGCACCGATGTCTTCGGGGAGCTGGACAGGATGCTCGCCGAGGTGGACCGGCAGCATGACGGGCAGGCGGTCGTCACGCTGGTGGACGGGGCGGCCGGTGTGGGCAAGACGGCCACCGTCGTGTACTGGGGCCATCAGGTCAGGGCCCGGTTTCCCGACGGCGTGCTCTTCGCCGATCTTCAGGGGTTCGGCCCTCGGGGACGCAGCGCCGACAGCCGGGACGTGCTGCGGAACTTCCTGACGGTCCTGGGCGCCACGGGCGATTCGCTCCCGGACGACGTACAGCACCTGGCCGCCAACTACCGCAGCATGCTCGCCGGAAAGCGGCTGCTGATCGTTCTCGACAACGCGTTCAGCGCGGAACAGGTCCGCCCGCTGCTGCCCGCCTCCCCGCGCTGCATGACGGTGATCACCAGCCGGAGCCGGCTGGCCGGACTGGTCGCCCGGGAAGGGGCGCACCGCGTCACCGTGCCGTATCTGACCGATGCCGAGTGCGCCGAACTGCTCTCGCGTATCAGCGGATTGCCGTCCGTACGCGGGAATACGCGGTTCAGATACCCATTCCTTCCGCTGGCGCTGCGGATCGCCGTGGAGCGCATGGACGCGGTGGGCGGGATCGAGTTGTGCGAACAGCGCAACCCGGACTCGATCCTCACCTATCTGCGTACGGTCAACGACGAGACCAGCAACATGTACACGGTGCTTTCCTGGTCGTACCACTACCTCCAGCCGGAAGTGGCCCGGGCCTTCCGCCTGCTCGGCACGAGGACGGCCGACCCCTTCACCGTCGCCGAGGCGGCGGGATTGCTGAGGACCGACGTGGTGCGCTCCCAAAAGGTGCTCGACTCGCTGGTGGACATTCATCTCCTGGAGCCCGCTTCCTCCCGGGAATACCGCTTCGAGGGAATGGTCAGGGCGTTCGCCCGCGAATGCGTGCGGCGGCACGAAGGACCGGTGGAGCGGGCCGGGTGACCCGGACAGCGGTCACGGCTCGGACTGCGGCAGTGGCAGTGGCAGTTCGGACGACGACGGGCCGTCCGGCCCGACCCCGCCCTCGACCCCGCCGACGGGCTCGGGGGCGGGGCCGGCCTCGGCCGGGCAGTCGGCCTCGGTGGCCTGGACCGTACGCCGGCCGGACCCGTCGGCGACGGTCAACTCGGCCGGGCCGGGGGCGGGTGTCTCCAGCGCCCGGGCGGCGGCCACGGTGCAGACCAGCTGGTTCACGCCGAGCCGCGGGAGACGGTCCTGCCGCACCAGCTCGATCAGGACCCGGTCACCGTCCACCGTGACCCGGGGCCGGCTGCCGGACAGCTCGGTGGTCACCCCGCCGAGCGCCTCGGCGGGCTGGGGGCCGCGGAACACGAGGTTGACGGCGGTGGTGACATCGAAGGAGGTGACCCCCTCGGAGCGCACCACCGGATACAGGGCCCCGTCCTTGACCAGGTGGACCAGGAGGACGGGGCGCACGCCGGTGGCCGGTTCGCCGACCTCCACGACACCGGTGCCGGGGATCCGGCAGCCGGCCGCGAGCAGGAGCGGCGTGGCCGACGCGAGCAGCAGCGCGGCGGCCCGGCGACCGCGAGGTGTGCGGGTCATGCGCGCTCCTCCGGACCGAGGTCATGGGATACGGGTGGGGGCTCGGCCGGTTCGGCCGGCGGCGGGATCTCGACGGTGAAGACGGCGCCGCCGTCCGGCCGGTTCGCCGCCCGGATGGTGCCCCCGTGCAACTGGACGTTCTCCGCCGTGATGGCGAGCCCCAGACCGCTCCCCTCGGTGCGGGTCCTGGCGGTGTCCGACTTGTAGAACCGGTCGAAGACGTGCGGGAGGACGTCGTCGGGGATGCCGGGGCCGCTGTCCGTCACCTCGATGACGGCCCGCCCGCCGGAGCCCTCGTACAGCCGTACCCGTACGGGGGGTGCGCCGTGCCGCAGCGCGTTGGCGACCAGGTTGGCGACGACGACGTCGAGGCGGCGCGGATCGGCACGGAATCGCAGGGCGTCCGGGGGCGGCAGCTCGGTCTCCACGGTCTCCGTCCAGCCGCGGGTGGCGAGCGTGCGGCGCAGGGACTCGGCGAGATCGATGCCGTCCCGGTGGAGTTCGGCCGCTCCGGCGTCGAAGCGGGAGATCTCCATGAGGTCGTCGACGAGCCGGGCGAGCTTGAGGGTCTCCTGGCTGATGAGGCGTACGGCGGTGGCGGTGTCCGGGTCGAGCCGGCCGGCGTCCTCGTCCAGCACGTCGGTGACGGCGGCCATGGCGGCCAGCGGGGTGCGCAGTTCGTGGGAGACGTCCGAGGCGAAGTGGCGGGCCCGGGCCTCCATCCGGCGCAGTTCCGCGACGGAGTGGTCCAGCGCGGTGGCCGTCTCGTTGAACGTCCGGGAGAGGTCGGCCAGTTCGTCCGAGCCGTGCACCGAGAGCCGGGTGTCGAAGCGGCCCTCGGCCATGGACCGGGCGGCGCGCCGCAGCTCCCGTACGGGGCGCAGCACCCCGCGCGCGGCGAGCAGGGCGAGGAGCACCGCCAGGCCGAGCGCGGGGAGCGTGGCGCGCTGGACGGCGGAGACCAGGGCGTTGACGTACGCCTCCTCGTCGCTCTGGGAGACGATCAGGAAGACGGCGAGGCCGGAGTGGCGGGATGTCCGGCCCTGGGGGGCGGCGTAGGTGACGGGCAGGCCGACGACGAGGACGGAGGTGTTCCGCGTGGGCACACGCTGGAAGACCGTGGCGGACTTGGTGGAGGCCGCCCGTCGCAGCTCGGGGGTGAGTTCGGCGAAGCGGTCGTCCGGGGACGAGGTGGCGCGCAGGTCCCGGTAGGTGGTGAGGATCCGCCACCCCTCGGACTGGCCCGCGCGGGCCACTTCCTGGGTGAACCACTCCAGGTCCTGCTGTCCGGCCGGCAGTCTGAGCCCGGGTGCCGCGTTGTTCACCCGCTCGCGGAACTGTGTGACGACGGTGTCCTGGCTCTGCTGGAGCACGCCGGTGCGTGCCTCGCGGAAGGTCAGCGCACCGCTGGTGAGGGTGCCGGTGACGGCGACGAGGGTGAAGGCGACCATGAGACGGACGCGCAGTCCGCGGACCCGCGGGATCAGGCGGATCCGGGATGTCAGGGGGCGTATGCCGGGGAGTCTCATCGAGGGCTCGGACGCTCGGGCCTCAGCGGGACCGGAAGCGGTAGCCGAAGCCGCGTACGGTCTGGACGTACCGCGGCGCCCCGGAGGGCTCGGCCATCTTGAGGCGCAGGCGCTTCACGCAGGCGTCCACGAGTCTGATGTCGCCGTGGTAGCTGTGTTCCCAGACGGCTTCGAGGAGTTGCTGGCGGCTGAAGACCTGTCCGGGTGAGGCGGAGAGGGTGAGCAGGAGCCGCATCTCGGACAGGGCGAGCGGGACGGGTTCGCCGCGGAGGGTGATGTCGAGTCCGGCGCGGTCGATGACCAGGTCGCCGTGGCGTTCGATCCGCGGGGCTCCGTCGCCGTTGCCGGCGGAGTCGCCGATCCGGCGCAGTACGGCCCTGATCCGGGCTTCGAGGACGCGGGCCTGGACGGGTTTGACCACGTAGTCGTCGGCCCCCGCCTCCAGGCCGACGATGACGTCCACGTCATCGCCGCGCGCGGTGGCCATGATGATGGGCACCTGGCTGCCGGTCCGGATCCTGCGGCAGACGTCGAGCCCGCTCATTCCCGGCAGCATCAGGTCGAGGACCACGACGTCGGGACGGAACCGCCGGAGCTGTTCGAGCCCGAGTTCCCCCGTCGCGGCGGCCTCGACGTCGTGACTCTGGCGACGCAGGGCGAGTTGTACGCCCTCGCGTACGGCGGGGTCGTCTTCGATGAGCAGGACACGTGGCATGCCGACAGTATCCGCACCTCCGGGCGGGGTGCCCGGTGCGAGGGGGCGCGACGGGGGCAACTGTTACGCGACGATCATATGAAACCTCACACCGACATGCGTTATGGGTTCGTTATCTTATGGTCCAGGTTTGAACACACCGCGCGCGCAGCCTCTCCTTCCATGATCCAGCGCACCTCCCATGCCCGGCCGCGCGGCGGGCGCCGACGCCGGCCGAAGCGATCCGCCCGGGCCGGGCGGGCCCACAAGGCGCCGCTCGTCGCGGGGTTCACCGCCGTCGCGGCCCTGGCGGTCGTCGGTCTCGTCGTCACGGAGCAGGGGCGCGGCGGGGACGGGACCGCGGCGGGGACGCGGAACGACACGTCCACGGCGGCCCCATCGTCGCCCTCCCCCTCGCCGTCCGGCTCCGGTACGGGCTCCGGGGCGCCGCCGAAGACCAAGGCGCCGAAGACCAAGGCGCCGAAGCCGACGAAGTCACCGGACTCCTCACGGTCCTCCGGGTCTCCGACGTCGGAGCGGTCGGGGGCCGGTATCCCGGAGAGCGGGCCGGGAACGTTCACCACGGCGGGCGCGGGCAGCGGGACGGCCGGCGGCGGGCGGATCGTGACCTACTCCGTCTCGGTCGAGGACGGGCTGAAGGAGTCCGCCGCGGCGACCGCGGCGGAGGTGGACAGGATCCTGGCCGGCCCGCGGGGCTGGACGGCCGACGGTGCCACCGGCTTCCGGCGGGTCGCGGGCGGCACGGCCGACTTCGTCGTCCAGCTCGCGACGCCGGACACCGTCGACCGGGTCTGCGGCGAGTACAACCTGGACACCGGCGGCGAGGTCAACTGCAACGTCGGCCGGCACGTGATGGTGAACCTCAAGCGCTGGCGGCTGGCCACCCCGGCCTACGCCCACGACGTGCCCTCGTACCGCGCGCTGATCATCAACCACGAGGTCGGCCACTTCCTCGGGCACGGCCACGAGACCTGCGCCGGGCCGGGAAAGCCCGCTCCCGCGATGATGCAGCAGATCAAGGGGTTGCGCGGGTGTGTCATCAACGCCTGGCCCTACGCGGCGGACGGCACCCGGATCACCGGCCCTCCCGTTCCGTGACCTCCGCCCCGCCGCCGACCGGGAGCTCCAGTTCGGGGCGGTCCCACGGCACGGCGGGCGGGCGCGCGGCCACGGTGCCGGTCCGCCGGGCGCCGACGCGGCGGTAGAAGCCCTCGGCGGGCGGGTGCGCGACCACCCGTACGGTGTCGAGCCCCGCCGCCCTCGCCCGCTCGGTGAGATGCCCGATGAGCCGGCGCCCGATGCCGAGCCCCTGGGCGTCGTCGGCGACGAACATCAGGTCCAGCTCCGGCGGTTCGAGGACGAGCGCGTAGAAGCCGAGCACCCGGCCGTCGCCGTCGGCGGCCACATGCACCTCGTGGGCCTCGATGTAGTCCTGGCCCACCCGGTATCCGGCGACCATCGAGGCGTAGGGGCCCTCGTAGGCGCGGGAGCGCCGGACCAGCCGGGTGAGCCGCCCGGCGTCGCCGGCGGTGGCCCGCCTGATCGTCACGGCCGCCGCGCGCGCCCCGCCCCTCGGACGCGTAAGTCTCGATCCCATGAGAAGAGTATTACGCATCGTGAGGTACGGGTGCGACGCGGGAGCCCTTACGCCGCGCGATACGAACACGGGGGCGCCCGGCCCCTCGTACGGGCCATCGCGGGGCGTCGGCCGCGTGGCGCCCACGGGGCGCGGGCAGGGTACCGGCAGGGTGGGGCCGGGCCGGTCCGCCGTGCCGCACCCGGGGACGCGCAGCGCGCCTTCCAGAGGTCCGGACCAGCCGGTGTGTTCTTTCTTTGCCATCAGGTTATTGGCATGCACCTGCCGGACGGTCAGCATGGAAGGGATCCCCGCTACGCGCGTCAATTCCCCCCACGGCACACCGATTTCGGGAGAATTCCATGGCAGCCCACGGCCCCACCGCGCCGCTCGGCCCCACCTCGTCCCACCCCGCCCCGTCCCGCCGGACCCTGCTCAGGTCGGGGGCGTATCTGGGTGCCGCGG
>NZ_JBHYZP010000083.1:0-6193 GCF_042752355.1 Streptomyces sp. NPDC059255
AGCTCGGCGACCGCTACCGTGCCGGAGTAGTCCTGGCTTCCTTGATCCTCTGGCTCCGCGAGTCCACGGGTAATCATTTGTCAGACAGGCCCTAGTGGTGGTGTTCGTTGGTGGGGGGCTGGTATGCGGGTTCTTGGCCGGGGCGGAGGATGAGGAATTGGCCCATCATGCCTTGGTCTTCGTGCCAGAGCATGTGGCAGTGGTACATGTACGGAGTGGTGGGGTCGGTGTATTCGGTGAACCGCATGATGAGGGTGACGCCGCTCCCGGGCGGGATGTAGACGGTGTCCTTCCAGCCGGCCAGTTCGGGCGGGGGCGGGGTGCCGTCGATGTCGAGGATCTGGAATTGGACGTCGTGGACGTGGAAGTTGTGGGCTTGTTCGTCGCTGTTCCACACCTCCCAGGTTTCTGTGGTGTCGACGGTGACGGTCTCATCGATCCGCGCCATGTCCATGGCTTGACCGTTGATGCGGTTGTTGTTGAGATCGAACGTCCGGGTGGTGGCCGCCAGGTCGGTGGTGAGCCGTTCGATCTCGTTCAGTCGGCCAGGCAGGTTCGGCGAGGGGGTGAGTGTCGCCGCGGCGCGGAGTTCGATGATGTCGGCGGTGTCGTTGGCTCCGCTGGTTTGGGGGCGGGCTCCCCACAGGCCGAGGTCTTGCGGGTAGGAGCGCAGCCGCACCGTTTCGCTGGGGCGCATCCGGATGACGATCTCTATCCTTTCTCCCGGCGTGAGGAGGGTTCGGGTCGCTTCGACTGGTGTGCTGAGGAGGCCGCCGTCGGTGCCGATGATGGCGAAGGTGCGGTCGTCGGAGAACCCGAAGTTGTAGCTGCGGGCGGTGGAGGCGTTCAGGACGCGTAGGCGGGTGAGTTCGGCTGTGATGTCCAGGTATGGCGCGGCGGTGCCGTTGACGAGGATGGTGTCGCCGATCATGCCGTTGTCGCGGCGAGAGGTTTCTACGAGTTGGCCACCGCTGTCGAAGGTCTTGTCCTGCACGATCAGGGGGATGTCGTTGACGCCGTAGTCGCGGGGGAGCGAGAGAGCGGCGTCCTGGTCGTCGTCGAGGATGAACATGCCGCCGAGGCCGCGGTAGACGTGTCGTTCGGTTTTGCCGTGCGGGTGTGGGTGGTACCAGAGGGTGGCGGCGGGTTGGTTGACCACCCATTCGGGGTGCCAGGTCTTTCCGGGCGCGATCATCTGGTGCGGGCCGCCGTCAGCCTTTGCTGGGAGGTGCATGCCGTGCCAGTGCAGCGTGGTGGCCTCGTCGAGGGTGTTGCGGAAATCGATGCGGACGGCCTCACCGCGACGCGCGCGGAGGGTGGGACCGAGGATCGGGCCGTTGATCCCCCATGTCTTGGTCTTCCCGCCGGCCACGATGGTGCTGCGTCCGGACTGAGCTGTCAGGTCGAACACGCTCACTCCGTTCTCCACTGTCTTAGCGGCCAGTGGGGGTATGTAGACCGGGTTCGCTGGTGTTTTGCGGATGACCCGTTCGGTGTTGCGGGGGTCGGTGAGCGTGCAACCGGTGACAGTGAGTCCGAGCGCGCCGAGTCGCAGGAATCCGCGTCGGTTCATCCCGGAGCCGGGTCGAGTCTGGTTCATTCCGAACGGTCTTTCGCTCGTGGGGTCGCTGCCGCGCCGGCCTCTGCCGTGGCGTCTGCGTGGGCGGCCCTGTGGTCATTGGGGAGTTCGGTGTCGTCGGCGCGGGGGTGCTGCGTGGTCTCCGTGGTGCGTGGGCTGTGTCGGGTCACGATCCAGCACAGCAGCAGCGAAAGAACCAGGATGGCGATGCCGAGAGGCAGGTGCAGGGACAGCAGCCCGGTGTCTCCCAGGACGTACTGGGCGCCTTCGGCCGCGAGCGTCACTGCGGCCAGGATCGGGACCACGCCGGGGCCGCGACCAGGCCGCCACCACACGATCGCCAACAGAACCAGCAGAGTGGCGACGGTAAGGATCGCGTAGCCGTTACCGGCATGCAGCTCCAAGGCGCGTGCGTCGCCTTCCAGGCTGCGCCCGGCAAGGATCGGCTGTGCGATCACAAGCAGGGCATGCAGTACGGCACCAGCCAGGAGTGCAATATGGATGATCTGGCGTCGGGTGAGTGACTGCTCAGACATGGGAGTCTTTCTCTTCGTGTTCGGGGAGGCCGTGGGTGGCGAGGTCGGTGGACTTGGGAACCAGCCAGAACACCAGCCCCGTGACGGCCAGCAGGAGCATCCCGCCGGCGAGGGAGGTCCGCGCGAGCGCGGTCCCGAACGCGTCGGTGGCTGCCTGCGCCAGTCCGGTGGCGCCGGTCTGCTCGGCGACGGTCATCGCACCGACCGGGGAGTCGGCGGCCATGGTGGCCAGGTCGCCGGTCACCCCGTCGGCGGCGAACCTGTCGGTGTTGATCTGCTGCCCGTACACGGCGGCCGCGATGCTGCCGAGGATCGCGATGCCGAGCACGTTGCCGAGGTCATACATGGATTCCTCGATCGCGGCCGCGTGCCCCGCTTTCGCTTCCGGGGTGCTCCCCATGATCAGTGCCGAGGCGATCGCCAATGACCCGGTGCTTGCCCCCACCAGGACGAGGACGACGGCGAGCTGCCAGTAGGCCAGCGAGTTGCCCGCGGCGAACAACAGGACCATCCCGGCACCGGCGATCCCGAGGCCGCCTGTCAGCACGAGTCGCGGGCCTATCCAGCGCGCCAGGAGAGGGGCGAGCGGGGCGAACAGGAACGATCCGGCCGCCATCGGCAGCAGCGCGACCCCGGCCAGCAGCGGTGACATGCCTTCAGATATCTGCAGCCAGGTTGCGACCAGCAGCAGCAGTGCGGACATGCCCAACATCGAGGTGAGTGCGGTGATCGCACCGGCTGCGAACGGCCGGCGTGCGAACAAACGCACGTCCAGCAGCGGTCGCGGCCGGGCCAGACACCTCCGCACGAACAGTGCCAGCAGGATCCCGGCGCACAGCAGTGCGCCGAGGCCCCGCAGGTCGGTCCACTCAGCCTCGGCGAGACGCTTGACGCCCCACACCAGCAGCACCATTCCCAAAACCGACAGGGCCGTTGCGACCACATCCCACCGTCCCGGATGCGGGTCCTCGGCCTCCGGCAGCAGCACTATCCCCGCGATGAGCGCGGCGACGGCGAACGGAATGTTGATCAGGAATGCGGCGGACCAGCCGAACTGCTCCATCAGCGCCCCGCCCACGACCGGACCGATCACCGCGCCCAGCCCGGACACCGACGCCCACACCGCCAGCGCCAGCGCCCGTTCTTTCGGGTCGCGGAAGATCGTGCGGATCAACGACAACGTCGCCGGCATCACCATCGCGCCGCCCACACCCAGCAGAGCGCGGATCGCAATCACATGCCCCGGAGCCGACGCGAACAGCACCACCAACGAGCCCGTACCGAACACCACGAAACCGAGCAGCAGCACCCGTTTCCGACCGATCCGGTCTGCGAACAGACTCATCGGGATCAGCAGCCCCGCCAGCACCAGCGAGTACACGTCGACGATCCACAACTGCTCCGTCGGGGACGGGCCGAGATCGCGGATCAGATCCGGCAAAGCCATGATCACGATCGTCATATCCATCACGACGACCAGCAGCGCGCCCGACAGCATGATCAGCGCCGCCCAGCGTTGCCGGACAGACATCGCCGTCGTACTCGTCGGACCGAACAGGTCAAACATCTTCATCCTCCAGCAGCAAACGGAACACCCGCGTCAGCTCTTCCTCCGGCAACGGGCCGTCGTGCAACATCGCGTACGTCGACATCCCGTCACCGAACACCGCCACCGCGCGTGCTGCCGCGACACCGACGCGCGGGGTCAGCATCTCCACCAGCGCGTCGAACCAATGGGTCGCCAGCGGCCGCAACTCCACGTCCTCGGTCGCGACGATGTAGAACGCAGCGTCCGACCGGACCCGCGCCGGGTCGCTGAGGTACTCGAAGAACACCCGGCCCAACACCGCCGGCAGATCCTCCGCCGCCGCGAGATCCTCGGCCAGGCCTGAGACACCCTCACCGATCCACGACCCGAGATGGTCCAGCGCCGCATCCCGCAACGCCAGAAGCGACGGGAAATGCTGCGTGGTCGAACTCAACGGAACGCCCGCCCGCGCGGCGATCTTCCGATGCGTTAAGCCGCTCACGCCGGACTCCACGATCAGCTCGGCCGTCGCCTCGACGATCACACGCTTGCGTCCCTCAGGATCTCTCCGGGCCCTTGCACTCATCATAGTGCACAAGTGTACATGTACAAATGTGCACTAGCGGGGTGTTGGGGTTTGCCCCTATTCGTGGATATCTCTTGAGGGTCGGATCGCGGGGTCTGAGGAGGAGGCGTCCGGGTGGCTGAGAGGTGATATCCGGAGGAGTTCAAGCGGGACGCGGTCGAGCGGGTGACATCCACCGGCCGGTCGATCAACTCGGTGGCCCGGGGGCTCGGGGCCAACACCGAGTCGCTGCGGCAGTGGGTCCGGGCGGGCGGCGACCCTGCCGTGGCTGCGGGCGGTGACGCCGTGACGCCGGCCGAGCGTGAGGAGCTGAAGCGGCTGCCTCTCCCCTCTGGCTCTGTCGGTAAACGATGGCGCCCTCAAGTGATCAACGCACCACCACGGATGATCATGTGATCGTGGAGGCACAGGTGCGTGACTACGGGTTTTCGCCTGCTCAGCAGGATGAGATCTGGAGACGCTGGCGCGAGGGGCAGTCGTTCAGTTTGATCGGGCGGGCGCTCGGGGCACCGATGCAGCACGCGCGTCGGTTCCTGTACCAGAGCGGCGGCGTCCGCCTCACCCCTCAGACACGATCAGAGCGGCATCTGAGCGGCAGCGAGCGCGAGGAGATATCCCGCGGGATCGCCGCCGGGGAATCTGGCCGGCAGCTGGCCAGGCGGCTGGGCCGATCGCCTTCGACCGTCTCCCGCGAGATTGCCCGCAACGGAGGCCGGGACCGCTACCGAGCCGCATCCGCAGATGAGGCCGCCTACGAGCGCGGGCGCCGGCCCAAGCAGGCCAAGCTCGCCCAACAACCGGCTCTGCGCGCCCTGGTGGAGGCCAAGCTGGCCCTGTGCTGGTCTCCCGATCAGACCGCAGGATGGCTGCGACGCCAGTTCCCTGGTGACACCGCCATGCAGATCTCGCACGAAGCGATCTACCTCTCGCTCTACGACCCTCGTCGCCAGGCGATCGACCGCAGCCTCACACAGTGCCTGCGGTCGGCCCGCCCATGCGCCGCCCGAAGATCGCCCGTCGGCCTACCGGGCGGGGCATCATCCGCGGCATGGTGTCCATCACCGCCCGCCCTGCCGAGGTCGAGGACCGGAAGGTCCCCGGTCACTGAGCATTTTCAGCGTTGCTTCTCCAGGGTGAGGACGGCTTTGGTGATGACGCTCATGCGGTTGGGGCTGACGCGCGATCTGCGGAAGATCTGCCAGGACTTCAGCCGTGCCATGCCTCGTTCGACGGGTGCCCGGGCCGCAGACAGGGCCCGGTTCACGGTCCGCTCGGTGAGGGTGAGTTCACCGCCTGGTGGGCGGCGCTTGGCTGTGGTGACCCAGTCGCCCGCACCGATGTAGGCCATGTCGGCGAGGATCGGAACGCCCTGGAGCGCGCAGATCCGGAGGATGTTGTGGGTGCGGGCGGCCGTCAGATCGTGGGTCCGGCCCGGCAGTGCCGGCGACAGCCACAGAATCTCGCCGGCCGGGTCCGTAACGACCTGCACGTTCACCCCGTGTCGCTTGCATTTCGAGGAGTAGTCGGCCCTGCCGTCGCCGACGCGGTCGCACTCTGCGAGTGTGCCGTCCAGGAGGACGAAGTCCGGGTCATGCGCGCGCAGCGTCTTCAGCAGGCCCGGCGCCTGCTCGGCGAGCAGAGTGGTGACTGCGGTGACGTAGGCGTGGGCGGTGCCGACGGATATCCTGAAGGCCGCGGCGATACGGGCGAGGGTGTCGTGGCGACGCAGGTACACGAGTGCGACCAGCGCACGACGGTGAGGCGGGAGTTTGCACCGTCGGTCACCCTCGCGGGTGACGATGAGCATCGTGACCCACTCGACCAGGGCGTGAGGTAGGTCGAGTGCGGCAGGATAGTTGACCAACGAGGCCCCGAGCAGCGTGATTGAGACGTCGAACACCTCCCTCAACGGCACGGGAGCCCTGTCCGTTGCGCATCCCCACCTCATGCCGCCCCGCTACCCG
>NZ_JBHYZP010000084.1:0-6127 GCF_042752355.1 Streptomyces sp. NPDC059255
GACCTGGGCAGCCCGCGCGACCGCCCGGATGCCGCCGTGACCCAGAATCCGGGCCTCAGCCCCCATCATCAGCCGTCGCTGCCGCTCGCCCAGATGCGGGAACAACACCTCAAACTTGACAGCGAGTTGGTGACAGATCGACTCGGAGATGCCCATATCACACCAACGAGCCGGATCAGGGGAAGCAACAGGTTAATTCTCTGCAAGCCCTTAGCCGAAGCTCACCGCACAGGCTGGCTGCACCGCGACATCAAGCCCTCCAACATCCTGCTTCTCGACGGTCATTGGCGATTGGCCGACTGGGGTATCGTGCGCCGCCCACGCTGCCACACGACTGAACTGATCACCAAAGAACGCATCGGCACCGAGGAGTTCGCTGCACCAGAGCTTTCCGTTACCCCCCCACGAGGCAACATCCGCCAGTGACCTCTACAGCCTCGGTCAGGTGATCGGCTGGGTTATCACCGGACGCACCCCTCGGGCGAACATTCCCATCCTGCCCGCACCGGGCCATATGTGGTATAGCGTCGTTCGTCGCCTGACTCAACTTGACCCCTTGGAGCGGCCGCAAGACGTCGCCACCCTCCTCGAACTCGTGGACCGTGAGACCACGTCACGCACAGAGCCCCCGCACGTTCGCGCCAAAGCGTTGCTGTCGCTGGCCGCGACCGGTGACGAGAGTGCCGGTCAACAGCTACTCGCGTTGGCAGCTGACGAACCAGAGAACTACGCGGTGTACAAGAGTTCTGCTTTTCCGGCAACGGCTACACGCGTACGCCGAGAGCCTCGCCTGCTACTTCGACCACCGCTTCCGCCCGCACCGGCCTGCGTACGACCAGGCCGACTACCTCGGCGCCCTCTTCTCCTCGGGACCGCCTACACCGCCCGCTTTTCCCCCCATTACCTTTTTGGTGGCCCCGCAACGGGGCTACCGGCCTCCGGGCCCGGCATGACTTCCCCCCCTTGTTAACCATGACAATGCCGTTGCGTTAGTGGTCGTGCCACCGGTGGTTCAGCGTGACCACGGTGGGAGGGCGGTGGCTGCTGGCGGGTTCGTCAGGCGCCTTGCTGCCGAACGGTGTGATGCAGGATTTGATCTTCCGTGGGCAGTCGCGTGATCGTCTTCGTGGCAGCAGAGCGGCCAGGATCTCGGCGAGGCCGAATCGGCGGTCACGCCGACGGGCCGAGGGGGGAAAAGCCGGACGGCGCGATCACCGAGCGGCGGACAACATGCAGTGCTCGCGTGAACGACGTTCGCTCGGCCGGACTCTGGGTGAGATGGGCCGCCTCAGCCAGGAGGTCCCGGGTCGCATGGTGCACGATCAAGTGGGCGAAGACTTCCTGCCGCACCCCGTCCGGAGTCTGCGACCGGAGGACCGGTCTTTCCCGTTGATGGGTCTTGATCTCGTCGAAGACCAGCTCGATCTCCCACCGCCGGGCATACAGCGCGGCGAGTTCACCGGCCGGGTACTTCTCGTGGTCCAGCAAGCTGGTGATGAGCCGCACCACTTCGGCACGGCCGTCGATCCGGTACTCGATCACCCGGACCAGTGCCGGCGGGGCCTTCACAGTGCCAGCCGCCTTGCTGTGCTTGTTCGCCTCAATACGGGCCAGATAGCTCCCGTCGGGCAGGACGTCCTGGACCCTGCGGGCCTTGCGCTGCTCGGTCCGCCACAGCAGGTGAGCACCCCGTTCACGGAGCCGGTGCCAACGGGCCAGGCCCCACAGACCGCGATCGGCCAGCAGCAGTGTTCCCTCGCCGGCATGCCTGTCGAGTTCGTCGGAGACGATTCGCTCAGAGTCTTTCCAGCCCCCGATCACCGCGTCCAGGACCGTGTGGGACGAGCACTCCGCGACCGCGACCACCCGTGCCATGGGATAGCCCATCGGACTGCGCTGCGAACCAGACTTGCCGAAGGCATCCCGGTTTCCGGCCGAATCAGGGACAGCCAGCAACATCCCGTCCAATGCTATTACGCGCAGCCCCCGGAAGAGATCCTCTTTCCGGCCCAGAGGCCGGACGGCAGCCCGGTGCAGGTCGCGCATCACCTCCCATCCCAGCCGCTGCCTGGCCCTGGCCAGCGACGACTTGTTCACCCCGGACCACTCCCGCAGACCAGGGTCACCCGCTTTGAGGAGCCGCAGGACCTCCAGGTAGTCCACCCGCGGGAACAGGCATAACGCGAGCACGAAGTACACGGTGAACCGCGCCGACAACAGACGCCGGCGCTTCTCCGCGCACCCCGCCTCAGCTACGACTCGGTCCACCAGCTCAGACGGACACGACCGAGTCAAGATTCCCAACCCCAGCCGCTCCAGACGCGACACCAACACGAACGGTTCAACGCCCGCGCCACTCCAAAAGCAACGGCATTGTTAACCATGATCCGGGGGGTGGTGTCACCGGGCCCGGAGGCACTGACTGACCGCTGATTAGGGGCATGACCACCGACTCTTTGCAGGTCGGGAGGCTCTTCGTAATGTGGATGTGGCGATCGGTGCCGTGGACGAGGCCGGGTAGAAGCACGACCGGAGGATGCACGTGATCGACACCGGCGGCATCGACGTCTATCTCGGCCTGGACGTCGGCAAGGGCGAACACCACGCCACCGCCGTCACCCCGGCCGGAAAGAAGGCGTTCGACAAACGCCTGCCCAACACCGAGCCCAAGCTCCGCGAGCTGTTCGCGAAACTCCAGGCCAAGCACGGAACGGTGCTGGTCGTGGTCGACCAGCCGGCCTCGATCGGAGCCCTGCCGCTGGCGGTGGCCAGAGACATGGGCTGCCCCGTCGCCTACCTGCCCGGCCTGACGATGCGGCGGATCGCCGACCTCTATCCCGGTGAGGCCAAGACCGACGCAAGGGACGCGTTCATCATCGCCGACGCCGCCCGCGCGATGCCTCACACCCTGCGCTCGGTCGACCTCGAAGACGGGACGATCGCCGAGCTGGAGATGATCGTCGGCTTCGATGACGACCTGACCGGCGAGGCCACCCGCGTCGCGAACCGGCTCCACGGCCTGCTCACCCAGATCCACCCATCCCTGGAACGGGTCCTGGGCCCGCGGTTGCAACACCCGGCCGTCCTGGCCCTGCTGGAGCGATTCGGGTCCCCGGCCCAGATACGCAAGGCAGGCCGCCGACGGCTGATCACGCTGCTGCGGCCGAAGGCACCACGCATGGCCGAACGCCTGGTCGAGGACATCTTCACCGCGCTGGACGAACAGACCGTGGTGGTCCCCGGCACCGAAGCGGCCGCGCTTATCGTCCCGAGCCTGGCCACCTCGCTCCTGGCCGTGCTCGACCAGCGTAAACTCCTGGCCGGGCGGATCGAGGAACTGCTGGAGGCCCACCCTCTTTCCCAGGTCCTGATCTCGATGCCGGGAGTCGGCATCAGGACCGGAGCCAGGATCCTCATCGAAGTCGGCGATGGCAGCAGCTTCCCCTCCGCCGCCCACCTCGCCGCCTACGCAGGACTCGCCCCGGCAACCCGCAATTCGGGCTCCTCGATCCGAGGCGAACAGCCCTCCCGCCGAGGGAACAAACAACTCAAACGGGCCTTCTTCCTCTCCGCGTTCGCAGCCCTGGGAGACCCGGCGTCCCGGGCCTACTACGACAAGAAGATCGCCCAGGGCAAACACCACACCCAGGCTCTCCTCTGCCTCGCAAGACGGCGGGCCGACGTCCTCTTCGCGATGCTCCGCGACGGCACCTTCTACGAACCCCAACCCGCCAGGTCAGGCTGAATTGCCGAGAGCCCGCCGTGCTTCAGTCCACAGCCGCTCGAACTCCTCCGCGGAGATCTCGGCCGCCTGGGGCTGGTCCTGCCAGCCGTCCATGGGGCCTTCGGCGAGAACGCCGAACTGCCGTTCATAGCGGGCCATCGCGGCGAGGTCGTCTTGATCACGCAAGTGCAGGACCTCTTCCAGAGAGGCCGCCGTCACTGGCCGCGAGTCCCGCCCTCGGACCTCGACCTGTCGGGCTGCCCAGCCTTCGTCATCTGCCTCGAAGTACAGCCACAGATCTTCGTCCTCGTAGTAGGTCCGGAACCAGGTCGTCATGCCGCAAATCCTGGCCCACGATCTTGACCAAAGAGATAGGGGCCCCCCGACACCACCCGACTCCCCACCGGGTACACCACACACGTACAGACCCGCGACATGCACGCCATGCTCGAAGCACTGCGACCCGGCCTGCCGGTCCGCTACCGCATCCTCGGCAACGCCGTACGACGCTGCGGCCCCAACAGCACCCTGGGCAAATGGAAGCAGGCCATACCCCTGCACGGTGCCGACGCCGACCAGTGGTGGTCCGACCGCGCGAACCCGGCCGGACTCGACCTCGCCACCACCCGGTCCGAAGCCGCCGCAGCCCTCAGCACCCGCCACGACGAAACCATCCGCATCAACCGCTCGGCCGTTCTCTTCGAAGGAACAGCGACAGTCCGCGACCCGCAGGCCCTGCGCACCGCACTGCTCCAGGGCATCGGCCGCAGCAAGTCGTACGGCTGCGGCCTGCTGAGCCTCGCACCCGGCACCCGAACGAAAACGTGACCACGATGACCACCACCGCACCCGACCCCGGAACCTCGCCGACCCCCGGCCCCGGCCGACAGGTCTCCTCCTCCACCGCCCGACGACGCATCGCGGCACCGACCCTCGCCATGCTCCCCCGCATCGGCGACTCGCTGTCCTTCCTCTACGCCGACGTCGTCCGCATCGTCCAGGACGACACCGGCGTCTGCGCCGAAACCACCTCGGCCGACGGCGACATCTCCCGTGTCTACCTGCCGACCTCACTCGTCTCCTGCCTCCTCCTGGGCCCGGGCACCTCCATCACCCAGCCCGCACTCACCACCTTCGCCCGCCACGGCACCACCGTGGTGTGCACCGGCTCCGGCGGAGTGCGCTGCTACTCCGCCACCACCCCGGACTCCCTCACCACCCGCTGGCTCGAACGCCAGGTCCACCAATGGAGCGACACCGAACGCCGCCTCGCCGTTGCCCAGCAGATGTACCTCATGCGCTTCACCACGAAAGTGCCGGCCACCACCCCACTGAACAAACTCCGCGGCCTCGAAGGCCAGCGCATGAAAGCCCTGTACAAACTCCTCGCCCAGCAACACGGCATCGGCCGCTTCCGCCGCGCCTACGACCCCGCGGCCTGGGACGACCAGGACCCGGTCAACCTCGCCCTCTCCTCAGCCAACACCTGCCTCTACGGAATCGTGCACTCCGCACTGGTCGCACTCGGCTGCTCCCCCGCACTGGGATTCGTCCACCAAGGAAAACAACACGCATTCGTCTACGACCTCGCGGACCTGTACAAGGCCGAACTGACCATCCCACTGGCCTTCTCCCTCCACGACTCGCCCCAACCGGAGCGCGACGCACGCAGAGCCTTCCGCAAGGAATTACGCCTGTTCAAACTGCTCCCGCGCATCGTCCACGACGTACAGACACTGCTCGCACCGGAAGAGACCGAAGCCGTCCCCGAAAGCCAGACAGCCCAACTGGTCAACCTGTGGGACCCGGAAGTGGGCTCCGTACCAGCCGGAACGAATTACGCCGTCAGCGAGGAGTGAGCTGATGAGGGAAAGATCCAGCTTTAACGAGGGGCAGACACCATGCCGTCGATGACCGTACTCTCCACCACCGCCATCCCCGACCACGTCCGTGGCGCCCTCACCCGCTGGATGATCGAACCCACACCCGGGCTCTACGTGGGAACCCTCTCCGCCCGCGTACGCAAAGAACTCTGGTCCATCGTTCAAGCCTCCATCGGCCCCGGCGCCGCAACCCTCATCCACCCGGAACCCAACGAACAAGGCTTCGCACTCCACACCGTCGGCGACCGACGACGAGTACCTGTCGACTTCGACGGTCTGACGCTCGTTGAGTTCAGAGCCTCAGAGGGAGAAGAGGAAACGCCGACGCCATAGCCGCCCCAGACGTAAACACAGGCCCCTCGCGCAGCAAATACCCCAACGCGATTCGCCCCTGCTCGCACGGGAAGCACTGGTCGGCACGGACCGCGCCCGGTGGATGATCGTGTCCGTGCACCACTGGTCGCCCGCCGAGCAGTTGTCGTCCCCGGGGTAGACCGTGTTCGCCGGGACCGCCGCCGCC
>NZ_JBHYZP010000085.1:0-5772 GCF_042752355.1 Streptomyces sp. NPDC059255
GGGGCGGCGGGGCGGCGGCGCCCCCGCCCCCCCCCCCCGCCGGCGCGCCTCTCACGAGGCGGTCATCTGTGGATCGTGGCTACGGACCAGGGGCCGTCGTCGCGGCCTCGGTCGCGGCGTCGGCGGCTCCGGGAGGGGGCGGCCCGGGAGCGGTCGGCGCCGGAGCGGTCGGCGCCGGAGCGACAGGTCCTGGAGCGGTAGGCCCCGGAGCGGTCCGCCCGGAAATCCGGGGCGTGCGGTAGGAGCGCAGGGAAGGGTTGGCCGCCGCCACGGCGGCGACCGCGAGGGTGGCGGAGAGGCCGCCGGCGACCAGGGCGAAGGGGGCCGAGGTGACCGACGCCAGCAGGCCGCCGCGGAAGTTGCCGAGTTCGGGGCCCGCGACACCGATGACGTCTTCCAGGGAGGAGACCCTCCCCCGGTGCGCGTCCGGGGCCTCCAGCTGGACCAGAGCGCCGCGGGTGACCACCGACACGGTGTCGGCCGCGCCGGCCACGGCCAGGCAGCCGAGCGCCGCCCACAGGGGCCCGGCCAGACCGAAGCCGGCCAGGGCCAGGCCCCAGACGCCCGCCGCGGTGAGCTGGACCAGGCCGCCGCGGCGCAGCCGCGTCACCGTGCCGGAGAGCAGTCCGGCGGTGATCCCGCCGACCGCGACGGCCGAGAGGAACAGCCCGAGGGTTCCCGGGTCGCCGCCGAAGCGGACCTCGTTGACCAGCGGGAAGAGCGCGATCGGCATGGCGAGGAGCGTCGCGGACAGATCGGTGGCCAGCGAGCCCCACAGCGTCGGGCGGCGCAGGACGATCCGCCAAGCGCCGCGCTCCGGCCGGCGCCCGCCACCCGCCGCACCGGCGCCCTCGGGCCGCATGGCCGGGAGGCGGATCACCATGAGCGCCGCGACCGCGACGGCCAGGGCGTGCGCGACGTAGGCGGCGGGCAGGCCCCAGCGGGCGATGACCAGCCCGGCCAGCGCGGGCCCGGCCAGCATCGCCGCCTGGAAGGAGACGTTGGTCAGCGCGAGACCGGCCGCGACCTGGTCGGCCGGCAGCAGCCGGACCGGGAAGGTGCGCCGGGCGGGGGCGCCGAGCGCGCCGCACGCGGTCCCCAGCGCGACCAGGCCAAGGAGGAGCACCACGTTCCCGTTGCCCGCCAGCGCCTGGGCGCAGAGCCCCGCGGCGGCCAGCAGCTGGCCGCCGCTGGTGGCGCGGACCACCGTACGGCGGTCGACGGTATCGGCCAGCGTGCCGCCGAGCAGCCCGAACAGCACCGTCGGCAGGCCGGTGGCGAGCCCGATGACGCCGGTGCCCACCGGGCTGCCGGTCAGGTCCCAGACCTGGGCCAGCACCGCCACGGTGGCCGCCTGCCCGCCGAGCTGCGAGGCCGCGGAGCCGATCCACAGGTCGCGGAACGGCCTGCTGCCGCGGAGCGGACGGGTGTCGAGGAACCGGACACGCCCCTTCATCGGGGTGGTTCGACGAGATGGTCGAGGACGCGCTGCCGCATCGACCGGCGCTCCAGCGCCCGCCGCACCTCCTCGACCACGGCGGTCATCGCGTACGGGATCTCGCCGTCCAGTTCGGCGACCGTCGCGTGCGTGGCGCGCCACTCGGCCTCCAGGAACGGCACCAGGGACCGGCCTCGCCCGGTGAGGTCGATCCGCCGCGTGCGGGCGTCGGGCCCCGGCTCGGAGACGACCAGCCCCTCCTTGCGCAGGGCGGCGACGGTCTGGCTGATCGCGGAGTGCGACCGGCCGAGGGACTCCGCCAGTTCACGGATGGTCAGGGGACCGGTGTGGGCGAGCCGGATCAGCGGATAGGCGAACCGCGGCCGCACCCCCTCGATGCCGCGCGCGACGTAGACCTGCTCGATCTCGGCGTCCATGGCGGCCAGCAGTTCGTGCAGCGGCTGCCAGGGATCGGGCAGCGCCGTGGGGTCGGAAGATGTCACAGCGCTAATATAACAGCGCTGTGACAATGTGAGGGGCGGAGCCGGGACAGCCCGTACGCGCCGGAGGCCGCCGGGGCGGAGGACTCCGGCCGCACCCGTCGGCGCCCTGTCCGCGAGTTCCTCAGAGCCAGCCCTGTGCGCGGGCGATGCGCGCGGCGGCCTGAGCGTTCTCCGCGCCCAGCTTCTCCGCGGCCGCGGAGAGGTGGTCATGGACGGTCCCGGCGGAGAGCGAGGTGCGGGTGGCGATCTCCGCGACCGGCGCCCCCTCCTCGGCGTACGCGAGGAGTTCCGCCTCACGGGGTGTCAGGGGTGACGCGCCGGCGTCGATGGCGTCGGCCGCGATGTCCGGTTCGATGTAGCGGCGGCCGGCGTGAACGGTACGGATGATCTGTGCCAGGTGCCGCGCGGACACCGTCTTGGACACGAAACCGAGCACGCCGACGCTCAACGCGTGCTTCAGGGCGCCCGCGCGGGCGTGGCCGGTGACGATCACCGAAGCGCAACCGGGCGCGACGGTCCGCAGCCGCTCCGCGACCGCCAGCCCGTCGAGGCCGGGCATCTGGAGGTCGAGAACGGCGACGTCGGGCCGGTGCGCCCGGGCCAGCTCCAGGGCCGCGTCGCCCGTTCCGGCCTGCGCCACGACGGTGATGTCGTCCTCCAGCGCGAGCAGGGCGGCGAGTGCGCCCCGGATGAGGTGCTCGTCGTCCGCCAGCAGGACCGTGATCATTCGCCTTCCTCCCACGGGATCTCCGCGGTGAGCCGGAAGACCCCGCCGGGGAACTGCTCGGTGGTCAGCGTGCCGTTCACCGCCGTCAGGCGTTCCTTCAGACCCGTCAGGCCGGTGCCGGCACCGGGGGGCGTGTCGGGCGCACCGTCGTTCTCCATCAGCAGCAGGGCCGCGGTCGGGCCCGCCGTGCGCAGGGACATCGTGCAGCGGGACGCGCCCTGCGCGTGGCGGAGCACATTCGTGGTCGCCTCGCGGACCACCCAGCCGAAGGCCGCCTGCACCTCGCCGGGCAGGCGGGCCGCCGGACCGTACTCGATACGGCAGTCGATGCCCGCCGCCTCCAGGACGGAGCGTGCTCCGGCGAGTTCGGTGTGCAGGTCGGCGGTACGGTACCCGCGGACCACCGACCGGATCTCCCGCTGCGACTCCTGCGCGATGCGCTGCACCTCCAGCATCTGCTCCACCGCCTCGGGCCGGCCGCGCCGCGCCAGCTGTACGGCGAGTTCGCTCTTGAGCGCCACGACCGCGAGATTGCGGCCCAGCACGTCGTGGAGGTCACGGCCGAAGCGCAGCCGCTCCTCCGCCACGGCGAGCCGTGCCTGTGTCTGGCGGGCCGCGGCCAGTTCCTCGATCAGCCGGACCCCCCAGCCGGTGGCCCGGAACGCCGCGGCCATGAACGGCGCCATGAACAGGGCGGCGCCGGTCACGAGCCCCAGCTGCGCGCCGGAGAGCCCGGCCACCACGCCGCCCGCGACGATGGACACCGAGACCACCGCGACCAGCGTCGCGCCGGTGCGGCGCGACAGTGCCAGTGCGCACGGGCCGGCGTAGAGCATCAGCAGCCAGAACAGGTAGGGCGCCAGACCTTTGTCGTCGATGTGGCCGGTGGCCAGCAGCACAGATCCCAGGGCGGCCATGGCCGCGGTCAGGGTCGTGTACGCCGCGAGCAGCAGGTCGGGCCGGGGACCGGAGCCGAGGTAGCGGTGCAGGGCCGCCCGGCAGAGCAGCACCTGGACGACGGCGTGCGCCCCGCCCAGTACGGCGACGGACACCAGATTGGCCGTACCGGTGTCCGTCTGCGCCACCCAGAGTGCCCACAGGCCGAGCTCGAAGACCGCGAAGTAGGCGACCGTGGCGAGCGCGTACTTGCGGTACCGGCCGGGGCCGTCCGGGCCGCCGAGACGTTCCACCCAGTCGTCCACATTCAAGTTCATGCTCATGCTCATGCTCATGTTCACGGTCCCAGCTCCCTTGTCCCACGGTCCGTTGTACTCAATGGCGAGGGCTCCAGCGGAACCACCGCCGCACGCCGAGGGCCGCCGCACCGGTCCAGGCCAGCGCGACGAGCACCGCGCGGCCCTGGTCCGGGCCGCCCAGGTCGCCGGTCCAGCCGCCCTGCAGGAGATCCATGACGGGCGAGAACGGCAGCCAGGCGCCGATGTCGGCCACCACACCGGGCAGCACCCCGCGCGGCAGGAAGACCCCGGATCCGGCCATGCTCACCAACAGGAACGGCAGGAACGTCAACTGAGCACTCTCCGCGGTCCGGGTGAAAGCGGCCGTCAGCGCGGCCCCGGCCACGAGCAGTACCACACCCAGCAGCAGGCCGAGAACGAGCAGGTGCGGGGCTTGCGGCAGGGGTGCGTCCAGGACCACCGTCAGACCGACGGCCAGCAGCACGCACTGGGCCAGCGCCAGCACCACGGCCGGGAGCGCGGCACCCGCGAGGATCTCCGTGTCGCGCACCTCACCCGTACGCAGCCGCTTGAGCACCAGGCTCTCGCGGCGCGTGACGTACACGCCGACCAGGTTCGTGTAGACGGAGAAGAACAGGGCCATGGCCAGGGTGCCGGAGAGGAGGACGGTCGCGATCGACAGGCCGGTGCCGCCCAGGTCGAGGCCGTTGACCAGGCTGCGCGACGAGAAGGCCATGACGGCGGGCAGCGCGAGCGCGGTGACCAGGGAGGCCCTGCTGCGCAGCAGGAGCGCCAGCTCCGCGCGGCCGAGGGCGGCCATGCGGGTCGCGGCACCGGATCGTACGCGCGCGGCGGCGGCCGGTCGGACAGGGGTGGTGGTCGTCGTCATCGTGTCTCCTCGGTGTCCAGGTTCTTGGCGATCTCCATGAACGCCTCCTCCAGTGATGCCGACCGGGCGTCCAGGCACCGCAGCGCGATCCCGGTGCGGTGCGCCCAGACGAGCAGTTCGGTGGCGGTGCGCTGCAGGTCCCGGGTCTCCAGACGTACGGTCCGGCCCACGGTCTCGTGGCGGGTCACGCCCATCGGCGCGAGCGGCGGCAATTCCCCCAGGAAGCGGTCCTGGGGGAGCTCGAAGCTGATCCGGGAAGGCCGTTCGGCCACCACGTCGGCCACCCGCCCGGTGGTGGCGATCAGCCCCTGGTGCATGATCGCCAGCCGGTCGGCCAGTTGTTCCGCCTCGTCCAGGTAGTGGGTGGTGAGCAGGACGGTCGTGCCCTGGGCCTTCAGTTCGCGGATCAGCTCCCAGGTGTCGCGGCGGGACTGTGCGTCGAGGCCGGTCGTCGGCTCGTCGAGGAACAGCACCTCGGGGCGCCCCAGCAGGGCGAGCGCGAGGTCGAGGCGGCGGCGTTCGCCGCCGGAGAGCTGCTTGACCCGCACCGTGCGGCGGCCTCCGAGACGGGTCAGTTCCAGGACCTCGTCCACGGGACGGGCGTCGCTGGTGCAGCCCGCCCACATCCGTGCGGTCTCCAGGACCGTCAGCTCCGAAGGGAATCCGCCCTCCTGGAGCATCACCCCGGTGCGCGGCCGCACGGCCGCCCGGTCGCGGAACGGGTCCCGGCCGAGGACCCGGACGGTCCCGCCGGTGGGGGCGGCCTGGCCCTCCAGGATTTCGAGTGTCGAGGTCTTGCCGGCTCCGTTGGTTCCCAGCAGCGCGAAGAGTTCTCCCCGGGCGACCGTGAAGTCGATGCCGCGTACGGCGTCGAAACCCCGGTAGCTCCGCCTCAGGTTGACGGCTTCAATGACTGTGTTCATGCCCTCCACACTCCCGGCGATACGCGGCGGACGGCAGTGGGGGGGGGTGCGTGGTGGGCCGCGAGCAGCACTCCGTGATCCCAAAACCGCACCCCC
>NZ_JBHYZP010000086.1:0-5184 GCF_042752355.1 Streptomyces sp. NPDC059255
CCACGAACGTGGTCTTGCCCACGCCGAAGCCGCCAGCCACCACGATCTTCGCGCTGGTGGTCGATCGGGCCGCACCGCCGCTAGAGCTTGCGAAGTCCACTGAGCACCCTTTCGAGCAGTGTCACGTCTGGCGTGCCGCCGGTGGCCTCGTCGCCACCGGGCTGGTGGATGGCGACAAGGCCCGCCTCCGCCAGGTCGGCAACGAGGATCCGGGCCACGCCGAGGGGGATGGAGAGGAGCGCCGAGACTTCGGCGACCGATTTGATCTCGAAACACAGCTGGCAGATCCGCTGGTGCTCGGGCAACTGCCCCTGCAACTGGGACGGATCAGCCGTCGTACTGACCAGCGCCTCGATGGCGAGCTGGTAACGCGGCCGGGTCCGGCCGCCGGTCATGGCGTACGGGCGCACCAACGGGTTGTGCGCGCCCATGGAAGGCTCGGCTTCCGGTGAACGCCTCGGCTGCACCGGCTGGATGCGGGGCTGCCGGGGCTCGTCGTACTCGTACTGCTGCGGCGGGGGCGGGGGTTGGTACGACTGCCGCTGCGGTGCGCCGCGGCCGCCACCCTGCCCGCCGTGGCCCTGCCCGCCCTGGTCATGGCTCGGCTCGCCCTGTCCGCCGCCCTGTCCGCTGGGCGTGGAGGGAAAGTTGAACCGGTTCCGGGCATGCTCACCCGGAGACCGGGGGCCACCGTCGTAGTGATGCCCACCTGGGGGTGTAGCCACGTTTCCTCCTCCGAGTGCCGGGGCGCCGGGCCCGATCCTGGCGGACCTGTGAGATCCGCGCCACCGCACCCTAATGGTGCGGCGGCGAACAGCGCACTGTCTGTCAGTTCAGCAGACTTCCCTGGAGCTCCGCACGCAGGTCCGGGGTCAGGACCGTACCCGCACGGTCGACCAGGAGGGCCATCTCGTACCCGACCAGGCCGATGTCGGCCTCGGGGTGGGCGAGCACGGCCAGCGAGGAGCCGTCGGAGATGGACATGAGGAAGAGGAAACCGCGCTCCATCTCGACGACGGTCTGGTTCACGGCCCCGCCCTCGAAGATCCGGGACGCCCCCGCGGTCAGCGAGGTCAGCCCGGATGCCACGGCCGCGAGCTGATCTGCGCGGTCGCGCGGGAATCCTTCGGACATGGCGAGCAGGAGTCCGTCGGCGGAGACCACCACCGTGTGGGACACCCCGGGGGTGTTGTCCACAAAGTTGGTGATCAACCAGTTCAGATTCTGCGCCGCCTGGCTCATCGGGCTCACACTAACGCTCCTGGTTGTAGGTACTGCCCGGGCCGCGGCCCGGTCCGTTCTTGTCCGCTCCGGCGTTGCGGCCCCGCTCGACGCCGCGTCGCAGGTTGCTCAGCCTGCCCCGGATGTCCTCCGGGGCGCGGGAGACCTGGGGGCCGTTGTGCGTGGTCTGCTCCGCCGCGCCCTCGACCAGGTTGGCCTTGGGCACGCGGCGCGGCAGACCGGACGAGGTGACACCACCGGCCTTGGGCTCACGGAGCTTCTCCGCGCGCTGGAACCGCTCGTCGTTCCGCACGCGCCAGTCGTCGGAACCGGCCGTCCCCGCCTGCCCGTTGGTCCGGTTGTCGCCAGGGCCGCCGCTCGGGGTGCTCCCCTCGCCGCGTCCCTTGTCCTGCTCAAGGCTCTGCTGGCTCTGCTCGTCCTGGAAGTTGCCCGGGGTGGTGCTCCGGCCGTTCAGCGCCGTCGACGAGGTCTGTCCGGCCGGCTGTCCTTCGCCCTCACCGGCGGGCTGCCACGACGCCGGCGACTGCGGCTGCTGGGGCTGGCCGCTGCCACGGCGCGGCAGACCCGCGTCCGTCAGTGTGTGACTGGTGCTCGGGGAGGGACCCGGACGGTTCAAGCCTACGTTGTCCCGGGGGTTCTCGGGAGCGCCGAGGCCCGATTCCGGTTCGGCCGGCCGTTCGGCGTCGTACGTACCCGGATAGGCACTCTGATCGGCCCACTCGCCCTGGTGGGGCTGGGGGTTGAACAGATTCTCGTACGTGCCCTCGGCGCCCTGCGCGGCGGGGTACGGGGACTCCGTATACCCCTGCTGCCCCGGGGTCCCCTGCTGCGGGAGAAACGCGTCGGACTGCTGGTACGTGTCGGGCTGCTGGTACCCGTCGGACGGCTGGTACGTACCGGTCTGCTGGTACGTGTCGGGCGCGCGGTACTCCTCGAATCCGCCCGTGGTGAACTCGGCCGCGGGAGCGGAGAAGTCCGCCCCGGGCGCGGGCTGCTGGGGCGCGTATCCCTGCTCGTACCCCGACTCGTACGACGGCTTCGCCTGCGCGTACCCGTCGGTGGACTCGTCGCGGAACTGGCCGTCCACCTGGTCCTGGAAGAGCGGCTGGTCGCCCGCGGCGTCCTGCGGCGGTGCCCCGAGGGCCGCGCGCCGCTCGTCGCGCTTGAGCGAGCGGTTGACCGGGTCGAGGCGTGCCGACTGCTCCGCCGCCGTGGGCTGCTGCTCGTACCGCGAGTCGTCGAAGCCCAGCTCCGCCGCGGTCAGCATCGGAGCGGTCGGGAAGGCCTGCTCCTCCTCCGGGAGGTTCGGCTGGTCCGGCATGATCTGCGAGACGGTGAAGTCCTCGCCCTGACCGGGGGCGCCGCCCCCGCCGCCGTGCGTGATCGCGTCCGGCAGCATGACCAGCGACGTCGTGCCCGCCTGCTCGCCCGAGGGGCGGAGCTGGACCCGTACGCCGTGCCGCTCGGCGAGCCGGCCGACCACGAACAGCCCCATGCGCTGGGAGACCGTGGCGTCCACCGTCGGCGGGTTGGCCAGCTTGTGGTTGATGTCGGCGAAGTCCTCGGCGGTGAGACCGATCCCCTTGTCGTGGATCTCGATCATCACCCGGCCGTCGGGCAGCCGGGTCGCCGTGACCCGGACCTTCGTCTGCGGCGAGGAGAACGTGGTGGCGTTCTCCAGCAGCTCCGCGAGCAGGTGCACGAGGTCGGTCACGGCCTGGCCGTGGATCTCCGTCTCCGGGACCCCGGTCAGCTCGATGCGCTCGTACGACTCCACCTCGGAGGAGGCGGCGCGCAGGACGTCCACCAGCGGCACCGGCTGGTTCCAGCGGCGGCCGGGCTCCTCGCCGGCGAGGACCAGCAGGTTCTCGCCGTTGCGGCGCATCCGCGTCGCGAGATGGTCCAGCTTGAAGAGGTTCTCCAGCTGGTCCGGGTCCCCCTCGTTGTTCTCCAGGTCCGAGATGAGGGTCAACTGACCCTCGATCAGCGACTGGTTGCGGCGCGAGAGATTGGTGAAGATCGCGTTGACGTTGCCGCGGAGCATCGCCTGCTCGGCCGCGAGCCGCACCGCCTCGCGGTGGACCTGGTCGAAGGCGCGGGCGACCTCGCCTATCTCGTCGCGCGAGTCGATCGGGATGGGCTGCACCCGGGTGTCGACCCGGCCGGGCTCGGCCCGCGAGAGCTGGTCGACCAGCATCGGCAGCCGCTGCTCGGCGATCCCGAACGCGGCCGTACGCAGCGACAGCATCGACCGGCTCAGCTGCCGCGCCATCATCCCGGCCAGGATGAAGGCGGCCAGCAGGGCGACCAGCACGATCGCGCCGTTGATGATCGCGTTGTTCCTGGCGTTGGTCGCGATCGAGGACGCCTCCGCGACGGCCTTGTCGACCAGCTCCGTCTCGATCGTGTTGTACCCGTCGAACTTGGCGGTGGAGGCCGCCATCCAGGTCTCCGGGGTGACCCCGCGCTCGGCGAGCTGCTCGGGGGAGTCGCCGCTGGCGATCGCGGCCACCATGCCGTCGTAGACGGAGCCGTCCTTGGCGGGCGGCGCCGTGAACTCCTTGCCTGCGGCGGCGGCCTGCTGCTGTGCCGAGGCGATCTCCTTGGCCCCGGCGGCCGCCTGCGCGGTCATGACCTCCTGGAGCCTGACGGCGTCCGACTGCGTGCCGCCGGAGACGTACTCGCCGATGGCGACGTCCTCCAGGTAGGCGTACGAGGAGAACGCGATCGCCTGGCCGGTCTTGACGTCGGCCTTCTGGCTCGGCCTGACCAGCAGGTGCGTGCCGATGGAGCGCTGGAGCGACTCGGCGCCCTTGGCCAGTCCGATGGCGTAGACCGTGCGGCCGTAACTGGTGATGTTCCCGGTGCCCAGGCCCAGTTCGTTGGAGAGCTGCATGAGCGTGTGCTCCAGCGGCACGTACGCCTCTTCGGTGGCCACGGGACCGCCGTTGCCGCCGCTCTTGTCCGGGGTCTCCACCCCGGCGGTGTACGCGGTCTTCCGGATGTTCTCCAGCGTCGGCTCCGAGCTGCGGAAGAGCCCGATCCGGCGTTCGAGGCCCTCGTCGGCGGGCAGGTCCTGCACCGCCAGGTCGAACTTCTTCTTCGCCGCGTCCGTGGCCGCGTAGCTCTCGGTGACGACCTCGGCGTCCCGTTTGTTGGTGAGCAGGGACTGCGCGGTGAGATCACGCTCGTTGAGCAGCGCGTGTCCGTACTCGGATGCGGCCCGCACGACAAGGGCCGTCTTCTGCGCGTCCTGCGCCTCCTGCCACGTATCGATCGAGCCCTTGACCTGGAATCCCCCCATGACCAGGCCGACCATGACGGGGACCAGGAGGATCGCGTACAGCCGTGTGGTCACCCGCCAGTTGCGCGGGGAGAACGGGCTGGGGCTGCCGGCCGCGGCGGGCGGACCGGTCGTGACGGCAGGCGCCGCTGCGCGCGGCGGCGGGGTGAAGTTGCCCCGCGCCTTCTGCTCCGCGGAGCTCGTCGTGCTTCGCCTCACTCGACCAACAACCTCTCGGCGTCGGCACCTACGCTGTGCCGTGTTTCGTTCAGGGCCGTACTACTCGGGAGTTCTCGAATTCCAGCACGGGGGGCGCCCCCTTTCCAAACAGCGGGAATCAGCCATTCCTTGTGGTACATGCCTCACGTAAAACGGGCATAAAGAGCGAGCCCCGCCAAAAGGCGGGGCCGGCATGAGCGCAGGGACACCGGGCGAGTGCGCCGGGTGGCCGGAGAGCGTGAAACCTCTGTCGAAATGTTATGAACACAGAGGCGGGCCGTGTCAAAGGACATGGCCCACCTCCGGGTATGCCTACGGCAACTGCCGTAGGGCACCGTCTACTTCAGTCGTGCCATGAGGGCGTGTTCGACGAGGGTGATGAGTCCGCTTTTGGCGTCGGCGCGGTGGCGGGCGTCGGTGGTGATGATGGGGGTGTCGGG
>NZ_JBHYZP010000087.1:0-3635 GCF_042752355.1 Streptomyces sp. NPDC059255
GGGGGGTTTGTGGGGGCGCGGGGGTGGGGGGGGTGCTGACAAAGCCCACACTGCGCCCCGGGTGGCCCCCCCCCCCCCTCCCCCCCCCCCCGGGGGGGGGGGGGGGGGCCCCCCCCCCCCCCCCGGCCCCTCTCCGGAACGCCTCCGAAGCGTCCCGGACCGCCCCTAATGACCTGCGCTGTCCACCACGGACGACCACTCGTCGAGCAGCGCCTGGGCCGACGCGTCGTCGGGCCCCTCCGCCCACAGATGGGTGACGGCCTCGGCCGGGTCGGGCAGCACCATCACCCAGCGTCCGTCGGTCTCCACCACCCGCACCCCGTCGGTGGTGTCCACCTGGCGCTCACCGGCCGCCTCCACGACGCTGCGCATCACCAGGCCCTTGACGGCCCACGGGGTCGCCAGATCCCTGCGCAGGACATGGGCACGCGGGATACGCGCATCGATCTGGCTCAGGGTGAGCTGTGTACGGGCCACCAGACCGATGAGCCGTACGAAGGCCGCCGTACCGTCGAGGACGCTGCTGAACTCCGGCACGATGAAGGCGCCACGGCCGTCACCACCGAAGATCGTGGTCTCCTCGCGCCCGACCCGGGTCAGGTCGTCGGGCGAGGTCGTCGTCCACTCCACCTGTGTGCCGTGGTACGCGGCGACCTGCTCGGCGATCCGCGTGGTGGTCACGGGGAGCGCCACCCGCCCGCTGCGCCGCTCGGCGGCGACCAGGTCGAGCAGGACCAGCAGGGCCCGGTCGTCCTCGATGATCCGGCCGCGCTCGTCCACCAGGGACAGCCGCTCGCCGACGGGGTCGAACCGTACCCCGAAGGCGGCCCGCGCGGAGGCGACGATCTCGCCGAGTCTGACCAGTCCCAGGCGGCGTGATTCGGCCGTTTCCGTGGGCCGGGACTCGTCGAGCCCCGGGTTGATGGTCAGCGCGTCGACCCCAAGCCGGCCGAGCAGGCTGGGCAGCACGAGCCCGGCGCTGCCGTTGGAGGCGTCGACGACGACCTTGAGTCCGGCCTCGGAGATCCCGGTGGTGTCGACGTTGCGGAGCAAGGATCCGGTGTACGAGTCGAAGACGCTGGCGGGGAAGTGCAGATCCCCGATCTCGCCGGGGAACGCGCGGCGGTACTCCTGGCGGGCGTAGACCCGGTCGAGCTTGCGCTGACCCGCCTGGGAGAGGTCGGCGCCCCGCTCGTCGAAGAACATGATGTCGACGGAGTCGGGCACCCCGGGCGACGTACGGATCATGATGCCGCCCGCGCTGCCACGGCCGGTCTGCTGCCGGGCGACGGGCAGGGGGACGTTCTCCAGGTCCCGTACGTCGATGGCGCTGGACTGGAGCGAGGAGATCACGGCCCGCTTGAGAGCGCGGGCTCCACGCGAGTGGTCACGCGCCGTAGTGACGGTGGAACCCTTCTTCAGCGTGGTCGCGTACGCGCCGGCCAGCCGGACAACGACTTCTGGCGTGATCTCGACGTTCAGGATGCCCGAAACACCGCGGGCGCCGAAGAGATTCGCCTGTCCGCGGGACTCCCAGATGACCGACGTGTTGACGAACGCGCCGGCTTCGATGGTCTTGAACGGGTAGACCCGCACATTGCCCTGAATGATCGATTCTTCGCCGACCAGGCACTCGTCGCCGATGACCGCGCCGTCCTCGATGCGGGCCGCCCGCATGATGTCGGTGTTCTTGCCGATCACACAGCCGCGCAGGTTGCTGTGCTGGCCGATGTAGACGTTGTCGTGGACGACGGCCTTGTGGAGGAAGGCGCCGGTCTTGACGACCACGTTGGAGCCGATGACGGTGTGCTCGCGCAGTTCGACATCGGCCTCGACCTTGGCGTAGTCACCGATGTACAGCGGACCGCGCAGCACGGCGTCGGGGTGTACCTCGGCGCCTTCGGCGACCCAGACGCCCGGGGAGATCTCGAAACCGTCGATGTCGACGTCGACCTTGCCTTCGAGCACGTCGGCCTGTGCCTTGACGTAGCTCTCGTGAGTGCCGACGTCCTCCCAGTAACCCTCGGCGATATAGCCGTAGATCGGCTTGCCCTCCTTCATGAGCTGAGGGAAGACATCGCCGGACCAGTCGACCGAGACATCGGCCTCGACGTAGTCGAAGACTTCGGGCTCCATCACGTAGATGCCCGTGTTCACGGTGTCGGAGAAGACCTGGCCCCAGGTGGGCTTCTCCAGGAAGCGCTCGACCTTTCCCGCCTCGTCCACGATCGTGATGCCGAATTCCAGCGGATTCGGTACCCGGGTCAGGCACACCGTCACGAGTGCGCCTTTCTCCTTGTGGAAGGAGATGAGGTCCGTCAGATCGAAATCGGTGAGAGCGTCACCGGAAATGACGAGAAACGCGTCGTCCTTCAGCGCCTCCTCGGCGTTCTTCACGCTCCCTGCGGTGCCGAGCGGCTTCTCCTCGTTCGCATAGCTGAGCTCCATGCCCAGTTCTTCCCCGTCGCCGAAGTAGTTCTTGACGAGGGAGGCGAGGAATTGCACGGTTACGACGGTCTCGCTGAGCCCATGGCGCTTGAGCAACCGCAGCACATGCTCCATGATCGGCCGGTTCACAACCGGCAGGAGCGGCTTGGGCATGCTTGAGGTCATGGGGCGAAGTCGAGTACCTTCGCCACCGGCCATCACGACGGCCTTCATGTCGGAAGCGTCCTCCTTGAAGAGACGGTCTCGCCGACTTCACCCGTCTGGAACGAGGCCCAATGGCGTCAGGCTGCGGGCCGGCGACATTGCACGGCACCACATCGACGAGCTCAATCGGCCACGTTGTCCGCCCTGACGAGCCGGCGGACCTGGACCACATACAGGACTCCTGCCCACCAGTAGAGAGTTGTACCCCATCCTGCGAACGCCCATCCGAAAACTTCGGCGAGTGACGCGAGCCATCCACTTCCGTCACTGAGCAGCAGGAGGGGGAAGGCATACATCAAGTTGAAGGTAGCTGCCTTCCCGAGGAAGTTCACCTGGGGAGGCGGGTAGCCGTGCCTGCGGAGGATTCCCACCATCACCAGAAGCATCAGCTCACGGGCCAATAGAGCCGCAGTGAGCCACAGTGGCAGAATCTCGCGCCACGTGAGGCCAACCAGGGTGGAAAGGATGTACAGCCGGTCCGCGGCAGGATCGAGGAGCCGCCCGAGGCTGCTGATCTGGTTCCAGCGGCGGGCGAGCTTTCCGTCGAGATAGTCGCTGACACCGCTCAGCATCAGCACCAGCAAGGCCCAGCCGTCACTGTTGGGCCCGCCGAACTCCGGACGAAGGATCAGCCACAGGAAGAGCGGTACGCCGACCAGGCGAGCCATGCTGAGGATGTTGGGGATGGTGAGCACCCGGTCCGTCTGGACGCGGGTCTCCTGGACCTCCACCCGGGGCCTCCTGTGTGAAACGAGCCAACGATGCCTCCTGACCTTACCCTCAGGGCAGGCCGGCACCCTCAAGGGGGCTTGGCAAGGGGGATTTTGAAGGGGGTCCGCAAGAAGGCCCTGAACGCAGAAATGCCCCGCACCATACGGTGCGGGGCAATCCCACAATAATTGTTCGGCGGCGTCCTACTCTCCCACAGGGTCCCCCCTGCAGTACCATCGGCGCTGTGAGGCTTAGCTTCCGGGTTCGGAATG
>NZ_JBHYZP010000088.1:0-3633 GCF_042752355.1 Streptomyces sp. NPDC059255
GGTGATGTGGTGCGGTGGCATGTGGATGGGTCGTTGGAGTATGCGGGGCGTGGTGATGACCAGGTCAAGGTGCGGGGTTTCCGCATCGAGCTGGGCGAGATTGAGGCCGTACTGACCCGTCACGAGGCCGTGAGCGCGGCCGTGGTGGTGGCCCGTGAGGATGCTCCGGGGGTGAAGCGGCTCGTGGCCTACGTGGTGGCGGGCGGTGGAGGCATGGATGCGGCTGTCCTGCGTGCGCATGTCGCGTCCGCGCTGCCGGAGTACATGGTCCCGGCTGCCTTCGTCGTGCTGGACGCGCTGCCGCTGAATGCCAACGGGAAGCTGGACCGGCGTGCGCTGCCCGCACCCGAGTTCACGACCGCCGACGAGGTGTATGTCGCTCCGCGCAACGAGACCGAGCGTGTCCTGTGCGAGGTCTGGGCCGAAGTCCTCGGGCTGGAACGGATCGGAACCGAGGACAACTTCTTCGACCTCGGTGGCGACTCCATCATCAGCCTCCAAGTCGTCTCCCGAGCCCGCCGCGCCGGACTCGCCCTCACCTCCCGCGACATTTTCCTCCACCCCACCATCTCCGCACTGGCGACGGAGATCGACGAAGCCGGTGCCGAGGCGGACGACAGCGGAGCCCAACAGGGCCTCGTCCTGGGAGCGGTGGCTCCGACCCCGGTACGGGAGTGGTTCTTCGGCACCCATCCGGTGGCCCCGGAGCACTACAACATGTCGACTGCTTTCGCCCTGCCCGCCGATGTCGACCTCGACGCCTTGCGGACAGCGGTCGGCGGCCTGCTGGACCACCACGACGCCCTGCGCTCCACGTTCCTCCGTACGGCGGACGGGACATGGGCCGGGCACATCGTCGCCGCCGTGGACCTGGACGCCGTCTTCACCGTCCATGACCTGCCCTCCGTACCGGACGAGGACAGTGACTGGCAGGCCCTGGCGACCCGTACGAAGGCGGGGCTGGATCTCGAACACGGGCCGCTCGTACGCTTCGTGGTGGGCAGGCCGGGCGAGGGCGGTGGCCGGCTCCGTCTGCTGATCACCGCGCATCATCTCGTCATCGACGGCGTTTCCTGGCGCCTGCTCCTGAGCGATCTCGCCACGGCGTACGACCAGGTCGTATCCGTCGGGGCGACCGATCTCGGGCCCAAGTCGACGTCCGTGCGTTACTGGGCGGACCGGCTCAACGGCCATGTCCAGGCCGGCGGGTTCGGTGAACAGGTCGAGTACTGGCGGTCGGTGACGGCGTCCGCGGCATTCGAGTTGCCGCTCGACACACCGGGTGCCGGGAACAAGGTGGCCGACCAGGCCGCGGTCATGGCCCATCTCGATGCGGATGAGACCCACGCGCTCCTGCACCAGGTGCCGGGCCGGTTCCGTACGCAGATCAACGACGTGCTGCTCGCCGCCCTGGCACGGACCCTGCGCACGTGGACGGGCGCGGACCGGGTCGCGGTCAACCTGGAAGGGCACGGCCGGGAGGAGATCTTCGACGACACGGATCTGACCCGTACCGTCGGCTGGTTCACCTCCATCTACCCGGTCGCCCTCACGCTCCCGGATCAGGAGTCCGAAGGCGCCGAGGACGACTGGCCGGCGACCATGCGGTCGGTGAAGCGCCAGCTCAGGTCCGTACCGGATCGCGGTGTCGGATACGGTGCCCTGCGCTACCTCGGTGGGGATCTGGCCGGCGACCCGGACCCGCGCATCAGCTTCAACTATCTGGGGCAGTTCGGCGGCACCGGCGAGTCCGCCGAGAACAGGCTGCTCGGAACGTCGCTGCCGGCGGTCGGCCCCGAACACGGGCCGGAGCAGGAGCGCAACCACCTGATCGACGTCGTCGCCGCAGTGGACGAGGGCCGGTTCGTCGTCACCTGGTACTACTCCGCGGCGATCCACCGGGAATCAACGGTCGCCGCCCTGGCGGAGGGCTTCGTCGCCGCTCTGCGGAGTGTGTGCAGGGGCTGAGACCCGGTCGGCCTGCCACTTCGGTTGAACCAACCTTCATCAACTTCATCAGTCCAGGAGAAGCAGGCCCCCGCCGTGTTCGGCGGGGGCCGGAGGGTTCTCCGCCGGTCGTTCTTTTGTCATGCGTACAGGGAGATATGAGATGAGCACGCCACCGTCGCGGGAAAGCCGGATCAGCGCGCTGCCGGAGCACCTGCAGGCTCTGCTGCGCGAACGGATGGCCGGCCAGGCGGTGGCCCCGGATGCGGATGCCATCAAGCCCGTGGACCGTGGAGCCGAGCTGCCGGCGTCCTTCGCGCAGCGACGGTTGTGGTTTCTGGAGGAGTTCAGCCCCGGGGGTGTGGAGTACAACTCCGGCCTTGCGCTGCGGATGACGGGGGTCTTGGACATCGGTGCGCTGGAACGGGCGGTTGCGCAGATCGTCGCGCGGCACGAAGGGCTTCGTACGACCTTCGACTCGGTGGACGGCCGGGTGATCCAGGTGGTCCACCCACTGATGACAATTCCGGTCGAGTATCTCGACCTCTCCCGGACTGGGAAGGGGGATGCGAAGGACTGCCACCGCGACGCTGACATCGATGCCAATGCCGATGCCAATGCCGGTGTCCATGCCTCTGCTGATCGGATCCTGCAAGAGCGTCTGCTCACGCCGTTCGATCTCCGGGTCGGCCCGCTCTTCCGGGTTCTGGTGGTGCGGCTCGCCGCCGATCGGCATGCCCTGCTGCTCTCGATGCACCACATCATCAGCGACGGCCGCTCGCTGGACGTACTGACCGGAGAACTGGCCACGTGCTACGCGGCGGCACTGCACGGCGGCGCCGCAGAATTGCCGGAACTGCCCATCCAGTACGCCGACTACGCGTCCTGGCAGCACGACCGGCTCACCGATGCCGAACTGGCCGACGGCCTTGCGTACTGGCGGGAACGGTTGGCAGGCATGGAGCCGCTGGAACTGCCGACGGACCGGCCCCGGCCGACGGTGCGGAGCGGTGCGGGCGCCGTGCACACCTTCGCCGTCCCGTCCGAGCTGGCGGCCGGACTGGCCAGGCTCGGCCGGGAGCAGGGCGCGAGCCTGTTCGTGACGCTGACGGCGGTCACACAGCTTCTGCTCGCACGGTACAGCGGACAGGACGACATCGCCGTGGGCACGGCGACGGCAGGACGCGACCGTGCGGAGCTTGAGAA
The DNA here is from genome assembly GCF_042752355.1 of Streptomyces sp. NPDC059255. Classification (NCBI taxonomy): domain Bacteria; kingdom Bacillati; phylum Actinomycetota; class Actinomycetes; order Kitasatosporales; family Streptomycetaceae; genus Streptomyces; species Streptomyces sp. NPDC059255. The sequence continues at coordinate 3,154 of NZ_JBHYZP010000088.1, forward strand.
CCTGGTCGGCTTCTTCGTGAACACCCTGGTCCTGCGGTCGCATGTGGACGGGGGAGAGACGATGGGCGAGTTCCTGAGGACAGTGAAGGACACCGTACTGGAGGCGTTCGACCACCAGAAGGTGCCCTTCGACCGTGTGGTGGAAGCCGTGGCTCCCGAGCGCGATCCCAGCCGCATGCCGCTGGTCCAAGCCATGGTGGTGCTTCAGGGTGCGACAGGCCCGGCGCCGGACTTCCCCGGGCTTTGCATCGAGCCCATGGGCGTGTCGCGAGACGCCCTTCCGTTCGACTTCATGCTCGAATTCGAGGAACGCGAGGGCGAGTTGCTGGCGGCCGTCGAATACAGCACGGATTTGTTCGATGCGGGGTCTGTGGAGCGGTTGGCGGGGCATTGGGTGGAGTTGGCGGGTGGGTTGGTGGCTGGTGGTGGTGGGGCTGTGTTGCGTGGGGTGTCGATGGTGGGTGGTGTGGAGTTGGAGTC
>NZ_JBHYZP010000089.1:0-3595 GCF_042752355.1 Streptomyces sp. NPDC059255
CACTCCGCGGACAGCTGATCGCCTGTGCCTGGCACTGACGTGGCCCGACAACCGGTCGCGTTCATCCGCATGTGACCGATCGGGTCAGACGTCGAACCCGGGCCGTAACCAAGAGTGACATCACAACTGGCCGTACTTGGGGATTCCGAACTGGCCGCTGACACCGGGGCGGGCCCGACGGTTATCGCTGGCCCCACCAGACGAGCCCGGTCACGATGGCTCCGCCCGTTGCTGACGCCAGCCCGTAGACCAGTCCGTGGCTTGCCGTGCGGCTCAGTGATTGCAGATACCGCTGTCGCCTAGCAGCGGGAGGTCCGCTCCGGGACGAGGTCACCGAAGCCGGCGGCTCTTCCCTGCGCTGAGATCGTGGCGTCGACGCGCGGTGGGCGTCGCTCGTAGGCTCTGTAAAACCCATGCTTCTATCTCCCTGTCGATGAAGTTGCTGGGCTACCTCGCGGCCCCCTGTGAGCGCAGGGGGCCGCACCCTCCCGCCATTCGTGCGGCAGCGAGCAGCACCCCTGCACCCTCTGGTGACAGGTGCGCACCCAGCCCGTGGCAATGAAGAACCCACACCCCAACGAAACTTGAGCGCGACCTCCATGTTCCACCGACGCGAAGAGGCGTGTCAGGGCTGGACCGTGCCTGCTCCCCGGCTACGACGCGCCGGTCAGGCCGCCACGGAAAGGACGGTAGAACTTGGGGCGTCGTACAGAACGTCCACGCGCCGGCACAGCACCGGCACGCCCAGCAATGGAGCTGAGGGTCTGGCAGGTGACCGTGCGGGAGGGGCTGGTCGAGGCCCGACCGCCTTCGCTGCCGAGACGACTTTCGCGATGCAGCCCGCGACGGCAGCGTCGGCGCGGGAGTCGGCGTCGTTGCCTGCTTCGGTGCTTGGCCCAGCAGGGCCACCCTGGCGGGACGGGTTGCCGGTGACCGCGAGGTAATTGGGCTGCTGGCGGAGCGGTCACAGGGCTCGCAATCCTCGGACCCGGAGCTCCTGGTTGAGGCGCGGGCCGCAGAGTCGTGGCCAGTGCTGCCGTGTAACGGCATTGGTCTGTACGCCGCTTACCCCATGTACTTCACCAACCGAGGCATCGAGGAGTTGGAGAGGCAGTGCGGCGAGGACGAGGTCACCTTCGAGTGGCTCGCTGAGCGGGCCGGACCGCGGTCGACCACTTGCGAATCGCTCAAACTTCGTTGGCACGCACTCAAGATTCGATGACACACGGGACACCCGCCTTTCAGAAAACGCCTCAGACCGCAAAAAGAACGCCGTTCGTACGCGTTTCGTACGCACTTCGTGCGATCCGCGGGGTAGGGTGTGGAGCAGGAGGTGTTCCATGTCCGAGTTGTTCGACGCGGTCGACGCGCTGGTCGCGTCCCGTTCCCCGCTTCCGCCGCCGGGGGAGCGCAAGCGGCTGCGTGCCGCGCACGGTTTGACGATCGACGAGGTGGCGGGCGCGCTGAAGGTGCGGCGGGCCACGGTGTCCGGCTGGGAAGCCGGGAAGACCGAGCCCCGCCCGCCGGAACGGGAGGCGTACGCGCGGCTGCTGGACAAGCTCGCGGAGCTCTACCCCGCCCCGGACAGCGCGGCCGTCCCCGTGCAGAACGCTGCGGTGCCGGCCGCATTCGCTGGAACACCCGCCCCCGCGGAAGCGTATTCTCTGTCCACAGGCCCGGCGTCCGAGGCTGCGGTCATGACTGCAGCCGAGAACACCCAGACCAACCCCACCCCTGCCCCGACGGCCGCGCCGCGTCCGGCACGCACCACCAGGCCGACGTCGTCGACGTCGCGTCGCCCGGGTACGAAGAAGGCGGCCCCGGCCGGAACCCCGGCGACCGCCGTCGACCCGCGGTTCGAGAACGGGCCGCTGGCGGTCGTGGACATCGAGGACGGGAAGGTCGTGGCGTACTGCGTCGGCGGCCTGGTCCTGGACGTGCCCGCCAAGTCCCTGCCGTCCCTGGTGGACTGGACGCTCAAGCACGCGAAGCTGGGTCAGCCGAAGCTGTCCGGCCCGGGACGGCCCGCCGACCCGCTGCTCGTGCTCACCGAGGCAGCGTGCGAGCGCTACGGCCTTCCCGTCGCGCTCACGGAGGAGGAGAGGAACACCGGGCGGATCCCGGAGGGCCACAAGGTCATCAAGCAGCTGACACGCGCGGAGTGGAAGCTGACCAAGCGCGGGTTCGGGCCGTGGACGCGGATCTACCGTCCGGCCAAGGGCCCGGACCGCCAGTGCGTGCAGCTGTGCATCCCGTCGTGGAACGCACTTGACCCCCGGTTCTGGGGCGACGCCGCGCAGCTTCCGCCAGCGGAGCTCGCCCGTGTCCTGGGCGCGTACGCGTCCCGGGTGATGACGCCGCGCGGCTCCACCGCCGTCACCGGCCTGGAGCTGATGACCGCGCTGCACCCGCCGACCTACGCCGTGCGGGACGAGGAGACCGGCGTCCTGCGGCAGGCCGACGACAAGACGCCCGGGTCGCTGGGCAAGCGCCCGGTGGACTGCGCGCCGTGCGAGGCCCCTGACGGACACCCGGTGCTCAACGCGCTGGATCTGCCGCGCTTCCACGTGCGCGGCCCGGCGGAGAAGCTGTTCGAGGAGGCGTACGACTGGGCGCGGCCGATGACCGATGCCGAGTGCACCCTGCGCTACCTGGTCGGTCTGGACGTGAACATGGCCTTTGCCGCCGGCGCGAACGGATTGAACGTCGGCCTTGGTGAGCCGACGTACGTCAAGGCCCCCGCGTTCGACCCGAAGCTGCCCGGCTCGTGGCTGGTCGACCTGTCCCACGTCGACCTGTCGAAGGTGAAGGTCGGCAAGGAGTGGGTGGAGCTGGACGGCAGCCTGTTGCCCTCCCCGTTCACGCCGAAGGGCGACCGCCCGACGGGGCCGGCCTGGTACGCGACACCCACCGTCGCCTACGCCCAGGAGCTCGGCTACGACGTCGCGCCCATCGAGGCGTGGGTCCGGTACGAGAACGGCCGCTACCTGGACGGCTGGTACCAGCGGCTGCGTGACGCCTACCTCGCCACGATGGCCGACCTCGGTGTGGACGGCGACCTGTCGCCGGAGGACTTCCTCGCCGCGATGGACGGCTACAAGGAACGCGACCCGGAACTGACGATCGTCGTCTCGGCGATCAAGGCGACAGTCAAAGGCGGCCTGGGAAAGCTGCGCGAGCGGCCCCGGAGCGAGGGCTGGCGGCCGGGCGAGCGGTGGCGGGCTCTGGAGCGCCCGACGTGGCGGCCGGACATCCGGGCGGCGGTCATCTCCCGCACCCGGATCAACCTGCACCGCAAGATGATCAAGCACGCGGCGTTCACCGGACAGTACCCGATCGCAATCCTGTCCGACTGCGTCGTCTACGCCGCAAACGGACCGAGCCCGATGGACTTCCTGCCCTACCGGGAGGGCAAGCCGCTGCCCGGCGGCTTCAAGCTCGGCATCAACCCGGGCCTGGTCAAGCACGAGGGCACCCAGTCCGTCCTGTGGGGCGAGGAGGTCCGCGAGCGGTTCAACGCCCCGGAGCTCAACCTCGCCCGGTCCATCAAGGACGGCACCGTCACCGACGTCGACAACGGAGAGTAGGAGAAGGC
>NZ_JBHYZP010000090.1:0-3066 GCF_042752355.1 Streptomyces sp. NPDC059255
CAAACGCAGGCCCTTGCAGGAACTCACCCCCACCGAGAAGACCCTCAACCGGGCCCTGGCCGCAGCACGGGCACCGGTCGAACGCGGCGTCGCGCACCTGAAGTCCTGGCGGATCTTCCGCAGATCCCGATGCAGCCCGAACCGCATGACGTCAATCGCCAAAGCCGTCCTCACCCCGGAGCGGCAACGCTGAAGAAGCTCACTGTCACAACCCGCTCTCAACCCTCAAGCCGCTCTCGTGTCCGACGCCGACGACGTCGAGCGGCCGAGGTACCTCGCCCGCGAAGATGACCACATGGACGATCTTCTGAAGTTCCTCGTCGCACGCATCATGGACGACAACCACGCCTACGCCTACGTGGCCGACACCCTGGGCGGCGAGGCTCTTCTCGACAGCCAGCTCCCCATGCTCGATCTAACCGAGCAGCTGGTGCACGACTACAAGGCGATGGATAGCTCGGACCCCCGCTCGGCTGGCCTGGCATACGCGCTTCGGGTCCTTGCCCAGTCATACGCCGAGCACCCCGCCTATCGCCAGGAATGGTGCCCATAGCCGTTCAAGGAGACAGGCTCTAGCCGCGCACGTGCAGCCCGAAACCGGTGCGGCCCGCAGGCTCCAGGCCCTCCTTCAGGTGCAGCGAGGGCATCTCGTAGTCGCCGAAATTCTGTGGCCGGAACGGGATCGGCTCGGTCGACTCCAGGCTGAGCAGGCGCTGCTCCCAGGCCTTGGCGACGTCCGGGTAGTCCTCCCTGGTCATCAGGGCGGTGCCGTACAGCACGAAGGGCGGCAGCACCTCGATGCCCGGATACCAGAAGATGCCGTGCTGGATCGGGAACAGCAGATCATCGATGGGGCCCTGGATCCCGCGGGCGGCGTAATGCGGCTCCGGGGCGCCGGTGGTCACCGACAACATAGCCTTCCTGCCCGCGAGGGTGCCTTCTCCGAAGCGATCGCCGAACCTTGCGTCGCTGTGCTCGCCGACGCCGTACGCAAAGTGGAAGGTGAATACCCTTTCCACCCAGCCTTTGAGAATCGCGGGCATCGTGTACCACCACATCGGGAACTGCATGATGATCGTGTCGGCCCACAGCAGCTTCTCCTGCTCGGCGAGGACGTCCGGGGTGAGCGTCCCGGCGTCGAAGGCCCGGCCAGAATCGTGGGTGACATTCAGCGGATTTGATGCGTTGGGGCCGAAGTCCGCGGCGTCCACGACCGCCTTCCAGTCCATCGCGTACAGATCGCTCACCCGTACCTCGTGCCCGGCGGTCTCCAATGTGGACACCGCGAGGTCCTTCAAAGAGCCGTTGAGCGACCTCGGCTCGGGGTGGGCGTAGACGATCAGCGTCTTCATGGGAACTCCTTCGGATCGGGAGCCTCCGATTCTGGGCACCGCGGCGCCCTGCATTCAGGGGCGCCTCTTCCATCGGACGGGACTTCCTGGTAACGGCAGAACCACCTTCACCGGCACCACCGAGGCCATACTGGGGGCATGGATGATCTCGCGGGCTACCTGCGGACCCGGCGTTCCCGGGTCGACCCGACGGCCGTCGACATCCCCACCGACAGCCGCCGCCGGGTCGAAGGGCTGCGCCGCGAAGAGGTCGCGCACCTGTCCGGAGTCAGCGTCGACTACTACGTACGCCTGGAGCAGGGCCGCGCGACCCAGCCCTCCGAGCAGGTCCTCGACGCGCTTGCCCGCGTCCTCGGCCTCGACGAGACCGAACGCGGGCACCTCTACCGGCTCGCGCGGCAGCGCCGCCGCCGCGCGAAGGCGCCGGGCGGGCGGGTCCGGCCAGAGCTGCTGCGCGTCCTCGACCTGGTCGCCGACGCACCCGCGCTGATCATGGACCACCGCCTGGACGTACTCGCCGGGAACCGCCTCGCCGGGCTCTTCTACGGCCGGCCGATGCCGGGCCTGAACACCGCCCGGCACATCTTCCTTGAGGAGGCCGAGCGCAGCCTTTACGCGGACTGGGAGAAATGCACCCTCGACGTGGTCGGGCACCTGCGCCTGGCCGCCGGCAAATACCCCGAGGACCCCCGTCTGGCCTCGCTCATCGGCGAGCTGGCGATGGGCAGCGAGCGTTTCCGCCGCCTCTGGGCCCGCGCGGACGTGCGCGCCCGCACACATGGACGCAAGGCGTACCGGCACCCGCTGGTCGGACTGCTGGAACTGCACCAGGAAAACTTCGCACTACCGGACGAATCAGGCATGGAGCTGCTGGTCCTGTCCGCGGCCCCCGGCAGCCCCGCCGAGGATGGGCTGCGCCTGCTCGCGGGCCTGGGCACGGCCAGCGGTGACACGCATCCCACAGTGAACGCTCAGGTCCGCGAGTAACTCAACGACTATTGCCCACCCAGCTCCCGTCGGGACTGGCCCGGAAACTGTCACCTTCACTGCGAATCCTGGAGTAGAGCGTCTCACCATCCTGACAAGGCCCAGTTCAGGAAGCACCGGTCTCGCCTTGATCGATGAGACGCGAACTCGGCGCCAGCTACAACCTCTCGGGGACTCCGTACCCTCCGTGCTCCGAGTCGCAATGCAACCTGTCACCCCGCAGGTCAGCGGACCTGTCTCTGCAAGATCTAATGAGACGGGACACCGTGCAACGCCCTTGTCCAGGTCGATACCAAGTGGCGTCCCCCTCTCCGATCCGGACGTTCTTACGCAACCTCTCCTGCTCCATCGCCCACTTCACCACCTGCGCGGCTGTAGAGAACTCCTGGAACAGCGCAGAAGTACTCCCCTTTCGTCTTGCGGTAGTAGATCCACCCACGTTGCTCTGCCGGGCAGGGGCCCACCGACGGCGCCGACGAGCCGGGTTTCCGCTTCGATGACGACCTGGTGGTTGGTGGAGTACTGGTAGTTCTTCGACTGCTCCCACCTGGTGGTCGCGGGTGGGAACCAGGGTGCCGCCGTGATATGCACGGCGCCCTTGCAGAACAGCTTGCGCTGCTGCAGAGCGAGCGCTAGGGCCTGTTGCGAAAGTGGATCTTGGTCGTGAATGATCACGTGTCGTGGAGCGTGGTGGAGATCTGACAAGTAGCCAGTGGGCCCGGCTGGA
>NZ_JBHYZP010000091.1:0-2614 GCF_042752355.1 Streptomyces sp. NPDC059255
GGGGAACGGTGTCCGTTCCCCGGGCGCGGCCGGTGATCTGTGACGTCCCTGTCCTGGCTGCCTACTTGAGCAGGTACGCCTTCAGGACGGTCACGTCGTAGGTGTTGCCGTTCTTGTCGGTGAGCTTCGCCTTGAAGGAGACCGAGGTGGCCTTCTTCGGGTGGCTCAGCGACAGGCTCTTCTTGCCGTCCTTCGCGGTGGTGACCGGCGCCTTGGCCCACTTCGTGCCGCCGTCGTAGGAGACCTGCACGGCGAGGGACTTGAAGCCCTTACCGGCGGCGGGCCCCTGGATCGTCAGCGGGACGGTGAGCTTCTTGCCCGCCGCGGCGGTGCTCGCCAGGTCCAGCTTCGGGGTGAAGCGGACGGTGGAGAGCGGCAGGGTCGCCGGCGTCGCGCCGGTGGTCTTCTTCGAGGTGTAGCTCCAGGCGGCGACGACGCGGCTGCTGACGCCCGCGACCTTGGTGGAGCGCGAGACGTCCGTGCTGATCACGTAGCGGGACGACTTCGTGGGCAGCCCGCCGGTGAACTGGCAGAGTTCGCCGTTCTCGTCGACGATCTTCTTGCCGTCGGCACTGATGACGGTCCGCTGCTTGGTCACCGACGAGGAGCCGGGGTGGCCGGCGCCGTCCGCGAACTCGGCGACGCAGACGGCCATTTCGTTGCCGAGACGCTCCGCCCGGTTGCGCGCGTCGACCTTGGGGCTGAACACACCGACGTTGTAGACCTTCTCGTAGGTCTTCTTCGGCTGGTAGGTCCTGGCCTTGTCGTCGACGAGGTTCGCCTCACCGCCGTCCTCCGTGCGGCCCTGCTGGCCGACGCCGAACTCCCAGGTGAATCCCTTGGGCGTGGTGACGTACGTCTTCGCCGTGCCGGGCAGCGGGAACGGGTCGGTGACCGTGCCGAGGCCCATCGACGGGGTGGACCAGAAGGCGTTGACGGTGCCGTGGCGGTTCTTGGCGGAGGCGCCGATCTTCAGGTTCACCTGGGCCAGTTCGCTCTTGGCCGTCTTGTGGCTGAAGCCGGTGTACATCGAACCGGGGCGGTTGTGGAGCAGGTTGTAGCTGGTGCTGCCCTTCTGCCACACGCCGCTGAGCTGGGTGGAGAACTGCTCGGCGGGCAGCGCGGCGCCGACCTGCGCGGTCCTGAGGCCCTTGAAGGAGCTCAGGAAATAGGTGCTGGCGAGCGAGGTGGACGGGGTGTCCAGCAGGTAGTTGAGGTAGGCGTCGCCCGCCTTCGCGGACTCCGGCGCGGTGATGGAGACCGGCTTCGTCTTGCGGGCGTCGAAGGTCACCGTCGCGTTCTTCGTGACCTTGATCCCGGGCTGGACCATCAGGGCCACGTCCGGTTCGCCGCCGCCCGCCTTCGGGATGTCGACGGGGACTTCGAGAAGGTAGGTGCCCTTCGGGACCCGGATCTTGGCGCTGCCGGTGCCGGAGACGTTCTTCCAGAAGTCGCCGTCGTGCCCGTAGACGGTGGCCAGCGCGTCGGCGGGCTTGCCCTTGGTGTCGATGAACTTCATCGTGAGGTCGTACGACGGGACCTCGCGGATCACACCGAAGGAGGTCCGTACGCTCTGGCCGCCCGCGGTGGCCTTGGCGACCAGGGCGCCGGAGAACGCGCCGTCCACACTGCCGGTCCGGGTGTTCGAGGTGATACCGACGTTCGCGGTGCCGCCGGCGGGTACGGTGACGCGGTTGGTGTCGGCCGTGAAGAAGCCGGCGGGGGCGGGCTTGCCCCGGGGGCCGGTGGTCTCCAGCGACAGGTCGAGGGTGACCGCCTTGGTGCCGGTGTTGCGGTAGGTGACCTGCTCGGTCACCGGCTTGTCGTCGGTGTGCGGCCACTGCTGGAGACCGAAGTTCACCGAGGTCTGCTCGCTCACCACGCTCTGGGTGATCGCCTTCGCCAGATCCGCGCGCCCGGTGCCCTGCTGGAACGCCGTCAGGCCGGTGCCCGGCTTCGCGGAGGCGGTCAGCGTCTGCTTGATCCGCTGCCCGCTCCAGTCGGGGTGCTGCTGCGCGAGGATCGCGGCGGCCCCGGCCACATGCGGCGTCGCCATCGACGTACCCGACATCGACACGTAGCCGTCGGCGGCCGGATCGCCGAGCTGGCCCTGGGCGGCCTTCGCGGCGACGATGTCCACACCGGGTGCCGTGATGTCGGGCTTGAGCGACCCGTCCGCGGTCGGGCCCACGCTGGAGAAGTCGGCGATCGCGTCCGTGCGGTCGACCGCCCCGACCGTCAGCGCGGAGGCCGCGCTGCCCGGCGAGCCGATCGTGCCGGCTCCGGGGCCGTCGTTGCCCGCGGCGATGACGAAGAGGATGTTCTTCTCGGCGGAGAGCCGGTCGACCGCCGCCTCCAGCGGGTCGTTCTCGACGGTGTCCTCGCCGCCGAGGCTGAGGTTGGCGATCCTCGCGCCCTGGTCGGCCGCCCACTGCATGCCCGCGATGATGCCGGAGTCGTCGCCGAAGCCGCTGTCGTCGAGCACCTTGCCGTCGAGGATCTTCGCGCCGGGCGCCACGCCCTTGTACTTCCCGCCGGACTTGGCGCCGGAGCCCGCGGCGGTCGACGCGACATGCGTGCCGTGCCCGACGTGGTCGACGGTGTTGCCCGATCC
>NZ_JBHYZP010000092.1:0-2416 GCF_042752355.1 Streptomyces sp. NPDC059255
CCATTCAATAACGGAAGGTTATACCATGTGAGCGCCATAAAATCATTTTGTGTAAACAGCTGTCGCCAACCCCTGAATACATTGTCAGTGTGTATAACACCAATCCATGACGTATTATCATAGGAACGTGTCAGAACCAATTTCCGCAGACCGTTTGGCGCTGGTAGAATGTCGAGATAGTACCAAGAAGCGTCACCCGGTAACGGTAGTTGATTCCATCCTGTCCCATAATAAAAACCGGGTGGTGCGGTGAATATGCTGTCAGCTGAAGCCAACCGTTTCCGCATTCCTTCAGCATCCGTTAATGCATATTTCTGTGAGAAGTTTTGAACCCCGATAACATCCTGAAGCGATAGATTCGTTGTCTGTAAATCCTTTTGCAGCTGTGTCGCATCCGTAGCAGCTTGATTCCATTTCAAACGTTCAGAATCCGAGACGTGAGGTTTAGCATTTGCGATATGGTTCTTCAGGTTTGTTTCTGATGTCGTCACCCTGTCACTCATACCGTCCCACTTGGTACGGTCTTCAGACGATACGTGTTTGGTCGTGTCCTTTACATGAGCGTCCAAGACTCGGCCGAATGAATCAACGTCAGCCTTCATACTTTGAATTTGTTGGTCAGTTGCACCAGTTGACCCACCGTCCGCGGTATCCTCTAACGCTTGGACTTTTTGCTGAAGCGTCAGAATATCGTTCTTTATCTCATCTGACACGTCCATATGGTCAACGGTGTCCTGAAGCTTTGCCATCTTGTCTTTTAAATCTGAAATACTTGTTTTGACGCCTGTATCATCATAGGGCGGCGTCCGCCTTGACCCGAGTTCAATCAATTAGGACACCTCCACGATTGTGACGACTGTCTCAGTATCAGCGACTAGGTACACGTCAGGGCTTTGGCTATGAACCTTAAATGTTAGCGGGCTGTCGTTAGACGTGAGCGGCGCACCTGTAGTCGTCTCGACACCCTGCTTACCCCAATAAATGACACCCGAGTTAGGCGGGTAGATCGTCAACTCTCGGCGGTTTGTCAGTTTGCTAGAACCTGACTTTGCCATTACAGGCGTGACGCCTACACTCACCCCACCAACCCTAAAGTCATTCATTCCGGCTTCCCGAGTTGGTACAGGTTGTGTCGCCGGGATAGAAGACCCGCCGAGTGTGACAGGCTTATCTATCTCAACACTCCCAATATGCTTGTCGCCTGCCGCAAGCGGCGGTAACGCTGATATATCTACGGTTCCTGTCATCTGCCCAAGCTGAACGGTGTCAATGGACTGTGGTATAGATGACGCTGTAAATTTCTCAATCCAAGATTCGACCCGGACTTTTTCGGGCTGCACGATCGCGGCGTCAAGGTAGATTGTGTGATAGCCGAGCGGTCGCGCCAAAAGCTTTGTTGACCCCGGCGCTACGGCTAAAAGATAATTGTTAGGCGACACGCTCGGGCGCTCGTGTACGTACACGATCTGACTTGTGTTATTTGTTATGGCTGAATGGTTCGGCTTTGTGTCGTCAAAATAAACCGTTGTAATGTCGCCCGGTAGCATGGTGACGGTCTGTTCACGCCATGTACTCTTTTTATGGTCATCCCCCGGCTGTTTGACTAGTTCCGGCATTCTTGTTCACTCCTTTTGCTATTGTAGCGGCTTTCTTGATGTGGTTTGACGCGCTGCGTCCTTTCTTAATGGCTTTGGCTCCCTTAGAAACAGATTTGACAGCACGACCACCCGGAACAAAATCCATTGCTGATGATTCTGTACCTTTCGCAACGTCTCCGACTGCTGGGAAGGCTTTCATAAAGAACACGATTGCAATGATAGCAAGCCCGAGAATAAGAGACCATCTGAACACGCCGAACATGATATTTGATAAATATGATTTGTCGTCAGTGCCTGAAGATGAAGAATCCCCACCTGTCGCCCCGGCTCCTGACGTTCCTTTGAATGTAATGTCCTTATCATCGTACTGGTGAAGGTTGTTACTGCTGATAATGCCGAGAAGCTTATTTACATAGTTAGGGTCTGTTGCATACCCTCCAGCTTTGATTCCCTTCGCATAGTCCTCAACGCTTTTTGCGTTCTTCAGCTTTGACGCATAACGCGGCTTGGATAATAGTTCCGCGTGGGCGCGTATGGAATCTTGATAGCTGTTGTACTTTGCAAAGCCATCCTTCACGTGATAGGTCTTACCGTTATATACTTCGGTCGTACCCATCGTGGCACTTCCTGCTGTACCTCTTCCCTTTATTCCAAATAGGTTCTTAGAGTAGTAGGCAAGCCCGGACAATCCGCCCGGGTTTGAACCGCCTGATTCTAACATGATTTGACCCAGTATGATGGATGCAGGGATGCCAGTGTCTTTCGGTATGGCTTGCGCGTGTTTGATAAACGGCATTATATATACGCCCATACTTCCA
>NZ_JBHYZP010000093.1:0-2389 GCF_042752355.1 Streptomyces sp. NPDC059255
TATAGTAGCGCGCTCAAGACCCGAAGCGGAGTGATCTAGCCATGGGCAGGTTGAAGCGGAGGTAAGACTTCGTGGAGGACCGAACCCACCAGGGTTGAAAACCTGGGGGATGACCTGTGGTTAGGGGTGAAAGGCCAATCAAACTCCGTGATAGCTGGTTCTCCCCGAAATGCATTTAGGTGCAGCGTCGTGTGTTTCTTGCCGGAGGTAGAGCACTGGATAGGCGATGGGCCCTACCGGGTTACTGACCTTAGCCAAACTCCGAATGCCGGTAAGTGAGAGCGCGGCAGTGAGACTGTGGGGGATAAGCTCCATGGTCGAGAGGGAAACAGCCCAGAGCATCGACTAAGGCCCCTAAGCGTACGCTAAGTGGGAAAGGATGTGGAGTCGCAGAGACAACCAGGAGGTTGGCTTAGAAGCAGCCATCCTTGAAAGAGTGCGTAATAGCTCACTGGTCAAGTGATTCCGCGCCGACAATGTAGCGGGGCTCAAGCGTACCGCCGAAGTCGTGTCATTGCAGTACATACCCCCAACGGGGACTGTGATGGGTAGGGGAGCGTCGTGTGCCGGGTGAAGCAGCAGCGGAAGCTAGTTGTGGACGGTTCACGAGTGAGAATGCAGGCATGAGTAGCGATACACACGTGGGAAACGTGTGCGCCGATTGACTAAGGGTTCCTGGGTCAAGCTGATCTGCCCAGGGTAAGTCGGGACCTAAGGCGAGGCCGACAGGCGTAGTCGATGGACAACCGGTTGATATTCCGGTACCCGCTTTGAAACGCCCAGTACTGAATCCATTGATGCTAAGGCCGTGAAGCCGTCCTGGAGCCTTCGGGCAAAGGGGAGTGGTGGAGCCGTCGATCCAAGGTGGTAGTAGGTAAGTGATGGGGTGACGCAGGAAGGTAGTCCAGCCCGGGCGGTGGTTGTCCCGGGGTAAGGGTGTAGGGCGTTGTGCAGGTAAATCCGTGCAACATTAAGTCTGAGACCTGATGCCGAGCCGATTGTGGTGAAGTGGATGATCCTATGCTGTCGAGAAAAGCCTCTAGCGAGTTTCATGGCGGCCCGTACCCTAAACCGACTCAGGTGGTCTGGTAGAGAATACCGAGGCGTTCGGGTGAACTATGGTTAAGGAACTCGGCAAAATGCCCCCGTAACTTCGGGAGAAGGGGGGCCATTCTGGGTGATGAGTTTTGCACTCTGAGCTTGGGGTGGCCGCAGAGACCAGCGAGAAGCGACTGTTTACTAAAAACACAGGTCCGTGCGAAGCCGTAAGGCGATGTATACGGACTGACGCCTGCCCGGTGCTGGAACGTTAAGGGGACCGGTTAGTCATTCTTCGGGGTGGCGAAGCTGAGAACTTAAGCGCCAGTAAACGGCGGTGGTAACTATAACCATCCTAAGGTAGCGAAATTCCTTGTCGGGTAAGTTCCGACCTGCACGAATGGCGTAACGACTTCTCGACTGTCTCAACCATAGGCCCGGTGAAATTGCACTACGAGTAAAGATGCTCGTTTCGCGCAGCAGGACGGAAAGACCCCGGGACCTTTACTATAGTTTGATATTGGTGTTCGGTTCGGCTTGTGTAGGATAGGTGGGAGACTGTGAAGCTTGGACGCCAGTTCAGGTGGAGTCGTCGTTGAAATACCACTCTGGTCGTGCTGGATGTCTAACCTGGGTCCGTGATCCGGATCAGGGACAGTGTCTGATGGGTAGTTTAACTGGGGCGGTTGCCTCCTAAAGAGTAACGGAGGCGCCCAAAGGTTCCCTCAGCCTGGTTGGTAATCAGGTGTTGAGTGTAAGTGCACAAGGGAGCTTGACTGTGAGACCGACGGGTCGAGCAGGGACGAAAGTCGGGACTAGTGATCCGGCGGTGGCTTGTGGAAGCGCCGTCGCTCAACGGATAAAAGGTACCCCGGGGATAACAGGCTGATCTTCCCCAAGAGTCCATATCGACGGGATGGTTTGGCACCTCGATGTCGGCTCGTCGCATCCTGGGGCTGGAGTCGGTCCCAAGGGTTGGGCTGTTCGCCCATTAAAGCGGTACGCGAGCTGGGTTTAGAACGTCGTGAGACAGTTCGGTCCCTATCCGCTGCGCGCGTAGGAGTCTTGAGAAGGGCTGTCCCTAGTACGAGAGGACCGGGACGGACGAACCTCTGGTGTGCCAGTTGTTCTGCCAAGGGCATGGCTGGTTGGCTACGTTCGGAAAGGATAACCGCTGAAAGCATCTAAGCGGGAAGCCTGCTTCGAGATGAGGACTCCCACCCCCATGAGGGGTTAAGGCTCCCAGGAGACTACTGGGTTGATAGGCCAGATGTGGAAGACCGGTAACGGTTGGAGCTGACTGGTACTAATAGGCCGAGGGCTTGTCCTCAGTTGCTCGCGTCCACTGTGT
>NZ_JBHYZP010000094.1:0-2299 GCF_042752355.1 Streptomyces sp. NPDC059255
CAGAACAACACCAATCAGCCCACCCAACCGCACCCACCCACCTGGACACTGCAACGAGAACCACACCAGACAAGAACACAAGAACCTCCACCAGCGTCTAGCCTTCCGGCAAGCTTCACGAAAGGTACGAGCATGGACTCCAGCTACTACCAACGCCAGTTGGATGTGAAGAGAAAGGCCCACGCCGCAGCGCTGAAGAGGGCGAGCGGTCTGGGGCTGAAGCAGGCCGGCAGGGAGGAGAAGGCCACGAAGAAGGCGGCGTCGGCGAGCAGGGCCGGAAGCCCCGGCGTGCAGCGGAGCCGGATGAAGTCTGCCCAACGCTACAAGAAGGAAGCGAACAGCGCCGCTCTGAGCGCCAGTACATGGGCCTTGAAGGCGGCCAAGCTCGAGAAGGACATGGGCGTCCTGGCCAGGAAGCTGGCCAAGGCAGAGCAGGCAGAGCAGGAGGCCGCCGAGGCGGCGCGTCGCCGCGAGCAGGAAGAGGCGCAGCGGCTGGCTGCGGTTCAGCAGCAGGGAATCGAGAGCCGCTTGTCGGCGACAGAAGGCCAGGTGGACATGGTGCTTAAGGAACTGAGGGCCCCGAAGCCGGAGAAGCTGCGGATTCTGCTGCTGGGCGCGTCGTCCGCCGGTGACCTGCGGGTCGGTCAGGAACAGCAGAGGATCCGCGCGGCGGTGGAGCGCGCCACCCACCGCGATCTCGTGGAACTGGACGCCCATCCGGCCGCGACGGCGGACGTTTTCCTGAACGCCCTGACCAGGTTCAGGCCGCACGTGGTGCACTTCTCCGGGCACAGCAGTCACGACCTGATCTCCTTCGAGACGGGCGAGGACGGTTTCCACAAGGGCGCCATCGTCAGCGCCGCTGCTTTCGCCAGCGCCATTGCCGCGGTGGACGACAAGCCGCTCCTGGTGCTGCTCAACTCCTGTCACTCCGCAGCTCAGGCGCAGAAGCTGGTCGACACGGTGCCGTTCACGATCGGCATGTCCGACAGCATCAGTGACGGCGACGCCATCACCTACGCCGCCCGCTTCTACGCCTCGGTGGCCGACGGCCAGTCGGTCCAGGCCGCGCAACCTTCTCAGCAAGGCGGCAGTCGCGCTCAACGGTCTCCTCGACCACCATCTCCCCACCCTCGCCCACCCGGTCGACGTCGATCCGGGCGCCGCGAAGCTGGTGACCCCTCCGCCGGTCTAGCCAGAATACCGCGCGCGGGGGCATTGGCCCTGTTCTGAGCAGGGGTCGGGAAACGGCCGCTGTCCCGGCCCTTGTTCGGAACAGGGCACCCGGCATCGGCGCGCGGTGGCCCTGCCGCTGCCGCTATCACCGCACACTGACCGGTGCGGACCTGCACGAGGTGGACCTGCAGAACGCGGATCTGAGCTGAGCCGAAGCACGACAGATGTCACCAACAGGCTCGGATCAGCTGCGAGAGGGGGCACGCGAAGCATCCTGGTTGTCACGGGCGACGCATCCGACTTGTCATATGACCTCGTTCAGCAGCCCTACTGTCACCAGAAGGTGTTCCTGGGGCCCGCACGACGCTAGTGTCAAGACCGTGATCGTATGGCTCAACGGCACGCACGGCGCGGGCAAGACGACGATCAGTGCGCTCCTCCAGCAGCTGATTCCGGACTCACGGGTGTTCGACGCCGAGAAAGTCGGCGAGACACTCATGGACATCAAGCCAGGACTGCCCGCGACGGACAACTTCCAGCACTGGCCGCCATGGCGACCGCTCGTGGTCGAGACCGCCCAACGCGTCCTCGACTACACCGGCGGAACCCTGGTGATGCCCATGACCGTCCTGGTCGAGCAGTACTGGCGCGAGATCAGCTCGGGCCTTGCCCAGCACGATATTCCGGTCCGACACTTCGTCCTCCATGCCGACCAGGACACCCTCCGCGCGCGCATCGCGGGCGACACCGTTCTGGGCCCCGACTCCCCGTTCCGGCTCCATTACCTCGAGCCCTACGCCAAGGCGGCCCGCACGTGGCTGCACGCCGAGGCCGAGGTCATCGACACCACGCACCTCACCCCCGCCCAGGCCGCCCAGCAGATCGCAGAAGTCGTCAAGAGTTGAGACCTTCCGGGAGCCGCACCTCGCAGATGACAACAAGACTGCCTATGTGACAACTACCGTGCTTCGGCTCATGAGCTATGCGGACCTGAGGTGCACGAACGGGCCCCGGACCGTGGACGGTCCGGTGTGACTGAGCGCTTCAGTTGGCCGGTCGAGTGCCAGCCTCGTGCGAACCTGGCACGATTCACGTCATCGCCTTGGGGCGGTCAACGTCCAGC
>NZ_JBHYZP010000095.1:0-2270 GCF_042752355.1 Streptomyces sp. NPDC059255
GCCAGGGTGACGTGCTCGCGCAGGTATACCAGTGTCACCATCGCGCGCTGAGACGGGGCGGAGCTTGCAGCGACGGTCCCCCTCACGGGTGACGAGGAGCATCGTGACCCACTCCACGAGTCCACGGGGCAGGTCGAGTGCGGCAGGATAGTTGACCAACGAGGCCCCCGAGCAGCGTGATTGAGACGTCAGACATCTCGATCAACAGCCCGGGAGCCTCGCTCGTTGCGGCTCGCGGACCGTCATCTGATCGGTGGCCGCCTCGAAGAAGCTCCGTCAAAGAGCTTCACAGGCGCAGGTGTTGCGCAGGGGCTTTCTGGTTACGCTGGCCGTTCGGCTAGTACGCGGGGGCATCGTGAGGGTTTCGACGAGTCAGATCAGTGTGGTGCTCAAGGGCAGCACGGACAGCGATCCAGCGGAACTGGAGTCGTGCGCGCTCGCGTTGCGTGAGCGCTTGCTGGAGCTCGACGTCGAAGATGTCGTGTTGGGGCGGGCAGGAGAAAGCGTGCCGGAGGGCGCGAAGCCGGGCGAGGTGATCGCTTTGGGCGCTCTGGCGGTGACAGCGGCGCCGTTTGCGGTGCGCAGTGTGGTGCAACTGCTGCAGACGTGGATCGAGAACCGGCCGGTTCGCACGGTCAGTATCGCTCTTGGTGAGGACAGCCTGGAGGTGGAGGCCATCTCATCGGCTGACCAGCAACGTTTGATCGAAGAATTCATTGCCCGGCATACATCGTCGCAAATCGCGGTGGAACCTGCACCGCGTACCGGCCCGGCCGGGCCGGTACCGGATTCCGGAATAGCCAGGCAGGATTGAAGGGGGACATTGGCGTGTCCGGGGGCCGGTTTGCTCTGCTCATCGCGACGGGTCGTTACGACCTTCCCGGTTTGAGGAGGCTGCGTTCGCCGGCGCCTGACGCCGAGGGTCTGGCCGAGGTCCTCCGCCATCCTCAGGTGGGTGACTTCGTGGTGCAGACGGTGGTCGACGGCAGCGTCAACGAGGTGAACCGGGCGGTCGAGCAGTTCTTCCTCGACCGCAGCCGGAACGACCTGTTGATGCTCCACCTCTCATGCCATGGGATCAAGAACGACAACGGAGAGCTGTACTTCGCGGCCCGGGACACCGATCCGAAACTCCTCGCCTCCACGGCTGTCTCCAGTGCGTTTCTGCACACCCAGATGCGCCGTTGCCGGGCCCGGTCCATCATTTTGCTGCTGGACTGCTGCTACAGCGGCGCGTTCCTGCGCGGCGCCAAGGGTGACACCACAGTGCACGTTCGTGATGAATTAGCCGGGCATGGCCGGGCGGTTATCACGGCCACCAACCGCACCGAATACGCCTGGGAAGGGGATCGGATCAGCGAGCTGGAGCCGGGCCGGTCCAGGTTCACTGAAGCCGTGATCGACGGTCTCCGCACCGGGGAAGCCGATCTCGACAAGGACGGATTGATCAGTGTTCACGAGCTGTACGACTACGTTTACGAACGGATCCTCACAGCCGGGGTGAAGCAGCGGCCACAGATGTGGGCCGAACTCGAGTACAAAGTAACCATCGCCAGAACAGCGAAGAAGAACGAGGGACCTGCGGTTGCAGCCCTGCCCTATCCGCCTGCGGCGCTGTCCGCCTCGATGCCCGACGTCGTAACCGAACCAGCCGCCAAACGGACCACCCCGCTACAAAAAGACCACGCCCAGCACACACCGCGCAGCGGTCTCGGGTTGGACGTGGCACCACGGGATGCATCCGGGGTGGCTGAAAGGATCAGCAGTCCCGGATACACCAACCGCGAGACCTGCGACTTCCTGAAAGACCTCCGTACCGCTCTCGCAGAGCACGCAGTGACCTACGAGAAGGCCGCTGCCCTGTCACCCACCGGCGTTCCGCCACAGCTTTCGCGCCTGCTGGCCGGAGGATTCCCCTCACTGCAGTACACCATTGCCCTTGTTTCGGCCTGGAACGGTGACGTTCCCAGCTGGACCAACCGCTGGCGATCCGCAGCCAGTGCACTGAAAAAAGAACTCCAAACAACACAATTTACTCCGCAGGACACCTTGAGGGAGCTCACCCGGGAACTCGGAAGCGAAGATGTCCGCGACGAACCCGCGGACAATGTTGATCAAGCCCTTAAGGACAACAGTGGTCTCGGGGTGGACGTGGCACCACGGGAAGTATCCGGGGTGGCTGAAAGGATCAGCAGTCCCGGATACACCAACCGCGAGACCTGCGACTTCCTGAAAGACCTCCGTACCGCTCTCGCAGAGCACGCAGTGAC
>NZ_JBHYZP010000096.1:0-2269 GCF_042752355.1 Streptomyces sp. NPDC059255
TCATCGATGACACCGGGTGTGCGCCACGAGGCGCTGAGGAATCGAGCGGGAGGGAGAACCCGCCGCTGGTCATCGCAGTGACTGGCTGAAGCTGGAGGCAGGCGGAACCCTGGGTTGGGGGTGAAGCTGGAAGCGGCCTCGACAACGTAGGGGCGAGCCGAGACCACCAGATGGTTCGTGCCCGCAAGCGAAGACGGAATGGGTGCAAGGAAACTGAACCGGTGGTTGAAGCCCCGTGAGTCGTCAGCGGTCTGCCAAATCTGGTGGATGGACCGCGCTGCAGTGCTGGAGAGTGCTCTATCCGGTGGCCTCTCCTCTCCCGATTTCCTTAGCTTGTGGTACGTCGGGAGGCCCGGACCAATCCTGCGACATGCGGTCCGTGGCGATGCTGCCGGGGTAAAGCCGGGCACCGAAGCCGTCGCAAAGATTCTCAGTGAACGTGGGAAGCGATCTGGCATCGCCCTCCCCGTCCGGCAGCCGGCCGGGCGGCGGGCAGGCGCAATGCCCGCTGATGACGCCAGATCGTGGCGGAGTCGCCGTAGTACTCAGAGGCCGGGAAAGCCGGTCACACGGGAAAGGGCGACAGCGTGGTAGCAGTAGGACTGCTGTCGGGGAGGGACGTTGTTGAATAGCGACGTGCCGTCGACAACAACTTGGCCGGGCAGTATGACGGCTGAGCGACGGGTACTCGATCACCAGATCAGGCTGCACCGATGGGCAAGGACTGAACCGGATCGCCGGTTCGATGATGTATTCAACTTGATCTGTGATCGGGCCACATTATTGGTGGCCTGGGAACGGGTGTCTGGCAACCGAGGCGCCAGGACAGCGGGCGTGGATGGGGTCACCCGTTATCACGTCGAGGAACGTCATGGATTGATTCCGTTCCTGGAGGAGCTTCGCTCTTCGCTCAAGGACGGGTCCTTCACGGCGCTTCCGGTCAAGCAGGCGGTGATTCCCAAGAAGAACGGAAAGGTTCGTTACTTGGGCATCCCCACTCTGCGCGACCGGGTGGCGCAGATGGCCCTCAAGCTGGTCCTGGAACCGATCTTCGAGGTCGATTTCTATCCATCCAGTTACGGATACCGACCTGGACGTCGGGCTCAGGATGCCATCGCCGAGATCCACCACTTCACCAGTAAGCCGTCGAACTACGAGTGGGTCATCGAGGGCGACATCAAGGCTTGCTTCGACAACGTCGATCACCACGTCCTGATGGACCTGGTGGCCGAGCGCGTCAAGGACCGCAAGGTTCTGCGGCTGGTCAGCGCGTTTCTGCGGGCCGGAGTTGTCGAATTGCAGGGTGGATTCGCGGAGTCCCTCACCGGAACTCCGCAAGGAGGAGTCGCTTCACCGCTGTTGGCGAACATCTATCTCTCTGTCCTGGACCGGTATTTCTCGCGGATCTGGGAAATCGAGATGACCCCTGCCTGGCGTCGGCAGCATCGGCGTCGCAAGGGGCTGCCGAACTTCCGGCTGGTGCGTTACGCCGATGACTTCGTAGTGCTTGTGCACGGCACGAGGGAAGAGGCTGAAGCACTGAAGACGGAGATCGGTGGGCTGCTGGCCAACAGGCTGAAGATGACCCTTTCGGACGAGAAAACCCACATCACACACATCAATGAAGGGTTCGTCTTCCTGGGCTTCCACATCCAGCGCAGGGCCTGGGGCGGAGGTCGTCGTGTTGTGCTCACCATTCCGTCCAAGCAGGCTTTGGCATCGGTGATGCGCAAGATCAAGAAGTTGACGGGGCGTGGTATGACCTCGCTCTCGTTGGAGGAGGTGCTGCGGGCGGTCAACCCGGTTCTTCGGGGCTGGGCAGCCTATTTCCGCTACGGCGTCTCGAAGAAGACGTTCTCGTACCTCGGCTGGTACGCGTGGCGGAGAATGAATCTCTGGATTCGCCGCAAGCACCCCCGCATGACCTGGAAACAGATGCGACGCCGATATTTCCCAGCGGACAGCATCGCAGAGGGCGGGATCGTTCTCTACAACCCGGCGAAGATGAAGGTCGAACGCTACCGCTTCCGCGGTGCGCAGATCAGCACGCCCTACAACATCGACGAGGTCGATCCGGGCGGGGCTCGCTTCCGCCGGACCAGCCACGACGATGTGGCCTTCGTCGGCCAGGTCAGTGAATACCTCGCCTGATCCATCGGATCACGTGGAGAGCCGGATGCTCGGCCAACGGGCACGTCCGGTTCGGCGGGCGGGGATGGGAAAACCGACACCCGAGAGGGTGCACGGCGTCCCGTCCCCGACCCAACTC
>NZ_JBHYZP010000097.1:0-368 GCF_042752355.1 Streptomyces sp. NPDC059255
GGTATATCTCGCTGGGAAAGACCATGTGGTAAAGCTTGATACGAAAGGCGAAGTACACGAGCGCCGCAAGAAACGGCAGGAATTGTGGCATGGCTTGCAGGAAGGTAAGGACTTTACTGTGGTTCACCGATTGGAAGACGTGTCCGAGGTCGAGACGCCGAAAATTATCTATTGCCCGGTCGCTGAAGAATTAGAGCCGGAATATTACAACGCGCTCATGAGCTGGGTGTACAAGCGTGAAAATACGATTCTATGGATAGACGAATTAATGGAAGTCGCGCCAAGCGCCCATAACTACCCGAAAGAATTGAAAGCCTTATACACGCGCGGGCGTTCGAAAGAAGCAGTCGTTTGGGCTTGTACCCAGC
>NZ_JBHYZP010000097.1:378-2202 GCF_042752355.1 Streptomyces sp. NPDC059255
CATTCCGGTCATTGCTATGGCCAACAGTTCACACTATTTCATTTTCACCATGCAAAACCCGGATGACCGTAAAAAGATTGTGAAAGCAACAGGGATGCCGCAATTTATGGAGCAACCCGGCGGGCACAATTTTTGGTATTGGAAAGTGGGTATGCAAAACCCGGTACTAGCAAAATTGAAGCTTTAAAGGAGGTGATGACTTGGAGACACGAAAATTTGCAGGTGTCGGGCTGAAGAACATGATTGTCATTGCGCTATTCACAATGATGGTCATTGTCGTAACAAAGGTTATTGTCACGAAGCATCCGGTTAACGGTGTGACGCAATTAGTAAACGCAGTATAAGGAGGAAAAAAGCATGAAGGTTAAATGGTTAGTTCATACGTTCATTACTGTATTTATCACGATGGTTTTCATGTGGATTATTAAGAAAGCTTCAGCAAAATATCATATCCCGGTTGTATCTACAATCGCGGCAGAAGTCTAAGGAGGAATTTTAATTTATGGCAACTCAACAGCAACTATCAGCACAGGCAAAGGCTCAACTATTCTCGCAGGCTACCCGCCAAACATGGCAGATGATGGGTACACAGACAGTGACAGAGGACGCACAAACGGTATCATTCAACCTACCGAAAGTACGCCTGCTATCACAAATTTTAGTTGAATTTGACGCGACTGTCTCTCTCAAATCGCAGAACGCGGCAATTCCAACTAAACCATTTTCACCATACCAGATTATCAGAAATATTGCACTGGAATTAAACAGTGGATTCCGTCCTTTTGTTGTGTCAGGCGAAGCCCTTCACCTATACAGCTTAAACCGATTGAATCCAGACGTTCTATTACCTGCATCAAGTCCGCGGGCGTTATCTTACATTGAAACAGCCGCGAGCACGTCAGGTAAAGACGCGCGTATTAAATTCCAAGTCGCGCTGCCATTAACTTTAAACCAACGTGACCCGGTCGGTCTTATCTTGCTACAAAACGAGGAGACAACCGTTTCCCTTCAGATTGATACAGCACGCGCGCAAGACGCGTATCAGTTGGCTACTGGAGACACCGTTACACTGAAGCAATTGAAAATCACGCCGACAATTGAAACGTTCTCCGTCCCTTCTGTACCACAAGCTATGCCGGATATTTCTGTCCTGAAGCTTGTAAACGAAAAAGGCGAACAGTTCACCGGGAACGGTCAAAATATCGTGAAGCTTCAGACAGGGACGATCTACCGTAAACTCATGTTTTACTTTACGGATGAGTCAGGCAACCCGCTGAAGGACAGCGACTTTGCGGGCAACTTGGAATTGGTATTTAACCAAGCCGACATCCCTTACAGCATTAAGCCGTCAGCACTTGCAGCCCGAAATCATTCGGACTTGGGTTATGTCTTACCGGATGGGGTTTATGTGTTTGACTTCTCTAACCAAGGCTTGCCAAACCTCGGCGGCTCTCGTGACTATATTGACACCGAACGTCTTACAGAGTTTTGGATTCGCTTCAATACTCAAAAAGGCGGGCGCGTGAAAATCGTTGCTGAAAAGCTTTCACGCTTGCATTAATACACGCGGGAGGGCTTTTCCCTCCTTTTCTTATTTGACTACTACGAAGGAGGATTTATATGAACGCACCATCACAAATGGGTCTAGGTGAAATGTTCTACCATGCCGCAGACTTATATCCAAACATGGGGTTTATGAGTACCCGAACGTCTACAGTTCCCGAAGCTGAAGAACAAATGTCTCTTGTCGATGATGAGGACACAGCAAAAGAGCATGACGTAAAGCAAGACCCTATTACATCAAAACAAATCTTGCTGGGGTTC
>NZ_JBHYZP010000098.1:0-1952 GCF_042752355.1 Streptomyces sp. NPDC059255
TTTTAGGGTGGCACCGAGTTTCCTTATGCTCTTTTTCTCTGAAGCTAAACCTGTTTTATATGTCGTAGTCTTTTTATTGGGAGTGACCCCTTGCTGTACAATTTCCGGAGGTGCCGATAAGGGACGAATTTTCCCTTGTCGGTTGCCTTTGGGGATTGTAAGGGGTGGAGGCTCGGAATCAAAAGGAAACGAAATATCATTCCGAGTGTGCTTCTTTTTTCTGTTCTTGAATTCTATTATTTCCAATGTTAGAATTATGTTAACAACTTGTTAGGAGTGTGTTTGGATGGAAGAGAAAAAACAAATTGGACCTCGAATTACTGTTGAAACATTTAAAAAGCTAGAGTTATTAGCCGAACATTTTACAAAACACAATGAATTTGGAAGAGTTTCAAAAGATGCTGTAATTGAGTTTGCTATTAAGGAATTGTATAGGGACTATTTGGGAAAAGGACGCTAATTTTTGTTGAAAAACTGACTTCGGATTTGGGGTTCTTTATTATTAACTTGATTTTAATTAAACATTACAGGAAAAATTGAGGGGAAATGGATGGATAAACGCAATGGTGACGCGGTTTTCATAGCTCCAAATGATGTTGTAAAAGTGACCACTATGAATCACGTCATTGAAGTTCAGCATATGGAGAAGATGAACCGGAAAAATAATATCAAAAAATTGGACAAGGATAGGTTTGTAGACCTCTCTACTGGGGAGATCCGGGAGTTCGAGCATTCGGAAAATCGGCAGGAAAATTATAATTCTTTGAGACAAACCTTTAAGAAGCTGCGTTATTTGATAAATAACAATTTTATAGGACGGCCAAATGAATTACATATAACTTTGACATACAAGAAAAATATGACGGACACGAAAAAACTTTATAGTGATTTTCAAAATTTTATCGACAGGTTGCGTTATAAATACAAGAAAGAAAGTTCGATAGATTATTTATCGGTGGTAGAGCCACAAGGACGTGGAGCCTGGCATTGTCATGTTTTAATGCGCTTTAATGATTTGGATAAGATTTATATTAAAAATGCTGAATTAAGGAGTCTATGGGGTTTAGGATTTGTAACAATCAAGTCATTAAAGGATATAGACAACATAGGAGCCTATTTGAGCGCTTATTTGACTGATATAGACCTAGAAGATGTCCAAGACAGGGAAACAGCCTTAAAAGTGGCTTCAGAGGGCTGTGAGGTGCAAACAAAGATCGTAGAAGGTCGGGAAAAGAAATTTTTAAAAGGCGGACGGCTGCACATGTATCCTTCCGGAATGAATATGTATCGAAAATCAAAAGGGATTGTTAAGCCGGAACGGGAAGAAATGAAGTTCGGAGACATAAAAAAAGTAGTGGGTTCGGCAAAACCACACTACGAGAAAAGTTATCATGTCGAAAATGACAATTTTGAAAACACAATTTCGTTTCTCCAGTATAACACAAAACGTGATTTTTGAAGCAAAACGGTTCCTCTTTATGGAGCCGTTTTTTTTATTTCCCGAAGGGTTATTTGTCAGAATGACAAACCGATTTCGAGCCGGCGAGAACCCATTGTCACACCACGATTTAGGGGGTGTGTATAAATGGGCACTCTCTGTGAAATTTGAAGCTTTGAAATTCCGAATGGCGCACTTATACACTCTGTCGAGTGAGTGCTAAAATGCTGAAGCATTTCCGTCAAGCGTGTGGAGGAATCTTGTAGAGAGATATAGCATAGATACCCGTATCTCTAGAGATATTTTGGTATATCCCTGCTATATCTATGGGGTATCTATGCTATATCTTTGGCTTCAAAAACGGCACCTGTTCTAAGAGCATAGAAACTCAACAGGCACAGCCTGTTTGACACCCTTTTTTTTAGGGTGGCACCGAGTTTCCTTATGCTCTTTTTCTCTGAAGCTAAACCTGTTTTATATGTCGTAGTCTTTTTATTGGGAGTGACCCCTTGCT
>NZ_JBHYZP010000100.1:0-1862 GCF_042752355.1 Streptomyces sp. NPDC059255
CCTGCCGGCCCGCGACGAGTAGGCTGATCGTTCGCCATCGGACGGGGGAGGCCGGCGTGGACTACGGCGACAAGCTCTTCTGGCTCTCGGTTGTGATTCAACGCAAGTACGCGCAGATCTGCGCCGAGTTCGACCTGACCCCCTCGCAGGCCACGCTGCTCTGCGCAGTCAGGAACGAGCCGCGGCAGATGGCTGAGCTCGCCGCGTCGTTGGGTATGACCAAGAACGCATTGAGCCAGCTGGTCGATCGCACCGCGCGGCGCGAGTTGGTCGGCCGGGCAAGCTCGGCGCAGGACCGACGGGTCGTCATGCTCAGTGCGACGCCCACGGGGAAGGTGCTCGCCGAGGCCGTTTACGCCGAGGTCGCCAAGCGCCTGCCCGAGATCGCGAGGAACCTCGACGCCGACGACCAGCGCGACTTCGAGCGCGTGGCCACCGCCATCGTGGACACCTCGGACCTCTCTTCGCCCACCTCGAACCGACCCATCACACGGTGAGGTCCCGCTACACCCGCACCTTGTCGTAGTTCATGCCGTGAACTAGTTTCGTTCATGGCATGAACTAGTGAAGGGTGGCAGCGATGAGCACACAGACGACCGGCACGATCGCAGTCTTCGGCGCGACAGGGCAACAGGGCGGGGCGGTGGTCGACGCGCTGCTGGACCACAAGGCGCGGGTGCGGGCTTTGGTCCGCAACCCGCAGTCCGACCGGGCTCAGGCGCTGGCCGCCCGCGGCGTCGAGCTGGCGGCCATCCGGGCCGACGACCCCGCGTCGCTGGCCGCCGCGCTGGCGACGGTCGAGGGGTTCTACTTCATGACCCCGGAGGCGAACAGCCTCGAAGAGGTCGAGGCGGAGATCCGCATCGGTACCGCGCTCGTCGACGCGGCGGTCGAAGCGGGCGTCCCGCACGTCGTGTTCAACTCGGTCTTCGGAGCGGACCGGGAGTCGGGTGTGCCGCACCACGACTCGAAGCACTGGATCGAGGAGCACCTGGGAAAGTCCGGCCTGAGGGCCGCGATGGTTCGCGCGACCGCCTTCATGGAGAACTTCGCGAGCGTGATGGCACCGAGCCTGGAGCATGGGGAGATCGTGCTGAGGCTGCCGCTGCCGGAGGACGTCGCCCTGAAGATGATCTCGGTCAGGGACATCGGCCGGGTCGCCGCCGCGCTCCTGCTCGACACCACGGAGGCGCCCGGCGGAGCCGTCGAGCTCGTCGGCGACGAGCTGACGGGCCCCCAGATCGCCGCGGCGTTCGGCGCGCGCGCCGGGCTCCCGGCACGGTACGAGGCCCTCCCGTTGAGCGTGCTTCCCAACGACCTCGACAAGGCGATGTTCCGCCAGTTCGCGAAGGCGGCGGAATACCCTTCGGACCTCGCGGTGGTGCGCTCGATCGAGCCGGCCACCCTGGACCTGGTCGAGTGGATCCGAGCTACCGGCTGGACCGCGCCCACCAACGTGGCTGGTTCCTGAGCCTCCGGCCGCGATGAACGCCCCGCGATCGTGCCCACGGTCTCGGCGCTCTGGGCACGGCAACGCATCCGCCAACGGTTGAAGCAGTCACGAAGCTCCCGGGGCGTGCCCGAGGCCGACACCGGCACACTGGTTGTCGAGAGGCCGCCGGTCGACGGCGAGGTAAAGATCCACGTCCAGGAGGCCCCGGGCCGCCAACCAAAAGACCTCACCGACTACGCCCGCGAGGCCGCCGCG
The DNA here is from genome assembly GCF_042752355.1 of Streptomyces sp. NPDC059255. Classification (NCBI taxonomy): domain Bacteria; kingdom Bacillati; phylum Actinomycetota; class Actinomycetes; order Kitasatosporales; family Streptomycetaceae; genus Streptomyces; species Streptomyces sp. NPDC059255. The sequence continues at coordinate 1,709 of NZ_JBHYZP010000100.1, forward strand.
CCGGCGTCTGGACCCGTACAGCGGATGGCCGGAACAGGCTTGACCGTGCCGGCCATCCGCAACGGTGCTCGGCGCCTCTCTGACCGCCGCTGAGGCCTTGTTTCCGTCTGACCAGAGGCGGATCAACTTCATTGACATATGGTCGGCTACCTCA
>NZ_JBHYZP010000101.1:0-1628 GCF_042752355.1 Streptomyces sp. NPDC059255
GGCCCTGTCTCACATTCGGTGGTGACGGAGGGTTGCTAAGATCGTTGACATTTACATGCGAGATGTCAACGACCTTGTAGATGTGGTGTTCTCGGGGCTGTTGCCGCTGGTCATCGCGGACGTGACCGACGAAGGCGAGCGGATCCTGGTGCGAGCACGGACACCGGCGGGCATGGTGCCGTGCCCGAGCTGCGGGGCGCCGTCCGGGCGGGTGCATGGCTTTCACCTGCGGACGGTGGCCGACGTACCGGTGGACGGGCGACGGGTAGTAGTCCGTGTGCGGGTGCGGCGGCTGGTGTGTCCCACGCGAGGCTGTCGGCACACCTTCCGTGAGCAGGTGCCTGGGGTGCTGGAGCGATACCAGCGACGCACGGCTCGTCTGACCAGGCAAGTCAAGGCCGTGGTCAAGGAGTTAGCGGGCCGGGCCGGGGCTCGTTTGCTGGCAATACTTGCGGTGGGCGTCTCGCGGCACACCGCCCTGCGGACCCTGCTGCGTATCCCACTGCCCACCGGGCGAATACCCCGAGTGATCGGCGTCGACGACTTCGCTCTGCGCCGGCGCCACCGCTATGCCACCGTGATCATCGATGCTGAGACCCACGAGCGGATCGACGTGCTGCCCGACCGCACGGCCGACACCCTGGAAGCATGGTTACGCGCTCATCCGGGCGTCGAGGTCGTCTGCCGTGACGGCTCCGCGACTTACGCCGAGGCCATCCGTCGTGCGCTGCCCGACGCGGTGCAGGTTGGTGATCGCTGGCATTTGTGGCACAACCTGTGCGAAGCCGCGCTGAGCGAGGTCAGGGCGCACAGCACCTGCTGGGCCACCGTCCTGGACGCGCCCCTCTACGACGGCCCCCGTGCACAGACCACCCTGGAACGCTGGCACCAGATCCACGACCTGCTCGACCAGGGCGTGGGCCTGCTCGAATGCGCCCGCCGTCTGCAACTGGCCCTGAACACCGTCAAACGCTACGCCCGCGCCGATCGGCCCGAGCGGATGCTCCGCGTCCCCAAGTACCGCGCGAGCCTTGTCGATCCCTACCGCGAACACCTGCGCAAACGCCGGGCCGAAGACCCCGCCGTCCCGGTCAAGCACCTCTTCCAAGAGATCAAAGACCAAGGGTTCACCGGCTGCCTCAACCTCCTGCACAAGTACATCAACCAGGGCCGCGCGGACGCCGACCGCAGCCACATCTCCCCGCGCAGACTCGCCCGCATGCTCCTCACCATGCCCGACAGCCTCAAGGCCGAACATCAGCACCTGCTGGACCGGCTCATCGCGGCCTGCCCTGAGATGACCCAACTCGCCGTCTGTATCAGGGACTTCGCCCAGCTCCTGAAGCCTCACCCAGACAATGCCGACGCGCTCGAGCTCTGGATCACCCAGGTCCGCGCTGCCGATCTGCCGCACCTGCATGCCTTCACTCGAGGGCTGGAGCGAGACCTCGACGCCGTAATCGCCGCGTTCACACTCCGCTACAGCAACGGCCCCACCGAGGGCGTCAACACCAAGACCAAGCGGATCGCCCGCCAGATGCACGGACGAGCAGGCTTCACCCTCCTCCGCCACCGCATCCTCCTCGGATAGCGACACCCTCCGTCACCACCGAATGTGAGACAGGGCC
>NZ_JBHYZP010000102.1:0-1578 GCF_042752355.1 Streptomyces sp. NPDC059255
GGCGCTCCACCCGTGGGTGCGGGGGGCTGGCTGCGGCTGGTGCCGTTTGTGACGGCGGGTGGCCCGCCTCCCTCACCAACTGGTGAGGGAGGCGGGCCTCCGGCCGTGCCGCTCGGCGCCGTACGGGCCCGGTCCGGCGCTGACCAGCGCGGTACGGCCGGGGCCGTCAGGGACGCTCAGGGACCCTCAGCGGGCGCCGAACTTGTCGCTCATCGCGGTGTAGATCCGCTCGGCGCCCGGGCCCAGCCGGGGCCCGGCCAGCCATCCCGAGGTGACCGGGCCGATCGAGGTGTTGGAGACCAGCACGAGCTTGCCGCCCGGCTGCGTGGCGAACCATCCGCCGCCCGAGGAACCTCCGGTCATGGTGCAGCCGATCCGCCACATCGTCGGCGTACCGGGGCTGACGGAGAGCCGGCCCGGCTTGTCGACGCACTTGTGCATCAGCAGCCCGTCGTACGGGGCGGCGGCCGGGTAGCCCCAGGCGCCCATGCCGTCGATGTTCGCGGCCTCGGGGAGGTCGAAGTCCACGTCCAGGGCGGTGCCCACGGTCTCCTCCAGCGACCTGCCGCCCTTCTCCGGCTCGACGTGCATCACGGCGTAGTCGTACGCCGCGCCCGCGCCGCCGGTCGGGCCGCCACCACTGATCCACTCACCCGAGGTGGAGACCCAGTCCGCCCAGTAGACGCCGTACGGGGCGATCTCCCCCGGCTTCGCGTTGTCGAGCGCCGCCGCCGACCTGCCCAGGTCGTTGTAGGCGGGGACAAAGGCGATGTTGCGGTACCAGCCGCCCGTCCCGCCCGCGTGCACGCAGTGGCCCGCGGTCCACACGAGGTTGGACCTGCCGGGGTTCGCGGGGTCCTTCACCACGGTCGCCGAGCAGACCATCGAGCCCTCGGGCGAGTCGAAGAAGACCTTCCCGACGGGCGCCGCGTTCTTGTGGTAGGGCGTCTTCTCCGCCACCGCCCGCACCGGGCTCGGCTCCGGGTCCGTGACGTCCTGGTCGCCGGAGGCGTCCTGGGCGGCGAGCGTCTTCACCGGTGACTTCGCGCTCCGCATCCGTTCGGGCTTCCACAGCCCGTCGATCACCGGATTGACGAAGTCCTTGGCGTCACCGAGCCACTTCTTCCTGTCCCAGTCCTTCCACCCGCCGTCCTTCCACTTCTCCGGGTCGACGCCGTGCTTCTTCAGCGCGTCGGCCAGGTCCGCGGGGACCGCGGGGCCGTCCGCTCCGCCGCCGGGCTCCGGGGTGGACGAGGTGGCGGAGGCCCCGGCGGCCTTGCCGTCGCCGGGGCCGTCACTGTCACCGCCGCCGCAGCCGGTGGCGGTCAGGGCGAGTGCCGCGGCCGCGCAGGCGGCCGTCAGCAGTGGTCGTACGGATCGCATGGTGGGGTTCCCCCTGGATCGAAAATTTGGCATGAGCGTGCCATACCTGTGGGGGACGCCACCGAGGGGTCCGCGGACCGGACCGGACCACGGCCGTACCCCCGTACGGCGGGGGGGGGGGGGCGCACCGCGGGGCGGCCCGCCCCCGACGACCGCGACGACGCACTAGAGAGGAACCTTCAGCGGGCCCTCAGG
>NZ_JBHYZP010000103.1:0-1524 GCF_042752355.1 Streptomyces sp. NPDC059255
GGCGTGGACGAGTTGGAGGCCGGCGAGGAGCCAATGAACCGGGTCCGCAGGCCCGGTGGTGGTCGGAAGAAGGCCGTGGACCTTGATCCGGGTCTTCGGTCCGCGCTGCTGGCACTGGTGGAGCCTGACGAGCGAGGCGATCCGATGTCGCCGCTGCGCTGGACGGTGAAGTCGACCAGAAGCCTCGCAGCCGAGCTCACCCGTCAGGGGCACCGGGTGGGCGCCGACACGGTCGGAGACCTGCTGCGCGAGGAAGGCTTCAGCCTGCAGGCCGGTGCCAAGACCATCGAGGGCAGGCAGCACCCCGACCGTGACGCCCAGTTCCGCTACATCAACGAGCAGGCCGGACAGCACGTAGATGCTGGTCAGCCGGTGATCAGCGTGGACACGAAGAAGAAGGAACTCGTCGGTGACTACAAGAACGCGGGCCTCCAGTGGCGGCCGGCCGGTGAGCCGGTAGTGGCCAACACGCACGACTTCCTGGACCGGCAGGGACCGGGCAAGGCGATCCCGTACGGGATCTACGACATCGCCGCGAACACCGGGTGGGTCAGCGTCGGCACTGACCACGACACCGCCGCATTCGCTGTCGCCTCCATCCGCCGCTGGTGGCAGGCCAGGGGTCGGCACGACTATCCGTATGCCACCCGTCTGCTGATCACCGCGGACGCGGGCGGATCAAACGGCTACCGCACCCGCGCCTGGAAGGCCGAGCTCGCAGCCCTGGCCGCCGAGATGAGCCTGGACATCACGGTCTGCCACATGCCGCCGGGCACATCGAAGTGGAACAAGATCGAACACCGGCTGTTCTCCCACATCTCCATGAACTGGCGCGGCCGCCCGCTCACCAGCCACGACGTCATCGTCAACAGCATCGCCGCGACCACCACCCGCACCGGGCTGAAAGTCCACGCCGAACTCGACCTGGGCACCTACGACACCGGCATCAAGGTCACCGACAGCGACATCGAGGCCCTGCCCATGCACCGCCACCGCTTCCATGGCGACTGGAACTACACCCTCCATCCCCAACCTCGCGTCACCACCAGCGCAACCCGGGACCCACGGCCGGTCGGCGGCCCGTCCCCGCAGCCCTGCACAAGGGGTCTGCGCGACCCGGAGCTGACCGGCATGCCCGAACCGGCGCTGGACGAACTCACCAACCAACTGGCCATTGACCTGGACGAGCTACGTGAGCAAGGACGGCTCCAGCAACGGGGAGGCGAGCGTATCCGTGCTCGCGGTGCAGGGGCCAAGGACAAGCTGACCACCTCCGACAGAGTCCTGGCCACCGTGCTCTACCTACGCAAAATCGCCACCCGAGACCTGCTCGCCCAGCTCTTCGGCGTCAACGGCAGCACCCTCACCAGGGCCGTCCACCAAGTTCAGCCCCTCCTGGCCGAACACGGCTACACGATTCCGCCCTCGACAGCCAGGTTCAGCACGCCCACTGACATCACGGCGTTCCTCGCGAACAACTACCCTGCGGAGATCAAATCAGCATGTTGATTCTCTGCAAGCCCT
>NZ_JBHYZP010000104.1:0-1520 GCF_042752355.1 Streptomyces sp. NPDC059255
CAAGAATACCTTCCAGTTTCCATTTACCGTACTCTCTATCGTCAACCATGTCATCATCAAAAATAGCTTCACATGCTATTGAATCGGTATCACAATATGCCACATCGCCTTTTTCTAATTGTTTAATTAAACCTCTATATAATAAAATACGCGCGTATGACGTAACGTAGGCGGCTATATGCGGCTGAATATACGGCGCTTTGCTGGGGACGGCTGCTTCAATAAATTCTTGTCCATATACAGGGTTAAATAATTCAACATAAGGATAGCCTTTTTCTTCGCATGTCTCAATTTCTGTGACAGGTAAAATCGTTTGCCGAACCCTTTGCATACCGAATTTTCCGTACAGTGCATTTTGCATTAATTTTGCAAACGTCTTTTTTGCTCCATCACTTGTATTTTTAATCTCTTCAAAATAGGAGACAAAATCTTTAAATATATAATCGGTCTTTTCAAAATAAATACATTGATGAATTTCTTTTATTTTAGCACCCATTTCTAACGCCAATTCAATTTCTTCAAACGTCCATATCCCTGAAAGGTTACCGACCGGGAAACATAATTTTTTGTACATTCTGTGAGGTAGAGGCGGTATATGTAAAGTAGTCGGTATGTGAATATCACATTCTAAAAAACCGCCGCCCTGTCTATAGCTGTACCAATATTTAAATACGTTTCGGGCTTTGTCTCCTTTATGGTGACGCGGTTTCCCTATAGGTATTGGGTTCACTTTCATAACGTACGGATATAATGAATTTACATCATAATGAAAGCCGCCATTTAATTCACTTTGAAATACTTCTGTACGTCCACCATAATATGCCTTGCGTATAAAATCCTCTGTAAACTCGCCCCATTTGCTATAACCGTAATTCGTGGAAATAGCCTTTTCATAATCTTCAGGATAATTCATTTGATATACTTTCATTGCAAGACTTGCGGTAGTAGGACATTTTAAAAATTCATGAATCGGCAAGCCGGATATTTCAATAAGCATTGTAACAATTTCATATAATGCCACACAGTCCAACCGTAAATATTCATTTAATTCAGGTTCATACGGATCGACCTTCATAAAATAATTCCCTTGGGATTCCCGGTCATCATATTTACCCGGGTCATTTGTGGGGTTTCCGTCAGCGTCAAGCGCCCATCCCAATTTCAAAATATGGTCTTTTAAATCTATTTTTGCTTTTTCTTGCGAAATATTAAAATCCTCACATATCTTTTTTAATGAACCCATTACAAGCTTGCTGGAATCATGAAATGTAATAGGTTGCGAAATAATTTCATTTTCTTCAGTTATTTGGGATTCATTAAGACCTGTTTTAAATACCGTAACGACATTATTAATAAAAATCGAATTTTTTAAATCCGCTTCAGGTAAAATGTCCTTTGCGATTTTTGAAATGTCGAAATCTAGATTATGAATAAATACATGACAATCGTATTTTGTGGTATACTGTGAGAGAACCGTTTTCAGGTTTTTAAAAGTGTTTGTCGCACGGTATCTACTACCG
>NZ_JBHYZP010000105.1:0-1505 GCF_042752355.1 Streptomyces sp. NPDC059255
CGTTGTAAAAGATGGTTGGGAATCTACAAAAGAAACCGTCGACGAAGCCGGAAAGACAGCGAAAAAGGCAGTTGAAAAAGCGACAGGATACGACACGTATAAAAAGTATCAAAAGATGAAGCCGGAGCAGAAAAAGAAAGTCAAAAAAGCCGCTAAAGACAGTTTCATAGATGGGTTTTGGAACGGTCTTAAACGCGGTTTTGGCTTGAAGTAAAGGGGTGATTCTATGCAAGAGTTTACAAAGTCTATGCGGTTTATTATCACCTTTCTCTTTTTCGTTATCCTGCTGGGTATGTTCACAAATGAAAAAATAACGTACACGTTCTTGGTACTTGTTCTCGCAAGTATGGCAGTCCTGAACGTTGACAAGGTAAAACAAATCATGGGAGGTCTTGTGGATGGTTAACAAGTTTTTTGACGTGATTGCGGGTATCGGGATTCTCATTGGTATTTATCTGTTCCTGAAAAATGCCAAGTCTACGACTTCCATTATCAGCACAATCGCGAGCAATTCAATTTCAGGCATCAAAGTATTACAAGGGAGGTAAGGCGGCATGATGGAAGGCTATCACCTTCAAAACCGGGTTCATGCGCTTCAGGAGCTTTCACGTCCAGTGGAGCTACCTGACGCGCAGCTAGGTATTGGAGACGCTGAAGAATTACGCCCAACACATGCCAACTTCATTTACCCGATGGTTCCGAAAGAAGCATTGATCGACAAAGTAACAAACATGAGTATTGAGAAAGCGACAGTCGATCTAAACGGAAATCAGGTAGATGAAGAAAACTTCCCTAAGAATCATTATTTCGGTGATCCGATAGGAGGCTTATATTGGTATGGCGGAATTTGAACAAGTCGGTCATGAATCCGGGGGTCATTCCCCGGGTAAAAAGAAATTCCAATTAAACAAAAAGAATATTGTCATTATCGGGTCGGTTGCAATTGGGGTCTTTCTATTAGTCTCCCTTGTGACGCGTGGGCGTCCTGCTGAGGAAGAACAGTACGTGACTTCTGAAGCATTAGAGGGTGATTACTTGGATGGCAATCCTATGAATTCAAGCTTGGTTCAGGCACAGCTACAAAACAATCAATCTCTCATTGAAGGTAGCGTTGATACAGCCTTAAACAACTTTGCAAATGAATTGGGGCAGAACCAAGAATCATTTAAGTCAGATGTAATCGACACCATTACCGATATTGGCAAGGAAAACAAAACGTATGTTGACCAAGTAAAGGACAGCATTTCAAAACAGCTTGCCGATCAAGCGAAGAAATACAGCAACTTGGAAACAGAAAATGACCAGCTTCATAAAGAACTGGAAAAGCTGAAGAACGCGAAACCGTCAACACCTGCCAAAACGACAACACCTGCTAAAAAACCGTCAACCCCGGCTAAAAAGCCATCGCCAGCGAAAAAACCGTCTACACCAAAATACAAAACGGTGACGGTGAAAAAAGGTGACACGTTGTCAGAATTGACGCAGAAATATGGTAAGGGTGGTAC
>NZ_JBHYZP010000106.1:0-1481 GCF_042752355.1 Streptomyces sp. NPDC059255
GTGCTAATTAACATGTCACCCGGGAACTGTCAATAATAAAAAATCCCGCCGGATATTTTTCCAGCGGGTTGTGTCTCGGGCGTGACTCTATTGTTACAGATAGAATAGAAGTCTTCCGCGGCTCCTATTCTACTTAATTTTAACAAATGTTAGTATATATTGTAAATTATTTCACCCTTAACCGTTGACCGACATAAATCTTATTCGCATCCGGGATACGATTAACTGTGGTCAATGTCTTAACGGACACACCGAATTTCTTACCAATTTTCGTCAGGTTGTCGCCCGCCTTTACGGTGTAGAATGTACCGCCGGATGGTGCGGCTCCTGATACCTTCAGGACTTGACCAACACGAATCATATTAACATCTTTAATACCGTTCACTTTCGCCAACTCCTTCACTGACGTATTATATTTCTTTGCAATTGCTGTCAATGTGTCACCCGCCTTAACGGTATATGTCGAGCCGGACGACTTGGCAGGTTTCGCCTTCACTGCGGCTTTGTTCCCGACCTTATCGTATTTCGTCAGCCCGTGGGCTTCGATTGTGGCGATAAGCTTCTTCGCATAGTTCGGGTCTGTCGCATATCCACCCTTTTGGATGGCGGCACAAGCTTGTACATAGTTCGTTTCCCCGACAACAGCCTTATAACGGTCAAGACGGTTATAGAGGTTCACAAGGTCTATGATAGAATCGCGAACAGACTTATACGCCCGGAACCCTGCTTTGATTGTTTTATCGACCCCGTTTAAAACCTCCCACGTGCCCATATGAACGGTTCCAGCGTTCCCGATACCTTTTATACCAAACAGGTTATTTGCACGCGTAGCAAGCCCGGATTTGCCCCAATTTGACTCATGTATGGCTTGTGCTGTGATAACTGAAGGTAAAACTCGACTTACACCGTATAATTTTTGTGCTTCACTTGCAACATTCTCCATGAAACTCATTCTTTTACACTCTCCCTCATTTGTTGTCTCATTTCATTTATTTGTTCGTCTGAAGCGGATTCAATCCATAGTTTTCTATCCTTCTGAAATTGCGCCCGCCAATATCCCGGCGGCTGTACGGTTGTCGCATTATCCGGTACGGAATCAGCCGGAACAATTTCAGGATAGTCGAAGATGAAATCCGAATCATATACGAATACTTGTATCATTTCCATTGCTCCAACCCTCCTAGTAAGGCACTGCCGCGTCTAATGACCAACTGGACACGGCGGACTGATTGTTTCCTGAAAAGCCGACAAACGCCAGTTTACCGTCAGTGTTGATATAAAATTTTGTGAAGCCTGTCGTTCCGTATGCTGTTGCCATGACCGCCTTTTTGTCTGACGGTGAATATGACGCGGGCAATTGTGCAAAGTCAACGCCGAGGTCACACGCCACGTCACCTTTTAGCATGAGGATGTTTCCCCAGCGGGTATACTGCGGTGTTCTTCCTGACGCCTTTGCTCCATTCAATAACGGAAGGTTATAC
>NZ_JBHYZP010000107.1:0-1477 GCF_042752355.1 Streptomyces sp. NPDC059255
GTTTCGGGGGGCTTCGTGAGGTGTGGACGGGGGGTGAGGCGGCGTCGGGTGCGTCGATGGCACGGGTCCTGGAGGCGTGTCCGGGGCTGGATCTGATGCATGTGTACGGGCCGACCGAGTCGACGACGTTTGCCGTGTGCGGTCCCGTGACCGGGACGGACACGGCACATGCCGCTGTGCCCCTCGGTGAGCCGATGGACGGCACCAGCGCCCATGTCCTGGACGCCGGCCTGCGCCCGGTCGCCCCGGGAACCGCCGGCGAGCTGTACCTGGGGGGCACCGGGCTCGCACGAGGGTACGACGGCCAGGGCGGCCTGACGGCGGAGCGATTCGTCGCGGACCCGTTCGGCTCCGGTGGGCGGTTGTACCGGACGGGTGATGTGGTGCGGTGGCGGGCGGACGGCCGGCTGGAGTTCCTGGGCAGGGGCGACGGCCAGGTGAAGATCCGCGGCTTCCGTATCGAACTCGGCGAGATCGAGGCCGTACTGTCACGCCATCCGGCGGTCGGCCGGGTCTCGGTCACGGTCCGCGAGGACCGCCCCGGCGCCAGGCGCCTGGTGGCGTACCTCGTCCCCACGGGAGTCCCGGACACGGCAGGCGTACGCGAGCACGCGGCCCGGCTGCTCCCCGAGTACATGGTCCCGTCGGCATTCGTCGTGCTCGACGCGCTGCCGCTGACCGTGAACGGCAAGGTCGACCAACGTGCACTGCCCGCACCCGAGTTCGACAGCCAAAGCGCGTACGTCGCCCCGCGCACCGAGACGGAACGGGCACTCTGCGCGGTCTGGTCCGAGGTGCTGGGCACACCCCGGGTCGGCGTGGAGGACGACTTCTTCGCGCTCGGAGGAGACTCCATCACCGGGCTCAAGACCGTCACCCGCATCCGGCAGGCCCTCGGCGGAGAACTCACCTCACGCGCGCTCTTCGACCACCCGACCATCTCTGCGCTGGCGGAGGCACTGGAGCGGTCGCTTGCCGGTGCGCCCGACAAGGCGATCGTGCCCGTTCACCGTGACCGAGGGGTGCCGCTCCCGCTCTCGTACGGCCAGGAACGCCTCTGGTTCCTGAACGACTTCGCGCCCGGCGCGGTCGAGTACAACACCGGACTGGCGCTGCGCCTGACCGGAGAACTGGACGTCACCGCTCTCCGCAGCGCCCTCGACATGCTGACCGCCCGCCACGAGGCACTGCGTACCACCTTCGGTGGCGGAGCCCAGACGATCCACGACGATTTCGTCCTCCCCTTGCGCGTGGTCGATCTCTCCGGGACGAGTGAGCACGACCGCGCTTCGGCCCTGGACCAGGTGCTGGGTGCCGAGCAGTCGACCGCATTCGACCTGGTGGCCAGGCCGCCGGTCCGAGTGCTGGTGGTGCGGCTCGGCGAGAACGATCACGTGCTTGTTCTGTCGATGCATCACATCGTGACGGATGGGTGGTCGATGGGTGTGGTGACGCGTGAGTTGAGTGAGTTGTATGG
>NZ_JBHYZP010000108.1:0-1446 GCF_042752355.1 Streptomyces sp. NPDC059255
GTCCGCGAGCGGTTCAACGCCCCGGAGCTCAACCTCGCCCGGTCCATCAAGGACGGCACCGTCACCGACGTCGACAACGGAGAGTAGGAGAAGGCCACGATGAGCCTGATCGGGGACGGCCTGGAGAAAGCGGTGCAGAAGGCGTTCACCCGCCCGGCACCGAAGAACGCGGGCCCGCAGATGCGGTACCTGGTCAAGCAGCTGGGCGGCACCAAGGCGGTCGCCCAGATGCTGCGGGTCTCCCAGCGCACCGTCGAGCGGTACGTGAAGGACCAGATCAAGAAGCCCCGCCCCGACCTCGCCGCGCGCATAGAGCGCGAGGTGAAGAAGCGGTGGCAGCCGCAGATCCGGGCCAAGGCCAAGGCCAAGGCCGCGTCCACGGGCGGCATCATCATCGACACCCGCGCCCGCATGGGCTACACCGCGCCGATCGGGTCGACGGACCAGGACCGCATCCGGCACCTGACCGTCGCCCTGCCGCCCCGCTTCGCCGCCCGCCTCTTCGACGCCCAGGCGGCCGGCGCCAGCGACACCGAGCTCCAGGAGATCGCGGCCGAAGCCCTCAAGGAGGTGTACTTCCAGGACGGCGGCCGCCGCGCCGGAAGCCTGGAAGAGGTCCGGTTCACGGACATCCAGCACCTCGAGTTCGACCTGTAGCAGCCGTACCCCGAACAGCTCGCGGGCCCCGGATGTGACTGAGCGCTTCAGTTGACCGGTGAGCGGCCGAGTTGGCCGGCCGAGCGTTCGGTGTCAGGCGCCTGGCGGGTCCAGAGGGTTAGGTCGCTGCTGGTGGCGACGGCGAGGGTCCGTCCGGACGGCGAGAAGCCGGCTGCTCGCAGTTCGGAGTAGTTGGAGTCAAAGATGTGCCACTAGCTGTCGCCGTGCGGTCCGTTGTGGGGGATGCCTCCGTCTGTGGACAGCAGGACGCGGTCGTGCGGCCACTCGGGGCTGACGACCTCCAGGTTCCAGCCGTCCTCGGTGGTGGTGTGCAGGCCGCCTCCGAAGAGTCCCGCGATGCGTACTCGGGTCGAGGCGATGGGGCCGAGCCCTGGGCAGGAGAGATCTGGCACGGCGTCCGGGGTGCTGCCGTCGGGGTCAGGGTCACGGTCCCGGGCGATCTTCTCTCCGGTGACGGTGTCGAAGAGCCCGTGACCGTCGACGGAGACAACCATGACTAGGTCGCGGCCATCGTCGGGAGCGAGAGCGAAGCCGATGCCGAGCAGGCCACCGATAGGGATGAGCCCGTTCGGGACCGGGTGCCACGGGAGAGGCGGCGGAACGACAGGGACGGACAGAAACTGCTCTCGCAGACGCCGCTGGTAGTCAGAGATCAAAGTTCCTTCTCGCCTCGGCTGGACGTTGACCGCCCCAAGGCGATGACGTGAATCGTGCCAGGTTCGCACGAGGCTGGCACTCGACCGGCCAACTGAAGCGCTCAGTCACACC
>NZ_JBHYZP010000109.1:0-1423 GCF_042752355.1 Streptomyces sp. NPDC059255
GGCCCTCGCTCTTCACGAGCTTCTGCAACTGCTGGTACTCGGGGCCCATTTTCGCCCGGGTCTTGATCCACTCGGGCTTGCGCTCGATGGGGGTCTGGCTGTTCCGGACCTCCAGTCGCAGCATCTTGCGTCCGTCGGGTGCGACAGCGGACACGTCCGGCACCTCTCTCTGCTGGCGCGGCATTCGATTCTTCGGCGAACACCAGGTTACGCCCGTTATTTGCGTGGTCTTACGTCTGGCCAACCCCTGGGCGGAGAGGCGCATTCCCCGGTGCGTTCCCGGCTGCGTCCCCCGGTGGGTTTCCGGGTGCGTTTCCCCGTACGGCCGGGGCCGTACGGGCGGGGGCCTGGCACCGCGCCCGCCGCGCGCCCCCTACGCGCTCGCTTTCAGTGCCGCGGCCGCCTGCCCGGTCTCCCGTACGGGATCCCCCGCACCCTCGCGTACGGACTCCCGTACGAGCTCTGCCACCGGCTCGCGCTCGATCGCGCGTGGCGCCGGCTCGGCCCCCTCCAGGATGTCCCGCAGGTGCCTCTCCACCACGGGGACGACCTCCGCGACCGTGATCTCCCGGCCCAGTTCGTACGAGAGCGACGTCACGCCCGCGTCCCGGATCCCGCACGGCACGATCCGGTCGAACCAGGTGTTGTCCGGGTTCACGTTGAACGAGAAGCCGTGCATCGTCACGCCCTTGGCGACCCGGATCCCGATCGCCGCGAGCTTGCGGTCCTCCCGGCGCTGGCCCGCGTTGGACGGGGCGTACTCGGGGCCGTTCAGCCGGGGGTCGAACTCGTCGTCCGTCAGCCGGGGGTCCGCCCCCGGCGCCGTTCCGGGCGCGAGGTCCAGCGAGAGCCCGCCGAGCGAGCCGCGCTCCGGCACCGGATCGCCCAGCACCCACACGCCGCTGCGCCCCTCGACCCGGCTGGTCTCCAGGCCGAACTCGGCGGCCGTGCGGATCAGCGCGTCCTCCAGGCGGCGGACATGCGCGACGACGTCCACCGGACGCGGCAGCTTCAGGATCGGGTACCCCACGAGCTGCCCGGGACCGTGCCAGGTGATCTTCCCGCCGCGGTCCACGTCGACGACAGGGGTGCCGTCGAGCGGGCGCTCACTGTCCGCCGTGCGCCGCCCGGCCGTGTAGACCGGCGGATGCTCCAGCAGCAGACAGGTGTCGGGGATCTCGTCCGCGAACCGGGCCGCGTGGACCCTGCGCTGCTCCTGCCACGCCTCCTGGTACTCGACCGCCTCCGCGCCGAAACCGAGATGGACGTACCGCAGCTCACCCACGGCAGAGCCTCCTTACCACCGGCCGAGAAACTTTCGTCCTGCACGCATTGCGTCCTTGCCACTGTACGGCGGCCCCTGGACGGAGGGCCGGGCAGGTGCCCGGCCCGCCCACCACGGGGGGTGGGGTTAAAAAAAAAA
>NZ_JBHYZP010000110.1:0-1422 GCF_042752355.1 Streptomyces sp. NPDC059255
GCTGAACACTCAGAGCATTCAGGCCATAACGAATAATACAAAAAACCCTCTTCAGTGGGACTGACCCCCGTTTTTGAGACAGGGATCAAAACACCTTTTAAACAGCCAATTGCCGATAATTTATCGGTGATTGGTTGTTTAGTTTCGTTTGAATACGAATATTGTTATAATAATGAATGTATTCTATGACAGTGCGTTCTACGATGGCGGTCGTGGTTCGATCAATGCTGTTAAGATAGAACGTTTCAGACTTTAGTGAGGAATGAAACGATTCGATGGAGGCATTATCAGCGGGTGTCCCTTTGCGGGACATGCTCATGGTAATGCCTTTTGTTTTAACAGCTTTCTGATACTCGTAAGATGTATACACAGATCCTTGGTCACTATGTAACACGCAGTTCTCAGGCAGTGTTGGCAGTTGATCAAGTGTGTGTAAGACAAAGTCTGTGTCCTGCTTATCTCCAATCGTAAAAGCAATCACTTCTCCATTATATACATCCAATATACTGGAAAGGTACAATTGTTTCTGTCCATAAGGCAAATACGTGATGTCTGTTACTAGTTTTTCAAGAGGATGATCAGACTGAAAGTTCCTATCTAATATATTGTCGACCACGGCATATGGCTGCCCATTCTTCTTGCGCTTTTTCACCTTAACCCGGCACTGCCACTGATTTTTCTGCATAATACGCTGAACCGTTTTATGGTTAATACACATTCTCTTTTTTAATATAGCTGTGATTTTTCGATATCCATATCGATACTGGTGCTCTCGGCACAACGTGCCGATTTGTTTTTCTAAATGGCGCTTGGGATGATCTTTCTTCAGATTCTTCTTCCAACGATAATAAGACGAGCGAGAGATACCTAAATGAATACAGATATCCTGCACGGTCATTGTGCTGTGCAATTCTTCTACAAGTTCGACTGACGTTTGGCTAGCATCTTCCTTTCCAATTCGTTGTACTTTTTTAACACTTCATTCTGTTGTCTCAGATATCGATTCTCTGCCTGCAGTTTCTCTAATTCGGAAGAATACTCCGGACCTTTTCCATAAGTGTATTGCTTACCAACAGGCTGTTCAAATCGATGTGTATCACCAGCCTTATACCATCTGACCCATGTCTTAATCTGCGTATTATTTTTGATATTCAACTCCTGCATGATCTCTTTCATAGGTACGCCTGCCAATCTCATTTCTACAGCCTTCTGTTTCACTTCAACCGGATAACTCACTCTTGTCCCCATAGAAAAAACACCTCCAAGTCTAATTTCGGATAACAATCATCCGTATTCAAACTTGAAGGTGTTTTTATTTGTCTCATCTTATGGGGTCAGTCCCCGATTTCCCGCATCGGGTTTTTTTAGCTCCATTTCCTAAGCGGCCAAAATAACACATCCTGTTTTTTAGCATAATGAAGC
>NZ_JBHYZP010000111.1:0-1189 GCF_042752355.1 Streptomyces sp. NPDC059255
CCGGGGGCAAGGTCGAGTCCGAAGGCGTCCAGGCCCAGTTCGTGCAGCATGGCTGTCAGATGTCCGGGCCCGCACCCGACGTCCGCTGCCCGCGGGTTGCCCGTCGCGCGCACCAGTTCGGCGAAGGTGCCGATCATGGCCCGGGAGAAAGGTTGTGTCTCCAGCCGGTTTGCGAACAGCGATGCGTACAGCTCGACGACACCGTCGTAGGCCGTCCTGATCTCGTCCTGATGATTCGCCACGGGCAGGACTCTATAGCCGGTCCGATAATTGATCTTGTGGCAGGTCGAGGTGAGTTGACGGATGCGGCATGGAGGCGGATAGAGCCCCTTTTGCCTCAGGTGGACGGACGGGGCCGTCCGTGGCGTGATCACCGGCAGGTGGTCAACGGGGTGCTGTGGCGGCTGCGGACCGGGGCTCCGTGGCGGGATCTTCCCGACCGGTTCGGGCCGTGGCAGACCGTCTACGAGCGGTTCGCCCGCTGGGAGGCGGACGGCACCTGGGCACGGTTGCTGGAGCATGTTCAGGTCCGCGATGACGCGGTGGGCCGGGTGGAATGGACCGTCTCCGTCGACTCCACCATCAACCGAGCCCACCAGCACGCAGTCGGCGCCCGCAAAAAGGGGATGCGAACGGGGACGAACTGGAAGATCCGGGCCGCTCGCAGGCGCGCCAGGCCCTCGGCCGCTCCCGAGGCGGACTGACCACCAAAGTCCATCTCGCCGTCGATGGCCGGGGCCTGCCCCTGTCGATTGTGCTCACGCCCGGCAACGTCAACGACGCTACGGCGTTCGGCCAGGTCCTCGACGGCATCCGCACCCCGCGCCTCGGCACGGGCCGCCCGCGCACGACACCGGACCGTGTGCTGGGTGACAAGGCGTATTCCAGCAGGGCCATCCGTCATCTGCTGAGGCGCCGGGGCATCGCTGCCACGATCCCCGAGCGCCGCGACCAGGCGGCGAACCGCCACCGACGCGGAGCCCTCGGCGGCCGGCCGCCGGCCTTCGACAAGGTCACCTACCGCGACCGCAACGTCGTCGAACGATGCTTCGCCCGCCTCAAGCAATTCCGCGCGATCGCGACCCGGTTCGACAAGCTCGGCGACCGCTACCGTGCCGGAGTAGTCCTGGCTTCCTTGATCCTCTGGCTCCGCGAGTCCACGGGTAATCATTTGTCAGACAGGCCCTAG
>NZ_JBHYZP010000112.1:0-1170 GCF_042752355.1 Streptomyces sp. NPDC059255
GTTACTGAGGTTGAACTCGTGGAGTCGTAGGGGCTGACGGTTCGTCGCTCGTGCGGTATCACCGGGGCATGCGGTATCCACAAGGGGGCGGGCTGACCGCCGAAAGGCAGCAGTTTCGCGAGGAGTTACGGCTCAAGGCGGCTGAGAGGTTCGCTCGGGGCGAGGCGAGCTCGGTGATCGCCAAGGACCTGCGGGTCAGCGTTCGTTCAGTGCAGCGATGGCGGCAGATGTGGGACGAGGGCGGTCCGCGGGCTCTGCGGTCACAGGGGCCGGCGTCACTGCCGAGGCTGAGCGAAGAGCAGTTCGCCCAGCTGGAGGCGGAGCTGGCCAAGGGGCCGGCCGCGCACGGCTGGGAGGACCAGCGCTGGACCTTGAGCCGTGTGAAGACGGTGATCGGTCGGCGCTTCCACCTGACCTACACGATCCAGGGCGTACGCAAACTCCTGGTCCGTAATGGCTGGTCCTGCCAGGTCCCGGTCCGACGAGCGATGGAGCGGGACGACGAGGCGGTGGCCGGGTGGGTCAAGGAGGTGTGGCCCTGCGCGGAAGACTCGCGGCGGCTCGTGGAGCCTGGCTCGTCTTCGAGGACGAGGCCGGCTTCTCCATGACGCCGCCGCAGGCGAAGACCTGGTCTCAGCGCGGTCGGACCCCGGTGGTGCGGGTCCGCGGCCGTTCCCGCAGACGGATCTCCATCGCCGCGCTGACCTGCTACAAACCCGGCCACCGGCCGAGGCTGATCTACCGGCCGCGCCGGGACGACGGCCGCCGCGACGGCCGCAAGAGCTTCTCCTGGCGCGACTACCGGGACCTGCTGATCGCCGCCCACCAGCAGCTCGACGGCCCGATCGTGCTCATCTGGGACAACCTCAACGTCCACAAAGCCGCCGGCCTGCGGGAGTTTGCCGCATCCCGGGACTGGCTGACCATCTACTACCTGCCGCCCTACGCACCCGACCTCAACCCCGTCGAAGGGATCTGGTCCCTCCTGCGACGCGGCTGGCTCTCCAACATCGCCTTCAGTACCCCTGAACACCTCGTCCAGACCATCAGACGCGGCTTACGGCACATCCAGTACCGCAGTCACCTCATAGACGGCTGCCTCGCCGAGACCGGCCTGACCATCAGACCCACCTGAGCAACCCAGTGACATCACGAGTTCAACCTCAGTAG
>NZ_JBHYZP010000113.1:0-1149 GCF_042752355.1 Streptomyces sp. NPDC059255
GTCAATAAATAAAATATCCTCCCGGAAAAGGGAGGACTATTCTTTAGGCGATATATTAATGTGTTTTAAATATACAAGAATTTCGTAAACATCCATATTGTTGTACTTCTTATCTATCCAATCCTTTAAAAAGTGTTCAATATGCTTGTATTTCGTATCTAATTTCATATTAATAATATCTAATATTTCTAGATTTGGCATAAATTATTCATCTCCTTTAATGGAGAGAGTATATACACACTTATTTTAGTTTGTCAATAATAACCTGTTATAAACATTTATACTCAGTGCGAACATAAGAGATAGGACATTTCTATCCCTGATACCCAGTTATTTCATATATAATAGGACTTTACATTCAGGAACATGTGTTCTATTATTGGTACAGAAATATTTTCTTCTCCTACCAATATGTCGCATAATGTCGAATCCTTCCTGAAAAAATTCTGAAGAAATTTGTAAAAAGGGGTAGACA
The DNA here is from genome assembly GCF_042752355.1 of Streptomyces sp. NPDC059255. Lineage (NCBI taxonomy): Bacteria > Bacillati > Actinomycetota > Actinomycetes > Kitasatosporales > Streptomycetaceae > Streptomyces > Streptomyces sp. NPDC059255. Next base: position 476 of record NZ_JBHYZP010000113.1, read on the forward strand.
TGATATATCCCTTGATGGTAAGATAAGGTCATCAAAGGGAACATAAAGGAATCTGAAGCCCTTTAAAGGAAGTGATACATATGTAGAGGGAGGTACGCTTTTTGTCTAGTGAAGAGGTTTTAACAGTTAAACAGGTAGCCGAGATATTAAAAATATCTGAAAAAACGGCTCGCAAAATGCTGAACAACGGAGAAATTAAAGGTTTCAAAGTCGGTCGAGAATGGCGCGTGTCAGCTGAAAAATTCAATGAATACTTAAAACAAAATTAATTCTTTGGGGGAATTTTAAAATGACAAACACTATTAAAAACACTGAAAACACTACTGACGTATTGGCAACTGAGGACATTGCAACAGCATCACCAAGTATTTTTGAACAAGGTACACAACAAATGTTTTCAACTATCCAGGCAACGGACAGAAAGAGCAGCATCAAACTTTACAACGCGGTAAGCAACGCTGAACACTCTCTATCAGACCATATCGGAGAAGTAATTGAAATTACAGACATGGTCGCCCATGCGGTTGAATTAGAGGATGAAGTCACGAAAGAGACAATTCAGGCAATGCGCGTTGTTCTTTTAACAGCAGACGGACAAGGCTATCACAGTGTATCTCAGGGCGTAGCAAGCTCCCTACAACGTATCATTGGGATTGTAGGGCAAGGTCCTTGGA
>NZ_JBHYZP010000114.1:0-1139 GCF_042752355.1 Streptomyces sp. NPDC059255
CTAGTCTTCTGAGTCAGGAATTCTGTTCAGATATGAAGCGAGGCGTTCGAGGATCTCGTCCGCGGTCTTGGTCCAGATGTAGGGCCTGGGGTCGGTGTTCCAGGCTGCGATCCAGGTCCGGATGTCCTTCTCCAGGGCTTGGACGGATCTGTGGGCGCCTCGCCGTATCTGTTTGTTCGTCAGCTCGGCGAACCATCGCTCCACGAGGTTGAGCCAGGACGATCCCGTCGGTGTGAAGTGCAGATGGAACCGCGGGTGGGCCAGTAGCCAGGTCTTGACGGCCGGGGTTTTGTGGGTGGCGTAGTTGTCCAGCACCAGGTGGATGCCGAGGCCGTCCGGCACTTCCTGGTCGAGCTTGACGAGGAACTTCTTGAACTCCTCGGCGCGGTGGCGGCGGTGCAGGGAGCCGATGACCTTGCCGGTGGCGACCTCCAGGGCCGCGAAGAGGGTGGTGGTGCCGGCGCGGACGTAGTCGTGCGTGACGCGTTGGGGCACTCCGGGCATCATCGGCAGCACCGGCTGCGACCGGTCGAGGGCCTGGATCTGCGACTTCTCGTCGACACAGAAGACCAGAGCCCGCTCGGGCGGGTCCAGATAGAGGCCGACGACATCGTGGACCTTGTCGACGAAGTACGGGTCTGTCGACAGCTTGAACGTCTCCGAGCGGTGTGGCTGGAGACCGAACGCCCGCCAGACCCGCGACACCGTGGACTGCGACAGGCCCGTCTTCCTCGCCATCGAGCGCGTCGACCAGTGCGTCGCGTTCTTCGGAGCCGACTCCAGCGTCCTGGTGACCAGCGCGATCACCTGCTCGTCGGTCACCGTCCGGGGACCGCCCGAGCGGGGCATATCTCCCAGGCCGGCGATTCGATGCTCGACGAACCTTGCCCGCCAGCGGCCCACCGCATGCGGCGTCGAGCCGAGCCGGGCAGCGACGTCCTTGTTGGAAGCACCCTGCGCGCAGGCCAGGATGATCCGACAGCGCAGAGCCCACGCCTGCGGCGTGGAACGGCGCCGCACCCACCCCTCGAGTGCAGCCCGTTCCTCGTCCGACAGAACCAACGCGGCCTTCGGCCGTCCAGTGCGTGCCACAGGCCAAGTCTAAACATCTGAACAGAATTCCTGACTCAGAAGACTAG
>NZ_JBHYZP010000115.1:0-1120 GCF_042752355.1 Streptomyces sp. NPDC059255
CCATACAACTCACTCAACTCACGCGTCACCACACCCATCGACCACCCATCCGTCACGATGTGATGCATCGACAGAACAAGCACGTGATCGTTCTCTTCGATCTCGGCGAGCAGCACCCTGACCAGTGGCCCTGTCGTGAGGTCGAAGGGTGCGGCGGCCTCGGCCCGGAGAAGGGCGTCCAGTTCTTCCGGGGTGCCGGGAACGACACGACGTACCGGCACGTCCATGGAGTCGTGCACCACCTGCACGCCGCGACCCGCTACGGAGTCGAATGTCGTACGCAGCGCCTCATGCCGCGCGACCAGTCCCGCTATCGCGGTTTGCAGGGCGGGGAGATCGACGGCTCCGGTGAGCCGCAGGCCGCCAGTGATGTTGTACTCCACTCCGCCGGGCGTGAAGTTCTCCAGGAACCAGAGGCGTTCCTGGGCGAACGACAGGGGCAGGTAACCGTCCCGGGACGCCGGCTCGATGGCCGACCCTGTGGCCGTCTCCACGGCATCGTCAAGAGTGGTGATCTCCTCGGCGAGCCGGGCGACGGTGGGGTGGTCGAACAGAGCGCGCGGCGAGAGCCCGGCCCCCAGCGCGGCCCGGATACGCGACACCACCTTCAAGCTGGAGATGGAATCCCCGCCCAGCTCGAAGAAGTCGTCCTCCACTCCCACCCGCTCCACGCCGAGAACCTCGGCCCAAACGGCAGCAAGAGTCCTCTCCGTCTCGGTGCGTGGAGCGACATACTCGTCCCCGGCCTCGAAAAACGGCTCCGGCAACGCCCGCCGGTCCACCTTCCCGTTGACCGTCAACGGCAACGCATCCAGCACCACGAACACCGACGGCACCATGTACTCGGGCAAGAGAGTCGCAGTGTGCTCGCGTACAGAGGAGAGATCGACATCCTCGGTCGCACCCGACGGTACGAGATAGCCCACCAAGCGCTTGATGCCTGGCCTGTCCTCACGAGCCACCACCGCGGCCACACCCACCGCAGCGTGCCGGACCAGCACCGCCTCGATCTCGCCGAGTTCGATACGGAAACCCCGCACCTTCACCTGACCGTCACCCCGGCCCAGGAAATCCAGCCGACCATCCCCACGCCACCGCACCACATCACCCGTCCGGTAGA
>NZ_JBHYZP010000116.1:0-1107 GCF_042752355.1 Streptomyces sp. NPDC059255
GATACAGCGGAGTGGTGCCGTCGCTGTTCCTCCTCTCTGGACTTGCTCCACTGCGCAACAGGGCTTTCGTGCTCCTGGCGTCGCCTGTCAGGACTGCCCCGAAGAGGCGGAGGGAGAGCTTCTTCTGTTGACGCTGCTTCATAGCCGGCGAGGCTAGCGATCACGAGCGTGCCGGAGCTACTCATATCCATTCGTTGATCACCGCGACCAGCACAGTGGCTTCGTAGCGAACGGCCAGTTTGTCGTATCTCGTGGCCACTGCACGGTGACGCTTGAGACGATTGATCCCGCACTCGACCGCGTGCCGAGCTTTGTAGTCGGCCTTGTCGAACTTCGGTGGCCGACCACCTCTGGAGCCGAGCCTGTGGCGGTTGCGGACGCGATCCGCAGGGATAGGGATGGTCGCTCTGATCCCACGTCTGCGCAGGTAGGCTCGGTTGCGGCGGGAGTCGTACGCCTTGTCAGCCCGCACTCGCTCCGGTCTGCTGCGAGGCCGTCCAGGACCGAGTCGTGGCACCCGGATCGCGTCCAGGACCGGCTTGAACTGCGGGGAGTCGCCCCGCTGACCGGCCGTGATCACGATCGAGAGCGGCTTCTGCCCCTGCTCGACGGCGAGGTGAATCTTGGTGGTCAGCCCGCCCCGGGAGCGTCCGAGGCCATGGTCAGGCGGCTCAATGGCCATGCCGCCGGGCGACTCCTTTTGAAGGCCCCCCTTTTCGCCGCCCCGGCCGCATGCTGGTGGGCCCGGCAGACGGTGGAGTCGACGTTCACCTCCCATCTGATCAGGCCCTTTGCATCGGCCTCTGCCTGGAGTTGGGTGACGATCCGGGCCCAGGTGCCGTTCCGCTGCCAGCGCCGGAATAGGTCGTAGACCCGGTCCCAGGGTCCGTAGCGATCAGGCACGTCGCGCCAAGGGGCACCAGTCCGGGTCCGCCACCGTATGCCGTCTACCAACTGACGCCGCGTCCAGACCCGCGGACGGCCGGGCTTGATACCCCTTGGCAGTAACGGCTCCAGCCGGGCCCACTGGCTACTTGTCAGATCTCCACCACGCTCCACGACACGTGATCATTCACGACCAAGATCCACTTTCGCAACAGGCCCTAG
>NZ_JBHYZP010000117.1:0-1059 GCF_042752355.1 Streptomyces sp. NPDC059255
ACTCGGCACGGTTTTCTGGACTCACCAGTACTGCTTCGGCGTGGAACGTGAGAGTCAGGGGACCGGGTCGGGCACGCTGTTGGGTGTCTGAGGGTGCGAGCGCTGCTCGCCCTTCGGTTGCCGGCCCCAGTGAACTCGCCCCTGTGGGGGTGGGGTGGTGGGTGGCTGGTCGTTGTTTGAGAACTGCACAGTGGACGCGAGCATCTGTGGCCAAGTTTTTAAGGGCGCACGGTGGATGCCTTGGTACCAGGAACCGATGAAGGACGTGGGAGGCCGCGATAGGCCCCGGGGAGCTGTCAACCGAGCTTTGATCCGGGGGTGTCCGAATGGGGAAACCCGGCAGTCGTCATGGGCTGTCACCCGCTGCTGAACACATAGGCAGTGTGGAGGGAACGAGGGGAAGTGAAACATCTCAGTACCCTCAGGAAGAGAAAACAACCGTGATTCCGGGAGTAGTGGCGAGCGAAACCGGATGAGGCCAAACCGTATGCGTGTGATACCCGGCAGGGGTTGCGCATGCGGGGTTGTGGGATCGTACTTCAGTAGTCTGCCGACTGCTGGGCAAGTCAGAAACCGTATGGATAGGCGAAGGACATGCGAAAGGTCCGGCGTAGAGGGTAAGACCCCCGTAGCTGAAATCTGTACGGCTTGCTTGTGCGACACCCAAGTAGCACGGGGCCCGAGAAATCCCGTGTGAATCTGGCGGGACCACCCGCTAAGCCTAAATATTCCCTGGTGACCGATAGCGGATAGTACCGTGAGGGAATGGTGAAAAGTACCGCGGGAGCGGAGTGAAATAGTACCTGAAACCGTGTGCCTACAAGCCGTGGGAGCGTCGCTGGCAGCACTTGTGCTGTCAGTCGTGACTGCGTGCCTTTTGAAGAATGAGCCTGCGAGTTTGCGGTGTGTTGCGAGGTTAACCCGTGTGGGGAAGCCGTAGCGAAAGCGAGTCCGAACAGGGCGATATAGTAGCGCGCTCAAGACCCGAAGCGGAGTGATCTAGCCATGGGCAGGTTGAAGCGGAGGTAAGACTTCGTGGAGGACCGAACCCACCAGGGT